>NZ_JAEKCY010000015.1:0-162593 GCF_016405475.1 Pseudomonas sp. MF6767 | reverse complement strand
GACGGGGAGGAAAGGGAGGGGTTGGGCGGGAAAGGAAGAAGAAACACCCTCACCGGGTGCTATTATCTGATATAGGCTATTTAGACAGATTATAATGTTACGGAGTCACTCTCCAGTTGTATGCTGTCGCTCTGCTTACATTTAACTCCTTCATGACTTGCTGAATAGACGCCCCGGCTTCAAGCAAGATAATGCCTCGTTCTCTCTTGGTTTTACCTTTTGCTTTTCCGCCTTTCTTGCCTCTTATTGCCTGTATTCTGCTTGTGTGAGTTCTGGCGACATAATCGTCAAAGGTTCCACGGTTAAAGTTTCTATGCGTCCACTTGGCTACGCTCTTTGCCGTATGTTTAACCTCGGATATGTCCAAGGGTGTGGAGAAATTGACGTTGTAGCCTGTGGCACGGTCTAGGCAAGCGTTTAGCCATTGGTTGTAGTCGGGCCAGCCTTGGCGGATGGCTTTGTATGCCCACGCCCTTAACTCATCGAAAAGCATACAGTTGCGACCCAAGCCGTAATCCTCTACGGGCTTCTGTTTGGCCTTTTCCGGCGTTAAATCAACGTAGTCGGCCAAGTCGTCCAATGTGTATGGATCGGCCTGCCATTGGGTCACTATCCAGTGGGGATTTATGGGGTTCTTACAGATCAGGCCGCTGTAGCCTCTGTCTGCTCCAAGGCGACTACGTAAGCCCGCCTCAACGGCTGCAGCGTAGCGTAAAGGGGCGGTTTTGCCGTCCATAGCGGTTCGGACAGGGGTTTGTAGCAAGTAGAGTAAATGAGCGTGCCCATTGGCCGGATTTCGAGCGATTAGGTTCGGAGGTGGTGCCCCTACGGTATCCCAGTGCATACCAGCATCGGTACGGTCTAAGTCAAACACCATCCAATATCTATGGGTAGGGCCATTCGGCTGAATAAGCCTTGCAAGTTTCGCTTTTTCTTTTTTGTTGATTTTTAAGCCGCTGATTAAATCATCGGTGTGATAAGGTCTCTTTGGTAAGTAGTCCTCAAATAGTTTTACGCATCCCATATATTCCTCTTCTAATTATTAATTTAGAAAAAGAAAACCTTGGGAGATGACTTGACAATAATTTTTATGATGGTTAAATGGTTGTGTTGATTAGAATTTTTAAAATTTTATTGTAGTATCCTTCGCCACCTTCCCCAAGGTGGTTTTCTTTTTCTGCTCCTTTCAAGTTGCCATACTTTCGAGCTTTGTCAAACTTGGACGGTAAAAAAGCCCGCTTGTTTGCGGGCTTTTAGTGTTTTGGACTGGATAATTACTGGCTAATAGTATGCTGTCGGCCAGACCTATACCATTCAATGCACTCTTCGAGCGAATCCGTCCACTCATCATCCCTATGTAATGGTACGGGTTGGAATTTCAAAATACAGCTTGCGTCCTTAAAGTCTGGGAGTAGCCAAGATGCTACGGTGTAGCGGAATTGGCTCCAGTCATTCGTAGCCGGATGCATAGATACCGCCAGAAGGTCAAACTCTCCAAAGCGGTATGGTCGGGTGTTTTCCTCGCCTTTTTTACCGCCTCGTGTCTTTTGAGTTTCAACAACATATTTTTCGGGGGAAAGGACTCGATAGCCTTCATTTGCCATCATAGGTCGCTGTTCTTTCTTACGCTGCATCTTTACCTGAATACCAATGTTTCCAATGGTATCGGAAATTTTAAAGTCGAACGGGAGGTCGCCGGGCGGCGTGATGTCTTGCCAGCCTGTTAGTTTATCCAGAACTTCAACTTTGAAACTCGCTTCTGCAATAATCCCCCGGATTCCTCGCTTGGTAAGATCTGAGCCGCGTGAAATGGCTTCCAGTATGACTTCCGCCTGTGCGTTAAACTCATCCTCCAGAGTATGTATTTTTATCTCACTACGGAGGTATTTGAAAATTTCTTCCCGTTCCTCGTTGCTGAGTTCGGATAGACGTTGCCGTAACTCGATCATTCACTGCTCCTTGGCTACCTTTGGGCGTCCAGCCTTCTCCGGCTGGAAATTCATAACGTCCTCACGAGAGACGAGGACATACCCGGCTACGGTCAGGGTGCGGACTCGTCCCCGCTTGATCAGTCGGCCTATGGCTTGTCTGGTAACGCCTCTGAGCCTTGCCGCGTCTGCCTGTGAGACCCATTCGTCTAAATTGGTTGACATTGACAACCCATTAACTTAACCTTGCCGTGTGGTAGGATTTGGCTCGCCATATCCTCGAAAATCCTCTATTAGATCACGGCCAGAATGACTGAACAACTTACCCTTGCAGTTGAAGAAACTGAAAAATTGGCCATTCCTAATATTTTTGAGAATGGCTTTTCTAATCCTTTCTATTCCACCGACCGGGGAGAGGCATATCTCGGGGATTCATTGGATTACCTGAAAAGCATAAAAACCGGGTCGGTTAATCTTGTGGTCACGTCTCCCCCTTATGCTTTGCATTTTAAGAAAGCTTACGGAAACAAAGATAAAGCCGATTACAATGAATGGTTTATCCCGTTTGCTAAGGAAGTAGCCAGAATCCTTACCGATGATGGTAGTTTTGTCCTTAACATTGGCGGTAGTTACAATAAAGGCGAGCCAACACGCTCGATTTATCATTACAAGCTTTTGATCGAATTGGTTGAAACTGTCGGTTTCTACCTTGCACAAGAGTGCTTCTGGTATAATCCCGCAAAAATGCCAGTTCCTGCGGAATGGGTTACTGTTCGCCGTATACGAATTAAAGACTCCGTTGAATACGTTTGGTGGCTATCAAAAACTCCATGGCCCAAGGCAAATAATAGGAACGCCTTACGTCCATACAGTGACGATATGCTTAGATTGAACAAGAAAGGCGTTAAAACTACTACTAGGCCATCTGGGCACGCTATCCGTGACTCCTTCGATAAAGTTCACGCTGGCGGCTCCATACCACCAAATATGATTGACGATGATACGCCAACTGACTTGTTGAAATTCGGAAATAATTCGGCTAACGATTCTTACACGAAAAGATGTAAGGAAGCGGGGATTAAAATACACCCTGCACGCTTTCCGGCTGCTTTGCCTGAGTTTTTTATCAAGCTTCTTACCGATCCCGGTGATGTGGTGCTTGACCCGTTTGCGGGATCTAATACCACTGGGAAAGTGGCTGAAGGATTAAAACGGTATTGGTTTGCCTTTGACCAAGTTGAAGAGTATTTAGAAGCCAGCAAATTTAGATTTGACTGAAATAAAAAGCCCGCATTGCTGCGGGTTTTTTATTGAGTGGGTTTGGCTATTGATAAGGGTCATAAGGGTCTTGAAACGGGCTTGGGGGCTTAGGTTTTAAAAGTCTTCTCTTTCTTGCCTGTTTCGCCTGCTCGGCTTCTTCTCTGTCAAATTCTATTATTTGCGTGTTGGTAAACTTGTCAGATACGAATAGCTGAACTTTTTCTTTAAAGCCAAATGCAACCTTGTTGGGGTCTAGTCCTTTCTCTTCAAGCTGTTCTTTTACAGACCATAGATAGTCGTGTCGCTTTTCTTTTCCCATGTATTTAGCGGTTTGTAAGATGTTTTCTTTCATTTCTTGATACAGGGTATCGGTGTCCTCGTGCATTCGTTTGGCATGTAGTACCTTGTCCACCTTTACGTCAAATTTATGGATTAGTGGTTCTAGTTTTTGGTCAAGTATCGTTATAGCTTGCTTAATTCTTTTGTGCTTTGCGGATTCGGCTGTCACTTTTCCTTTTAAATTATTTAGATTTTTTTGTAATTTATCTTTTTCTGCTTTAAAGTTTTTCCCTAACTCAACTTTTTTGTTTTGTAGCTGTGTAATGTCTCGCTGAATATCTGTTCGTTTTTGCGTGATGGTGCTAAGGATTGTCGTGTTTTCTTTGATTTTGCTTTCAAACTGGGCGAGCCTTTTGCTCCAATGTGTTTCGGCCTTTTCAATCTTAATTTTTAAATTAAGGCTGATTTGTTGGCCTTGGCGTATTTCTTGGTCAATCGTGCCTTTTGTTTGTTGCTTATTCTCGATTTCTATTGAGACTTCCTCAAGTTTATTTTGTTTGTCTTCAAGTTGCTCTTGTCGCATTGTATAAAGGTTAAATGCCCTATCTTCTTTGGCTTTCTTACTTTCAAGCCTGATTTTCTTTCTAAGCTCAAGGTTTTCTTGGGTTTGTTCCAATCTATTAGCTTCAAGTGGTATGTTTTCTGTTTTAAATTTTTTGTTGATGTGCTTGTAAAATAGCTCCTGCAACGCTTCGCCTATTATTTGGCTCTCCTGATATGTCTGTTGCTTGGTGTTTACAGGCGTGTAATCCTTGAAGAATTCAAGATGTTTAATGACTTTGTTGGCAAGCACCGCTTGCTGTTCTGTCAGGTCATATTCCCCGGTTCTTTTGTTTTTACAGTCGATAAAGATATGAGGGTGGTCGCCAACCTTCTTTTTACCTCCCTCTAATTCATCGCCATGGTAAACCGTCAATAGGACGTTATAGTCGGGAAAATATTTGGCGTAGAAGTCCTGAATTGCAGAAACGTAAAATTCAGGCGGTAGATCTACTTGGTTGTGCATGGGGAATTTAAAGAAAGCCTCTTGGATAACCGTTTTACGGCCATCCAGTGGTTTTTCTGCTTGGGTGATAGTGTTGTGTAGGTCTATGTAGTTTTGGACGCTTTTGAGCTTCTGGGCCTTCCTGCTGACCTCGAAGGCTTCAAAATCTTCTTTGACCTGTTCGCCGTCGATGTAATCGCCACGCTCGATCAGATCATCAAGATAGGCGGCTATGGGTTGGCCTACCTCATCTTTAATGATTTTCTTGATTTTGTATTTATATTTGCCTTTAGTTTCTACGTCTTCTTTTCTCTGCTCTTTGCTTCTATTGACCAGATGAAAGGGTGTTAGCGTGTCTTTAATGAATGACAAGGCGGACGCCTCATTCATCGAGACGCGATTGCCGTTAATTATGAATATGTTGTTATGGGATAGGTCTTCGTCCCATTGTATTTTCTTTTCTTCTTTGCTGTGAACACGCAAGGAATGCTTTAAGGATTTGTCTAGTTTTTTAATTGTAGAGACTGAAAAGTTAAGCCTCTTATATAGCATGGTTGTGCTTTTGATTTCATTGCTCATTTAACCCTCAGTAGTTGTTGTTTTTTTTTTTACTCCTAAATTTCAGCGAGATGCTTTTGCTTTGCTCTTGGGTATCCAAAGGGGCACCCTTTGGCCCGACGTTACTACTTCTCATCTTTTGCGAAGCAAAAGTGTGAAGTAGTAACCAAAGGGTTGATAAATGCTTCATGTCGCTTTGCTCATTTCCCTTATTTGTAATTTACCATGGATTAATTTTTAATCAAATTTGTAGGCTGTTTGTGCTTGCGTATGTGTGCGTGCGGTGTAGTAATCTTTATTATTGTTATCTAATATATTTGATATCTATATATTGATAACTAAAGACGCAGGCGTGTGCGTGCGTACACATGAGGCGTGTGCAGGGGCGTGCATTATGCGAGACGATTTGTAAAAAAGATGGTCGTTTAGAAAAGGTCAAAAGCTCTTCTGGTGGGTAAGAGCTTAGGAACCTTTGATTATTGTTCTGATCTTTAACGTGTAACGCTTGCGATTTTAGATTTTTAGCTTGTATTTTAGTTTTGATATTGCATCGTGTTTTTGCTTCGGGCTTGGCCCTGCACTGTATACGTCAAATGTGACGGTTCCGGTCTCATGTCCGACGATTGAGGCAATGAGTATTCCGGGCACGTCTGCACGTTGTAATTGCGTGATAACGGTCTTGCGGAAGCTATGGAAAACGTATTGGCTGTTATATTCAAGAGTGGTTTTTAATCTGCCAAATTGTTTGCTGAGTGCGTCGGATCGGTTTCCGTATTTATTTCCTGCTGGTGAGCTAATCAAGAAACCGTCTTTTGAATTACGGATCAACTTTTCCACGGTTTCTTTTATGGCTGGGTGTATCGGCGTATGTCGTTCGCTGGCGGCGGTTTTTCCATCATAGAAGTAGAAGCATTGAATGCCTTCCTCGGTCACTATGTCTTGGGCTTGAAGCTGGCAAAGCTCTTCAATGCGTGCCCCGGTGTAAGCACCTAATAGTATAAGGTCGGTGAGTGTTTCACGGTTTTTGGTGGCTTTTGCAGCGTCATAAAGCTTTGTAACGTCTTCTGGTGTGAATGCCTTCCTTTCCATTGAACCATCGTTCCTTTTGCTACGGTTGACTGGGAAATCATGCTTTTCAAAGGGGGATTGCTGGTCGCGGTGCAGTTTTTTAAAATTATCGTCGTGCTTAATGGCCCATTTCCAAAAACTTGACCCGGCGAAAAGATATTGCTTTTTAGTCTTAATGGAAAGGTTGAGCGTATCGAGATAGCTGGCAATGCTTTCGTGGTTGAGGTCGCGTTGCTCTGTCTCAAGCCAAGCATTCATCAATTTCAAGCGATTTGCCTGCGTGTCTACTGTCTTTTGAATAATGCCCTTGGTCTTGGTCTGATAGGCTTCAAATGAGGCGATTCTATTAGTTGTAATGGGGGACTTGATTTTGTAGTTGGTGGGGTTGTCGAGAATTGATTTAATTTCTTCAATGCTGCTGACGCTGATGGTTTGCCCTGCGGTGATCTCGTAATGTTCTACGATTTTTTGTAGGCGGATGTAGTCATTAAATCGCTCAATTTTTCGTTCGAGCGGAATATTTTCACCCAATTCATACCATTTTTCTTTGAAAGCTTGGTATTCGCTGAAAGGTTTTTGGCCGTATAGGTCGAAATTGGCTTCAAACGCTTCCTTGGGGCTTTTCCATTTCTGACCATGCAAAATTACGTCGATGATGTAACTTCCGAGTTCGTCCAAGCTTTCCCGGCTGAACCTCGGGTCTACGTCATCGGAATTTTTAGCCATGACAAGGCTTAGTAGCCCGTCTTGCTGGCTTGTCTGAATCATCTGGGAAACGCTAAACGAGGTTTCTGGCAGGTGGTCGGGGGTTGGCCCTGCAATGCGTAGCCGAGCGTTCGCTATGGCCTGTTTCCATACGTGTAGGAACGCCAATTTCTTTACCTGAGCTTCTGGCTTGCTGCCGGTTTTGAGCGATTCGGTGAACTCGCTTCGGTTCAGGACGTGGCGAACGTCCTTCGGGATGCTTAGGCGGACGTGCCAAGTGCCTGACCGTAAAACGAGGTTTTCGCTTGCCATTTTCGTCACTGATCGTTGGATTGGGATGCCGAAAAAGGTAGCTGGTTTTGGTCTGAATTTGTAGCAAAAATTTGTAGCAAAATCGCCTGAAAGCCTTGTAAGCCTTGATTTTAAAGGGGTTGATGGGTTGGTTCGGAAAGTCCCTATCTCTCCGCCATTACATAGAAAAAAGCCCCGCAGCTGAATAAGCTGCGGGGCTTTTTCGTTTCCGGCCGTTATTAATGGCTGTTTCAGGGATTTGTTTTAGTCCTGCCTAGCGCTGTTCAAGGCGCTCAGACGCTTTGCGATAAGCCTGATCACGCTCACGTTTATCAACGGCGACCACGAACACCGTAATTTCCTGATCGATCACTTGATACACCAGCCTGTACTCGCTACTACGCAGTTTGATCTTGTAGCAGTCAGGCAGGCTATGGAGGCGATTAGCTTCAATACGTGGGTTGTTCAGGATTTCGACTAGCTTCTTTTTGAGTTGCTGACGGGGTGTCACCGAGCTTTTGCCATTCCTTCAATGCACGCGCATCAAAATCAAGGCTATAGGTCATCCAAAGAAACCTTCACGCGTTGAGGCGATGCAAGACGCTCACGTACGGTCGCCATCAAGGCTTCATCCTCTTCAGTCATCAGCACAGGCTTAAATGGCAACTGGCCGCGCTCGGCAACATATTGCAGCGCCTGGCGTATCAGTTCGGAAGGGGTGACACCGAGTTTCTCCAGCTCCAGGTAGGCGCGAGTTTTCAGGTCGTCATCGATACGGATGTTGATAGATGCCAAGGGATAGCTCCTTGTGTAATGACGTTGGTCATTACATTGGAGCAATCGGGTTTCATTGGCAAGTCTGTCTAGACATACGGCAATCGCTCTCATCTGTTGATCCTACTTTTTGCTCGTCGGCTTTGCCGGGCGCTTTTTATCGGTTTCTTTCACCGTTTCTCTTGGTCTTTTCTTCGCCTCTTGCTCTGTTACGTATTCACCTGTGACCGCATCGCGATATCTTGTTGGCATATAAGCACCCTTGACAGTATGCCGCCCCGGCGGCGACCTTTTTCAGGCTAGCTCAGAGGCTTATGCGCACAAGGTTCCCTGTGGGCATTCTGGTTACCAAGCTTTTCCGAAACAGGTGCTTACGTTATGCGGAGGCGGCAGTTTTCGGGCAGGGTTGCGTTGGCTGGGGTAGGGCGCTAACCTTCCGCCGTCGTCCTCATGGCGACCAGTTTTGACAGACTGATTTACAGGTGTACGTCCTCCATGCGATTACAGCGTTTCTGCTGTGACGTCGTTTTATGGCGGCTGTGCGTGGGGCATCTTCGGGTGCGCCGGGTCCTGTATACCGGTCTGTCAACCCGCGCACAGCTGCCACCTGATCCTGTTTGACAGCGGGATGTGGCAGTTCCCATTGCATACAGGAGCTACACAATGAGCAATCTCGATTCTGATTCCGAATTTTCCCCTCGTAAAATATTCCATGTAGGCGCTGACGTTGGCACCGAAGAAGCCCTCACAAACGCCACCGAAATCCTGTCATCCGCCCTGCAAACCGCTTACCAATGCGCCGAAGATCCAGTCAGCACGCAGTCACCCGTGATCATGGCCCTGGCTCAATTGATTGAGAACGCGCAAGCCCTGGTGGACGCTGTCCTCGAGCGTGATTTCCCCACGGCCCAATAAACACCTGCTCCGGAAACGAAAAAAGCCTGCTGAACTCAACGCTCAGCAGGCTTTTTTTTGGCTGCAACTCGGTCAGGCAGGCTGCGCCACCAAGCTGTTGCTCACCTTGCGGCCCAACACCAGCACGGTCGCAAACCCCAACCCCACCAACACAGTGGCCA
This sequence comes from Pseudomonas sp. MF6767, assembly GCF_016405475.1. Lineage (NCBI taxonomy): Bacteria > Pseudomonadati > Pseudomonadota > Gammaproteobacteria > Pseudomonadales > Pseudomonadaceae > Pseudomonas > Pseudomonas sp. MF6767. The sequence continues at coordinate 153,609 of NZ_JAEKCY010000015.1, read as the reverse complement.
GGCTCAACAACACCGAGCTGCCCATTTGGTCGACGATCCGCCCACCAAAGAACGAGCCCAGGGCAATGATCACCTGAAACAGCGCCACGAACAGCGGCATGCCTCGCTCCACATCCTTGGGCGCTACCACGAACATCCAGATACTGGCGCAGGCCGGGAAGGCGCCAAAGGCAAAGCCCCAGAGCGCGATCAGCACCACGGCGCCTGTCATACCGGTGGCGAAGTAGGGGAACAGTGCAGTGCTGGTACCGATCATCAGCGCGACCAGCAGCAGGGTGTTGCGTACGCTGCGGTTGGCGGCGAAGCCGGCGAACACATTGCCCAGCACGCCCGCCACGCCATACAGCAGCAACAATGAGCCAATCGTTGGCCCGTCGAAGCCGGAGCTGTGTTTAAAGAACGGCGCGACATAGGTATACGCAGCAAAGTGCGCCAGGCCGATCAGCAGTACGGCGATCAACCCGACCCGCGCTTGTGGGTTGATAAACAAAGCTGGCAGGTCACGGATCTGAATGGCTTTCTCAGGGGTGAGTCGCGGCAGCAGGAAGATTTGCGCCAACAGCACCGGAATGCCCACCAACGCCGTGACCAGGAAGGTCATCCGCCAGCCCATCAGGCCGCTGAGCCAGGTACCCACAGGCACGCCCAGAACGGTGGCCAGGGTCACGCCCATCATGATGATCGAGGTGGCCTTTGCTACGCCCACGCCCTTGGGCGCCAGCCGCCCGCTGAGGGCAATGGCCGTGGCCCAGAAGCCGCCGATGCTGATGCCGAGCAATACGCGGCCGAACAGCAGCAGGCTGAAATCATTAGCGAAGGCCACCACCAAGTTGGCGATGATCATCACCAATGTCAGGCCGATCAGCAAGTAACGACGGTCCATGGCGCCAATGCTGACCGACAGAAACGGCGCGGCGAGGGCAGCCATGATGCCGGGCAATGTCACCATCAATCCGGCGTGACCGGCACTGATGCCCAAATCGCTGGCGACGTCGTTGAGTACGCCCACCGGTAGGAACTCACTGGTCACCAGGGCAAAGGCACCCACGGCGACCGAAAGAATCGCCAACCACTGCTGTTTGACGCTTTGTTGATTATGTTCAGGATGCCCGCTAGGGGCCTGGCTCGCGCTTGGCATGGGATTGGGTTCCGGGAGGAATGTCGCCTGAAGCCAGGCGAGGAGGGAATGTGGGGCGATTATAGGAATCAGTGTCGGCAATCGTTCAGGCGCTCGTTTCGATAGTAATCATCAGTGCTATCGATGTGAGCAATCATTTTTCGGCCAACCGCTCCAGAAGACACTCAATAAACACCCCCTCCGCCCGACTCATCTTCTGCTCCCGGTTCCACAACAGATGAATATCCACATCCGCAATCCCCTCATCCGGCGGCAACCGCCACAGCAGCCCGCGCTCCACATCGTCCGCCACCACATGAGTGGGTAAACAGCCCAAGCCAAACCCGGCGATGACCAATCGCCGCACTTCTTCCAGGCTGGAGGATGACGCTACGATCCGCCCGCCAAACCCTTGCTGATCACGGAAAATAGTCAGCGGCGACAACATGCCGCCAATCTGGTCGCTGGTAAAACTCACGAAATTCTCCGATTGCAGATCCCCTTCGACTAACCCTGTGCGTCCGAACAATGGGTGGTGTTTTCCACAAAAGAACGCATAACGCTGACGCAGAAACAGATGCTGTTCCAGGCGCGGTTGTGGCCGGCGATTGAGGCTGAGCCCCAGGGTCGCGGTTTTTTCCAGCAGCGCGGCGACAATGTCGGAGCTGCGCATCACTTCTACTTCCAGATCGACCCGTGGATGTTCGCGATGAAAACCCGCGAGAAAGTCATCGAAAGTGTCGGAATTAATCCGGCTGATCATCAGCAAGCGCACTTTGCCGATCACTTCATCACCCGGCTTTTGCAGGGCGTTGCTCATCTGCGAGACCTGGCCGTACATCTCTCCGGCAATGGCGAAGATCTGCTCACCGGCTTCGGTGAGCACGAAGCGCGGGCCACGGCGCAGGATGAGCTGGCAATCCAGCTGTTCTTCCAGGCGCTTGAGCGCCTGGCTGATGGCCGGTTGCGTCAGATGCAGGCGGGCGGCGGCGCGGCTGATGCTCAGTTCCTGGCCGATCACGCGGAAGGTGCGCAGCAGGTTCCAGTCCAGGCGGTCATTGAGCAGAGGGTGAATATCGCGGCGGAATTCGGGCATGGCGGCGCTCGATATAAGCAGTTCTTATAATCAAGATAATAAATAGAAAATTGACTAATCATAGCCCCTGGCCGAAAAATCGGGTTTAACGAGCGCCACCAGAGCGCACCGGTTTGACTTTCTCCTGCCAAAAAAATAAACAAAGGAGCCAGCCCCATGAAGCCTTCCGCTTCGCCGCAGCCTCGCCGTGCTGCGGCCGCCGCCTTTATCGGCACCATGATCGAGTGGTACGACTTTTACATCTATGCCACCGCTGCAGCGCTGGTGTTCGGTCAACTGTTCTTCCCCTCCGACGATAAATTGTTCAGCACCATGGCCGCGTTCGGCACCTTCGCCGTCGGCTTTTTTGCGCGGCCGTTGGGCGGCATCGTGTTCGGTCATATCGGCGACCGCATCGGCCGCAAGAAATCCCTGGTGATTACCCTCGTGATGATGGGCGTGGTCACGGTGTGCATCGGCCTGTTACCGACCTATGCCCAGATCGGCGCTGCCGCACCGGTGCTGTTGATCCTGTTGCGGGTGGTGCAGGGTATTGCGGTTGGCGGCGAGTGGGGTGGGGCGGTGTTGATGGCTGGCGAGCACGCGCCGAAAGGGCGGCGTAATTTCTTTGCATCCTTCGCGCAGTTGGGCAGCCCGGCCGGTTTGATTCTTTCCTTGCTAGCGTTCAGTGCCGTCACTCGTTTACCTGAAGAGGACCTGCTCAGCTGGGGCTGGCGCCTGCCGTTCCTGGCCAGTGCCTTGCTGTTGATCGTCGGCCTCGCGATTCGCCTGGGTGTGAACGAGTCGCCGGAGTTCCTCGAAGACAAGGCTCTGGCGGAAAAAGCGCGAGCGATCAAGCAGGACCAAGCCCCCGTGCTGGAAGTGCTGAAGACCGCTTGGCGTCCACTGTTGTTGTGCATTGGCGCCAATACGTTGGGAATTGCCGGCGTGTATTTCACCAACACCTTCATGATTGCCTACAGCACTCAGCAACTTAATCTGCCGCGCTCGTTGATTCTGGAATGCCTGTTCTTCGTCGCCATTATTCAGTTCTGCGTCCAGCCGCTGGCCGCCTGGGTGGCGGAGAAGGTCGGCGCTACGCGGTTTCTGTGCGCCATGTGCGTGCTGGCAATGGCCTCGCCGTACCCGATGTTCGTCCTGGTCAGCAGCGCTCAGGCACCGTTGATCATCCTCGGCATTGCCCTGGCGGTGGTGTGCATGGCGTCGTTCTACGCCGTCATCGCAGGTTTTGTCAGCGGCCTGTTTGAAACCCGTGTGCGCTACACCGCGATCTCCCTGGCTTACCAGGTATGCGGCGCGCTGGCCGGCGGCCTGACACCGTTGATCGGCACCTGGCTGGCCCATCAATACTTGGGCCAATGGTGGCCGATGGCAGTGTTTTACAGCGTGATCGCGGCGGTTTCGTTGGTGTGCGTACTGGCCTTGTCCCGCCGCCATGCCACGGCCCACCGCCTGGAAATGGCACACAGTTGAGGGAGTCAGCAATGTTGAAGATTAATGGCGAGCGCCTGTGGCGTAGCCTGATGGACATGGCCGAGATCGGCGCGACCGCACGCGGTGGCAGCTGCCGCCTGGCGTTGAGCGCTGAAGACAAGGCCGGTCGTGAGCTGTTCAGCCACTGGTGTAAAGCAGCCGGCCTGACGTTGAGCGTGGATGCCATCGGCAACCTGTTCGCCCGCCGCGCGGGCACCGACAATGACGCCGCCCCGGTGATGATGGGCAGCCACCTGGATACCCAGCCCGAAGGCGGACGCTTCGATGGGGTGTACGGCGTGTTGGCTGGCCTGGAGGTCATCCGCAGCCTCGACGACCACGGCATCCAGACGCGCAAGCCGTTGGAAATTGCAGTGTGGACCAACGAGGAGGGCGCCCGTTTCACCCCGGCGATGCTGGGCTCGGCAGTGTTCACCGGCACGCTTGCCCTGGACATGGCACTGGCAACCGCTGATGTAGACGGTATCAGCGTGAACGAGGCGTTGCGCACCACCGGCTACAACGGTGAGCGCCCGTTGGGTGGCGCAGTGGATGCGTATTTCGAAGCGCATATCGAGCAAGGCCCGATTCTGGAAGACAACGCCAACAGCATCGGCGTAGTCACCGGTGGTCAAGCGATTCGCTGGCTCGATGTACGGGTCGAAGGCATGGCCGCGCACGCTGGCACCACGCCGATGCCGTTGCGTAAAGATGCGCTGTGCGGCGCGGCAAAAATGATCCAGGCCCTGGAAAACCTCGCTGCCGATTTTGCCCCGCAGGGCCTTACCACTGTGGGTGAACTGAGCATCGCCAAGTCGTCGCGCAACACCATCCCCGGCTTGCTCAACTTTACCGTCGACCTGCGCCATCACCGCGACGCCGACATCGACGCCATGGAGCAGCAAGTGCGTGCACGCCTGCAGGCTATCGCGGACAACCGTGGCCTGAGCGTCACCATCACGCCTCAATGGATCAGCCCGGCTACGCCGTTCGACGCCGAGTGCGTGGCTTGCGTGCAGGCTGCGGTGGACGGCTTGGGCTACAGCCAGCAGACCATCGTCAGCGGCGCCGGCCACGATGCGATTCACCTGGCGCGCTATTGCCCCACCGCGATGATCTTCATCCCCTGCGTCGGCGGCCTCAGCCACAACGAAGCCGAGGATGTCTTGCCCGACGATGTGCGCCAGGGTACCGATGTCTTGCTCAACGCCGTCTTGAAACGCGCCGGGCATGTTCATTTCTAAAGGCCGACGCCGCACCCCTGTGGGAGCTGGCTTGCCTGCGATTGCGCACTGTCAGAGAGCAATGTACTGCCTGATTCACCGCCATCGCAGGCAAGCCAGCTCCCACAGGTTCTGTGTTTATCCAGGAGCAACTCATGAAGACGTTTTTTCACCCCGAACAACTCCTGCATCACCCGCGTAGCTACTATTCCCGCGGCCAGATGCGCACGCCCCAGGAGGTTCCCGAGCGAGCGCGCAACCTGCTGTTGGCTGCGCAAACCCTGGGCTTCGATATCCAGCAACCGACCGATTGCGGTATGGATCCTTTGCTCGCGGTGCACGGCGGCGACTACCTGGCTTTTCTTCAAGAAGCTCACCAGCGCTGGAAAGAAATTCCCGAAGACTGGGGCGACGAAGTCATGTCCAACATCTTCGTGCGTGAACCCAATGCCTTGCGCGGCATCCTGGCTCAGGCGGCACGCTACCTGGCCGATGGCAGTTGCCCCATCGGTGAGTTGACCTGGCGCTCGGCTTATTGGTCAGCCCAAAGCGCCATCGCCGCAGCGGGAGACATCCTCGACGGCGCCCCTGCCGCCTACGCCTTGTGCCGGCCCCCGGGCCATCACGCCCGCTTCGACGCGGCCGGTGGCTTCTGTTACATCAACAATGCGGCCGTGGCTGCGCAGGCACTGCGCCAAGGTTTCCAGCGTGTCGCCGTGCTCGATACCGATATGCATCACGGCCAAGGCATCCAGGAAATTTTCTACGACCGCGACGACGTGCTGTATGTGTCGATCCACGGCGACCCGACCAACTTCTATCCTGGCGTCGCAGGCTTTGCCGAGGAAAAAGGCAACGGCGCCGGCGAGGGGTACAACCTCAACCTGCCGATGCCCCATGGTGCCAGCGAAGCGGTGTTCTTTGAAAAACTGGAGCAGGCCCTGGCAGCGGTGAAGGACTTCTCGGCGGATGTGCTGGTGTTGTCACTGGGCTTCGATATCTATGAGCTGGACCCACAAAGCAAAGTCGCGGTGACGCGGGAAGGCTTTGTGCGGTTGGGAGCCCGCATCCGTGCGCTGGGGTTGCCCTGCGTGATCGTGCAGGAAGGCGGGTATCACTTGGAAACGTTGGACAGTAATGCCCAGGCGTTTTTCGGTGCACCAGCGGCTTGGAACTCGCTATCAGGCCCTTCATTAAAGGATGTTTGAACGCTAAAAGCCTGCTGATCAGTTTTCAGCAGGCTTTTCAGCCCTTGTCGGGTGCTCGTTCTGATCTGCGTGCAACAACGCCGTGTAGTCTTGCCCGCCATAAAACACCCCTACTATCGATACCGTTTTGAAGTCAGGCTTCACCCTGAAAGCAATAATGGTGCTGCGACGATAGTGAGTGATGCGCAAGTCTTTCAGCAGGTCGTCACGGCGCATGCCACGCAAGGGAAACAGGGCAAGGCTTTCGCAGTAGCTGACAAGATTGTCGATAAAACGCGCCGCTACAGGAGGGGAGCCGACATCGCTGATGTAGTCTTCGAGAGCATCGAGTTGCGCCAAGACCTCGGGCGAGAAAACTACCGAGTAGCTCACGCTTCCCCTGTGCCTTTGCGCTGACGTCTGGCGGCCATATGTTCGCGGACCTGTTCTGGCGATAACCCAAGCTCAGGCTTCGCCTCAAGGGCGGTCGCTGCGGGGATGACTTCGGCTCTGAGCCAATCCTCCATGGCACGATCACGCGCCAGCAACGCCCGCAGGCCGTCGCGAATCACTTCACTTTCGCTGGCATATTCGCCAGCAGCCACCTTGGCTTTGACCAGAGCCGCCATTTCAAGGGGCAAGGTGATGCTCATTTGCTGGGTTGAGCGCATGGGTGTATCCGCCTGAGGTGAGTGGGATTCAATCCTACTCGACCATTGGCGCGATGCAAGAAGCAACTGATCGATGCCGATGCCCGGCGCCTCGTCGTCCATCCAGAAGGGGTAGGTTTCCATGAGTTGCTACGTCTCCAGTTGTGTAGGTCAGGCCGAAAGTATTGACCCGTTTTGGCGATCGCGTTGCCGTAGGTGGCTGATAACCTGCTGATATGTATGACTTCATATGTGTAACAGGATGATCTCGGCAAACCATCTAGGCACACATGGCGTCCCACCGGCTCCCATACGATAATGCTCGCCACCTCGACCACCTTTGGCCTGCCTCCCGTGATCATCAACTTCGACCTCAACGACCTCCAAGCTTTCCGCGCCGTGGTGGACAAGGGCAGTTTTCGTGGCGCTGCCGAGGCCATCCGTATCTCGCAACCGGCCCTCAGTCGGCGTATCGAAAAGCTCGAATCCGCGCTGGATGTAAAGCTGTTCGAACGCACCACGCGACGGGTCAGCCTGACCATGGTCGGGCGTGCATTTTTACCCCAGGTCGAGCGCATGCTCGACGATCTCGACATCGCGCTGATGGGTATCAGCAACGTCGCCTCGACGCGCATGGGTAATGTCACCATCGCCTGCGTGCCGTCTACCGCGTACTACTTCATGCCCCACGTAATCTCCGAGTTCCACAAGCTGTATCCGAAGATTCGCCTGCGGGTGCTGGATGCCAGTGCCGGCGAGGTGTGCAATGCGGTGGCCAGCGGCGAGGCGGACTTTGGCGTGAGTTTCAGCGGTAGCCTGGCCGATGAGGTGGAATTCGAGTTGCTGCTGCAGGAGCGCTACGTGCTGGCCTGCCGGCGTGATCACCCTCTGGCTGGGCGTGACAGCGTGAGCTGGACCGAGGCCTATGAGCATGACTACATCGAGGTGGACAAGACGTCGGGCAACCGCTTCCTGCTCGACCAGGCCTTGCGTGGGGTGCGGGTGAAAAAGCCGAGTATCTGCGAGACGCACCACGTGACCACCATGATCGGGCTGGTGGAGGCGGGGCTGGGAGTGGCGATGGTGCCGTCGATTGCGATGCCGGCGCACACTCACCCGATTCTGGTCAGTGTGCCGCTGGTGGAGCCCCAGGTGCTGCGCAATGTGGGCTTGATCAAGCGCCGCGGGCGGACGTTGCCACCGGCGGCGCTGGAGTTGGAGCGACTGGTACGGGAGATGCCGTTCCGGTCAGCGTGACACCGAGTCCAGGCCGGTGGATTGCACCTCCTGCTGGGCCTCGGGCGATGCCATGAACTGCAACAGTGCCTTGGCCTGCTCAGGGTGTTTGGCGTTCACTGGAATACCGGCGGCGAAACGGGTAACGGACTGCACGTCTTCCGGGATCTTGCCTACGAACGTCACGCCCTTGACTGGCAACAATTCCGCCACTTGTTGCAAGCCGACCTCGTAATCACCCTTGGCCACCTGTTCGCCCACCGGCACGCGTTGGATCATGGTGCCCTTGGCCGGCATGCCGAGCTTCTTGAACAATTCCTTCTCGACATAAACGCCGCTTGCGCTATCCGAATAGGCCACCGATTTGGCTTTGCTCAGCACGGCCTTCAACTCGGCGTCTGTATTGATCACAGGTTTGGCCGCACCTTCCTTCACCACCAGGCCAATCCGCGAGTCGGCCAGCTCCACGCGGGACGCGGGATCGACTTTGCCTTGTTTGATCAACTCATCCAGGGCATAGCCGACCATGATCACCACATCGGCCTGTTCGCCACGGGCCAGGCGGTTGGGAATCGCTTCCGGCGCCTTGCCCATGGACGGGCCAAGGATGGTGTCGAGGGTGTCACCGCTTTGCTCGGCGTATTGCGGGCCGAGCAATTTATACGCGGCGGTGAAGCCGCCCGAGGTCATGACCTTGAGTTGTTCGGCCTGGGCTGATAGCGCCAGGGTGCCGAGGACGACAGCAGCGAGGGTTTTGAACAGCGGCTTCATTGCGCAGCCTCCTGCATGACTTGGCCGCGGGTATTGGCGCGGCGATACAACGCCAGGGTCGAACACAATGCACACAGCGCGGCGAAGATCATCCAATACGCAGGTGAAGCCTTGTCTTCGGTGATGTGAATGAACCAGGTGGAGATCGCTGGCGTGAAGCCACCGAACACTGCTGTCGCCAGGCTGTAGGCCAGGGAGAAACCCGCCACACGCACTTCCACCGGCATGATTTCAGTCAACGCCGGGATCATCGCGCCGTTATACATGCCATACAGGAACGAGAACCACAGCAGGGTTTCCAGCATGTGCGCAAAGCTTGGTGCGTTGACCACGTAGGACAATGCCGGATAAGCCGTAAGGACAGTCAGCACCGTCATGGCAATCAGCACGGGTTTACGGCCGAAGCGGTCGCTTAACGTGCCGCCGATCGGCAGCCAGAAAAAGTTCGAGATCGCGACCAGCAAGGTCACCAGCAAGGCGTCCGAGGTGCTCAGGTGCAACACGGTTTTACCGAAAGTCGGCGCGTACACGGTGATCAGGTAGAACGCGGTGGTGGTCATGGCCACCATCAGCATGCCGCCGATGACCACGGTCCAGTTCTTCACCAGGGTCGCCATCACTTCACGCATGGTCGGGCGATGCTTGCGGTTGGCGAACTCTTCGGTTTCCTGCAGGTTGCGACGCAGCACGAAGATGAACGGAATGATCACGCAGCCGACGGCGAACGGAATACGCCAGCCCCAATCGGCCACCACCGCAGGTTCCATCCACACGTTCAGGCCATAACCCAGGGCCGCGGCGACGACGATGGAGATCTGTTGGCTGCCCGACTGCCAACTGGTGTAGAAGCCTTTACGGCCCGGCGTGGCCATTTCGGACAGGTACACCGACACGCCACCCAGCTCCGCACCGGCCGAGAAACCTTGCAGCAGGCGCCCCAGCAGCACCAGAAACGGCGCCCATAGGCCGATGGTCTGATAACTCGGCACCAGCACGATCAGTAGCGTACCGCTGGCCATGATCGACAAGGTCACGATCAAGCCTTTGCGACGGCCCACGTCATCGATGTAGGCACCCAGAATAATCGCGCCCAATGGACGCATCAGGAAGCCAGCGCCGAACACGGCGAAGGTCATCATTAATGACGCAAACTCATTAGCGGCCGGGAAGAACGCGGCAGCGATATAGGTGGCGTAGAAACCGAACAGAAAGAAGTCGAACTGTTCGAGGAAATTGCCCGAAGTAACGCGCAATACCGCGCCTACTTTCGAGGGGGCAGCCGCAGGCCGGGAAGGGGTCGTCATGGTTTTGTGTCTCCAGCGTTCTTTTTAAAGTGCTTGTTTCGCTTAAGACTTGGGATAGTGGCTGACACATTTAGAAATGATAAGTGACTAATTTGGATGAATTGATGCGTATTTGCTATCAATCCATTCCGGCTTCAAGACAACCCGCCGTGTCCTATGCTTGAAGCTGTTTCCAATTCTTATGGGCGGAGGCCGTTATGGGGAACGAACACAAGCAGCACAACGAGCCGGAGCGTGAAGAACCCCGGCGGCAGCGCGAAGACGAAAAGCCGCAAACCTGGAAGCATCCGGACGATGGCACCGAGCTTTCCGAGCGTGACCAGGAGCGACCGCTCAAGCCTTGAGTCAGGTAAACGCGGTCTAATTGGGGGAGCGGGCTTGCTCGCGAAGGCGGTGTGTCAGTCAACGGAGTCGTCGGCTGATCCACCGCCTTCGCGAGCAAGCCCGCTCCCACATTTTTAAGCGCAGCGGCAACCTTCAAACGCAGATTTACCGTCCCCAACCCGTTATTGAGCAGTACGCACATAGACGCAGCCCCGCAGCCTTCCTAAACTGCCGCTTGTCTTGGGGAAAGGGGCAGGCGCCGATGAATCGCAATGAATTACGCAAGGCCGACATCAATCTGATGGTGGTCTTTGAAGCACTGATGCTCGAGCGCAATGTGACGCGGGTTGCGGAGAAGCTGTTTCTCGGCCAACCGACCATCAGTTCGGCCCTCAACCGCCTGCGTACCCTCTTCAACGACCCACTGTTTATTCGTGTCGGCCATCGCATGGAGCCTACGGCGCGCGCCGAGGAGATCATCCAGCACCTGTCGCCGGCCCTCGACTCGCTGTCTTCGGCCCTGAGCCTGACCCATGATTTCGACCCGTCCATCAGCACCATGACTTTCCGCATCGGCCTGTCCGATGACGTTGAGTTCGGCCTGCTGCCACCCTTGCTACGGGCCTTGCGTCAGGAAGCGCCGCAGGTGGTGTTCGTGGTGCAGCATGTGGATTATTGGCGCATTCCCGACCTGCTGGCTTCTGGCGATATTACCGTCGGAATCACCCAGACCCGCGGGTTGCCGGCCAATGCCAAGCGCAAGCTATTGCGGCACATCCGCCCGTGCCTGCTGCGCGCCGATGCCTCGGACACCCCGCTGACCCTTGACGAATATTGCGCACGGCCCCACGTGCTGGTGTCCCACACCGCCAATGTGGCCGGGTTTGCCGATGAGTGGCTGGCAGAGGTGGGCCGCAAACGCCATGTAGTGCTCTCGGTGCCGCAATACAGTTCGTTGCCGGCCTTGCTTGCCGGCACCGACATGATCGCCAGCCTGCCGGATTACACCGCCCAGGCTATGGCCGCCAGCGGGAATCTGTTCTGCGAGCCGTTCCCGTTCGAAACCCCGACCCTGGATTTGTCCATGGTGTGGCTCAGCCACGTTGACACAGACCCGGCGGAACGCTGGATGCGCTCGCGGCTGGAGGCATTCATGAGTGATCGCGGGTTGGTAGCGAATAAAGCCTGAGGTTTATACCCGTGCTAGGGGAAGGAGGGGGGCGCCTCAAGAACGGCTAATCCTGAACGTGCTCTTCTTGAACGGGGTTGCCAATCAGCGACGCACGCAAAATACGGATGCGTTGTTCGGAGTGATAGGCGCCTGCTTCCGTAAACCTGAGGAATGCTCGCGCGCAACACTTACAGCCCCAGACGCTTGAAATATTATAAGGAAAGAAATCAAAGCAGATAGGCGCGTCTTCAGACCAGAAATGGGTACCGTTCGGGTGGTATTCCTCAAGGCTGAGTTCTTGTGCCCTATCGGTCGAGATTTCGCCTAGGAAGCGCAACAGGCTGCTCGCCTCGAGTGTTTTGGGTAAGGTTTCCCACCCCTGCGACAAGCCCCGAATACAAGAGCAGGCAGTAGTCTCCAGCGAAGAGCGTTCGGCAATCTGCCTGATATTTTCTGGCGTGAGTATCATTTTTATGCAGTTCCAGGCAGTAATAGCTCAGATTCGATTCTTGCTTAAAACCAGTTTGTTCAAATAGCTTTCAACTCTGGGTAAAACAAACTGCAGTATCTTCGGCATGGTGTGAATAGGCAGTTGGCAGCATGCAAAATACAACGCCATTGTGGGCGATAAGCTGACACCAAGAGCAGACCATAATAGTCCAACATTTCTATTGCCACCGTTGAGTGCCATGGTGAACTTGGCGATCAATGACCCGGGATATAAGCAGCCCATGAGGAGCTGCAGGCAGACGTTGATGCAATAGGCAATGGCGATCATCGAGATGGCCAACGACGGGGTCTCCAGAATTACCTGCTGCATGCCCGCCATCGTGCCTACTGCAAAGAGGAAAAGCGCGATGACGACAATACCGTCAATAGCCAGGCCGTGCGTGGCGACGAAGGTGTGCGAAAAACGACGTATCAAAATAGCAGCGCCTTCGGCGCCTCCTATCAACACGGCCAGTCTGATCGCCAGATCAACGGGGTTCAAGGAGAGTGAAAGGCCATCAGCGAATAGGTGGAGTATCATCGGAGCGGTGACAGGGATAATTGCCATTGAGCAGAGCGCAGTCACCAGTGACATGGAAGGGTCAAGCCCGAGCATTCTCGCGACGGCTGCATTTCCGCTGGCGGGCGGGGCGGCAACAGCGATGGCTATCGCAAGGGAAAGTTCTTGATTGCCGGTGAGGTAAAGCGAAAGCATTCCAAAAATATAAGGGCAAGCCACCACCATCAGGGCTGGAAATATCAGGGATATTTTCAAGTTTCTGGCTGCAGTGATGACTTCAGCGTTGTTAATACGCAGGAGAGTGCCCAGGACAAATATGAAAACCATGACGGCGAGCAATGGCCTCGCCAAGTCTGCAAGATAGGGAATAGCCAATCCAATTGCGCAACCGCATGCGAGTACGGTAGGCCCTCTGCGCGTAATTTCGGGCAGAATTCTATGCATATGAGTGCTCTCGAGGCGACGTCCCTTTCGGGACGCTGCTATTAGGTACGCAGAGTTATTTCAGGTGTGACAGATGGCGGTGGCGAGTTCCTGGATTGCCTCACGACCAGGCGCCCATCGATCAGAATCGAGGTAATACTTGGAAGGTCACCACTGCTGAAACTTCCAAGTACGCTGGGTTGCGCTCCTCCCAAAGGCCCACAGGCGATCAGAATGTCGGCTTCTCTTCCGACGCCCAGAATCCCCCGATTCAACTTTCTCACCTTGGCGGTGTTACCCGTTGCGAAACAGACGGCCTTTTCCGGTGGAACGTCGCCGAAACTACTGAGCAAGGCAATTGCCCTGAGCATGCCAAGCGCGGGAACCCCACATCCGGCAGGGGAATCCGTGCCAATGACGATACGGTCCAGTTGGTTCATTTCTCGTGCGTAATTCAGGGTGGTGACCGCCGCGAACTCGTTGCCGTTATGTACGATTTCCAGGGCACCCAGACAGCCTTCACACAGGCATCTGATTTGGCTGGGTGCCAGTGCGGTATAGCCGCCATTGATGTGCCCGATGATATCGGGCGCAATTTCAAGGATCTCTTCTGCACCCATGCTCTGGGAGGTAGAAATTGAAGGACCGCCCGTGTGGGTAATGGAAGTCATGCCGTGTTTGCGAGCCATCTTGACCAATTCAGCTGCACGACTGACTGACTTGACCGGGCCTATCCCGACCTCTCCCAGTTGGTTGATGCCTTGAGCAACCATTGCGGCGAAATCCTCATCCGAAAATTCATCGTTGAGCAGTGGCGCGCCGGCTTCCATTTTTATTCCGCTAGGGCGCGCATTGGAGAAAGAGCGCTGCGCTGCGATTGCCATGGCGATAGTACCGACCCTGTCGGTCGGTAGCCCCGGAACGTGCACTTCCCCGGCAGAGATCATGGTCGTCACGCCGCCCTGCAAGGAGTGCCAGATCCAATTGTGGTTGCCAGAGCGCGGGCTGTACTCACCCAGGGTCGGGTGAGTGTGGTTGTCGATCAAACCTGGCATGACCGTGCTCTGCTTGGCGTCAATCACCAGGTCTGCGTGTGAAAAATCCACATCTGCTGCCTGACCCACGTAGGTGATCATTCCATCAACACTGACGAGGGTATCTGCTGTAATGAGTGGAGACGCGAGATCACCCGTGAGGAAAGTGCCTATATTATGAATAATTGATGTATATGGCTTATGGTTCGACATTTAATTTATCTCTTTATATCATCGAGTAACGGGTTCGAATATCCGCGCGCCACACTTGTTGAATGAACGGAAGTTCCACAAGTTGTTCGTGATGAACAAACGCTGGATCCAACGATACGCATGCCCCTCTGGATCGAAACTGGGGGTGAACTTGTCACGCGAATGGAGCATGAAACGATTGTTGATGTACACCAACTTGCCAGGTTGAATGTCCAGCGGCCGCGCTACGCTTTTAAGCGCGTTGTAAAACCTCAACAGGGTATTTTGTGCTTCGTGATCAGCGGCAATTACCATGTCCGGGTAAAACGCAGCAGTGACTCTAGGGTGAGTCAGCGGGCCGCTCAGAATTGGGTACACATGAGTTTCTTTCGCGCCTGCGGCACTGTTCCTCCAGCGGTAGGGCTGACGAATGATGAAATGTTTGCCATATAGGATTTCAATATCGGCCTGTTCCAGAACCTGAAGGGCTTCCCTCGCATCGGCCACCCAGGTTTTCGGGCCCACCCCGGCAGGGTCACCGCGAACGCCGAGAAGCAGAAGAGCCAGCGGCGAGGTGTCTCCACGGGAGTCATAAGCCTGAAAGGCATTTTCGGTGTGCAGGTCCAACTCCAGGTCCGAACCGTTGCCGGTATACTCGCCTACGGCCTCCGGATGCGGTACCACGTCATTGACCAGTTTTGGCCCCTCATGCTTGATGGAGTAGGGCTCCGCTATCAAACTGCCCAGGGCAACCAGCACATTTTCAGAAAGATAACCACTTTTGAAGTTCAAGCTATTAGCGTCGCCTTGCGGGCTGCCAAATGCGTCATCAATCGGAAGGTTCTCAAATACACAATAAGAAGCATCGTCATCTTTAAGTGATTCAAGCTTTTTTAGAAGTCGCGCGGGAAACTTTTGATAAGCGGTCATGCGAATGAGGTGGATGTAGTCTCGCCCTCCCGTTGGCTCGTAACAAATGTCTATGAGCGCGTCCCGAATACTCTCTTTTTCAACAGCCGTCAGCCAGAAGCTGTTGGCGTCTGCACTTGAATCGTCCACACGCACTCCTTTATAGATCTGATTGATTTGTCATGAGTTGAGTTATAAGTAAGTTACGACTTTCAAGCGCTGAGGTGGGGGTCTCCGTATCCACGACCTGACAGTGTCCATGCTTTGATAAGGCCCGACCTGAGTGGGTGACTCAACCTAAGAGCTTATCTGTGTACGCACCGGTGAAATGGTGGGTGTTAAATTGGCCATCAACATCGTAGGGTTGTCCTTCATCGGTGCTGATGATTCTTGATAACCGCCCACGATGGTAGGCAGTCATGAAGTTGAAGAATGGCGTGCTTTCTTCTCTTGTGTCCGTTATTCCGTAAAGCCTCAACTGTTTGGTTATGGCAGCTTCCAGTTGTGGCAACATATACCAAGGGCATGTTGGAAAGCAGTGGTGGGCCGCGTGGTAACCAAAATTCAAAATAATCAGATTGAGGAAGGTAAACTTTCTTGCCACCGGTACGGAGAAGGTATTCTGGATTTCGTAGTGTTTTCCATGGGTTAGCTTTTCTCCCGCCGTATACACCTGCTGGAAAGAATGCTGGAAACAGTCGACGAATCGTACGATGTGTATCCTAAGGAAGGAGGAGGCTTGCCATACCACCACAAGTATCAGGGAGAACCGGGCAAACGTAGCGAAGGCTACAATGTAAATGCACAGGCTTCCAATACCCCTTGCAACTTCGCGCCTGCTGCCGCTGAATATCACGGAGTAAATATTGGTAAGCTTGATCACATAGTAGAAGGCGGGAAGATATATTTTTTCTGCAACAATGATTGCACTGAATAGCCTCGGATGAGCGACAGCAAAGTGACCACTATCGAACCCACCAATATCAATTTTTTCGGCATGATGGCGAACATGATCTTTTCTATAGGCTTCAAATGAAAAGAAAGAGAGGCCGTTAAGGAAAGACAGCAACTCTCCGATGACAGAATTGACTTTCTTCGACTTGAAAACAGAATTGTGCGCGCAATCGTGGCTCAGGTACCAGGACCAGATTTTGGCAAGGGCAATCAAGATAATCGCACCGAGTACCGCAACGATCTGTTGAGTATACGCCAGGAATATGCCCCCTACAGTGAAGGATGCTATTGCACTTAGTATCATCACCGATGGCAACAGTCTTCGCTCTTTAGCTATTGAAATAAGCAGGGTTTTCACGTTGGCGTCTTTGATGGCGCGCAGATAATTATCAGCATACAGTAAAGACATCTCATCACCTTCAAGAGCAAAATCACTGAAACGCTTATTGAGCTGGTTTGGGGGCTAGCATTGAACAACCTATCATGCCTGGACAGGTGTAATCACTTCCGTGCGCATGTGGAACTAACGGCGGGGTTTGAATATGTGTGCATACACAATGCCAGAGATGTATTGCAGGTGTACGGCTGGCTAGGGTTCTTTTGGTGTTGCATCTGGCACCAGTGAAGGTGGTACTAGCGAGACCGTAGCGTGCGTATCCGCGTCCACGGGTTGTTCGCTGCTACTGGATTTGTAGCCGATCAGTATCACGCCGACGATGCACAATAAAACACCGGCAATATTTAAATAAGAGAGTCCTTCTTTAAGCAGAAATACCCCGATAAAGCCGAGCGCAATATTGATAATGGCGCCGGTAACGATATTGCCCGTACTGAGGTCCCATCCACTGCGATACATCATCAAAAAGCCGATTTCCATCATCAAGATGCAAAACGCGATGCCTCCCTGAAGCCAGGTCATTTGCTTCAAGCCCGCGAGTAACGTTCCACTGCCCAAAAAAAACGGCAACATCAAGGTGGACAGGATAACGATCGCCACATAAATACTGACAATTGAAACCAAGGGGTTGATCGTAGACGGTATTTTCTTCATGAGCATGTGATAGCCCACGGTGCCCAGTATCGCTACGATCGCTGATAGATAGAATGTGTATTCTTTACCTAGCACGTTCAATACTCCTACTAGTTGGGTTCAAGTTCACGAAATGTGGTGGTTTCCAAGAACCTCTGGTCCATGTACTCACCCGCGATGATCGCTCCGTATTTCGCAGGACTGCCGTCTGCGCAACAGCTGGGCAGGCACTCCACTTTGGCGGTGTAGTCTGGGTCCATAAAGAACGCCGCCGAATGGCGTAATTTGCCGGAGGTATTTATCACTCGATGCAGCGTTGCCTTGTAACGGTCATTCGTCCAGCGAGACATTAGATCCCCGACATTGACGACAAAGGCATTTGGGATGCGTTTGACTTTGATCCAGGTGCCGTTGGCACTCTGTACCTCTAACCCCCCGGTGGCACTTTCCGAGATCATCGTGATCCAGCCGAAGTCTGTATGCTCTCCAGCACCCATCGGCGCTCCCTGCGTATATTGGGTGGAGGGATAACGCAGGACTCTCAATTGGGCCATCGGCTTCTTGAATTTATCATCGAAGTAATCGATCGGCATATTGAGAGCAAGGGCAAACACGTTTAGCAGTTTTTTTCCGAACGCAAGCATTTGCGAGTGATATTCCCTCATCGCAAGCTTGAAGTCGGGTAATTCCTCTGGCCATACATTGGGGCCGTAAAAAGGTAATTTGGCTTTTACGAACTCGTCGTCAAGCGACAAGTCCGCGGCCATGTCAAAACCCTCTTTGACATCGCCCAATATGCCATCCGACTTATCAGCGCCTTCGCTAAAGTAGCCACGCATATAGGGGGATTTATGAATTTCGATTTTTTCCTTGGCCTGAACAGGCAGGTCAAAAAACGATTCTATTTGAGAGAAGACAGTTGAAATAAGCGTGTTATCTACACCGTGATTGACGACGGTGAAAAATCCGACCTCCCTGCACGCGTTGTCGATCTCCTTTACTAGACGTGGTGATATCTCTGCTCCCTGCGTCAAACTACCGACGTCAATGATAGGTATGTTCTTTTCCATGAATGCACCATGTGCTCTAAAAAAGGCGCAACGAGACCTACTCCATGAACGCTGAAGTGCACTCAGGGATAGACCGTATATAGGCCAGTGTCATTTAGTTAGACTAAAGAATTTCGTCAATCCGCAAGCGCAGTCAGTATGGACTCGACATTCTCGATCGACGCGCCTCCTGTTACCGGCTAGGTGGCGTAGCCTAGAATTCACTTCTATGAAAGCGAAGGCAAATCAGATAAAGTAAGCCTGGCTTAGTTTTTTTACCATGGAAGGGGGATTGATTAATGTTCGCAAAATTGCCGTTGACAGCCATTCGTGCATTTGAATCTGCCGCAAGACTCGGTGGGTTTAAAGCAGCCTCCGCGGAGTTGTTTGTTACCCCAGCGGCAGTATCACAACAAATAAAAACACTTGAAAACTTACTGGGCAGTATGCTTTTTGTACGCACTCCCCACGGTGTTCAACTCACAGCGAACGGTGAGAGGCTATATTCAAAGGTGCATCTTTCGTTTCTGGATATAAGCGGTAGTATGTCTTCGCTCAAGCCACCCGCCGACTCCAACACACTCCGAGTTTCTACCACGCCGGCATTTGCGTCTTTATGGTTGATCCCTCGGCTGGCGAAATTTTATAGCGAACATCCAGACATTCATGTCAGTGTTGAAACCAGTAATGAAGTGGTGGATTTGTTTCGTGACTCATCTGTTGATTTAGCGATTCGTTGTGGGTTTCGCGATTTTCCAGACTTGTACAGCCACGCGCTTATGCGCGAACAGTTTGGTGTTTTCTCTCATGCCCACTGGAGGCAAGAGGAAGTTGAAGCTTCTTTGAAACTTATAAGTATACGTTGGGCTACGTCATCGCCCGCTTCAATTAGTTGGGCGTCCTGGTGCGCGGCTGCGAATCATGAAAGTTGGCTATCAAACGCGGTCTATCGTGAATACAACGATGAGCATTTTGCGCTCCAGGCCGCTATTGCCGGGCATGGCTTGACGCTGGCGAGCACGGTCTTGGCGGCAGACTATGTTGCGAATGGATTGCTGATTCCTTACAGGCCCGACATCAAGATTCCGGGCGCGCAGTTTTCAGCTGTATGCGTGCCGGGGCGTGAGCGTTCAGGTGCCGTAAAGCAGTTTCTGGCGTGGATGGTCAAAGTAATAGCAGACTGCCATATCGATTGCCCTGTCGCTCGGGATGTCGCGTCGCAGGCTGTCATTAAGCGCCGAACGTCACTGGCTATCTGATTAGGGGGGTGGAGAGCTTGATCAGGCGCGTTCCTATAACAAACCCTGATCCGCACACACCTTCACCACTTGTTCCCGAAACCAGGTATTGGCGCTGTCCTGCCCACTGGTTTCGTTCCACTGCATATCCAGGGTGAACCCCGGCAAACCGTTAGGTGCTTCGCAAACACCGAATGCCGGCGCTGGTGCCAGTAACTTTTGCACGCGGCGGGGCAAGGTGACGATGAAATCGGTGCCGGCAATCATCTTCAATGCCGCGCTGTAGCTGTTGGCCCGTGCAATCACCTGACGCTTGCGGGCCTGGCGCGCAAGCCAGCCATCGATCATGTTGGTGTCGGAGGTCCACGGCGTAGGGAATACGTGGCGCCGCTCAACGAAGGATTGCAGGCTGAACGCCTGTTCTCTCGGCGCTGAGCGTTGGTCGCACACGCAGACCAAGTCGTCCTCCAACAGCATCTGGGTCTTGAAGTCTTTGTGAGCGCGGTGAAAGTGCGGGCCGAAGCAGATCACCAGGTCCAGGCGACCTTCACGCAGGTCGTCGGCGGGGATGTCGGTTTCCAGCTTCTGCACATTGACGATTACCGGCAGGTCGGCATGGTCGAAGCGCTTCAGCAGGCGCGGGAGGATCAACTGTTCGAAATATTCCGGCGCGCACACATTGAAGGTCACGGCCTGTTGGGTCGGATCAAAAGCCTGGCCACCGGCATGGCACAGGTTGATGCTTTCCAGAATCTTGTGCACGTGCTCGTACATGGTGGTGGCCTTGTACGTAGGACGCATGCCTGCGCGGGTGTTGATAAACAGCTCATCTTCAAAGCTGGTGCGCAGCTTCTTCAGGCTATAGCTCACGGTGGACTGGCTGACGAACAGCGTTTCAGACACCTCGGTAACGCTGCTCTGGTCGTAGACGGCGATGAACACCATCAAATCCTGCATATCGAGCTTTCTGAGCAAGTTACTGTTTAGCATCGGTTTCGTCCGTAAACCCTTTGTACCGAACTCAGTACAAGACTGAGCAAAATGTTAACGGAACGCTCGTACCAATAGAAAGCTCTGTAGGACCCTTCAATGTTTTGTGTGGGACAAAAAATGTTTGTAATACGACGTCAGCGGATATGGCGTGCGTAATGCGCCGGGTTGAACCGCATGACGATCAGCAGCATCAGCCCGCTCACTGCCATCAATGACCACCAGGCCCATTCGAAGCTGCCCAATTGGTCGCGGATCATGCCGGCGATGAGCGGCGACAGGCCGGCGATCAGATAACCGATGCCCTGCACAAACGCGGTAAGGCCACCGGCGCGGCGCGGGTTGTCGAGGTGGTCCAGGGACAGGATCAGGCTCATCGGAAACAGGCCGCCAATCCCCAGGCCGAGCAGGCATGGCCACAACAGGCTCCAGTGTTGCGGACTGAGAATGAGCCCGCAGAAACCCAGGATGATCAGCACCAGCAACACCGCCACCACGCTACGCTTATCCTGGCGGCGGTTGGCGATGGCCGGGGTGACCAGGCCGGAGATCACTTCCATGGCGGTCAAGAAGCCCAGCAGCAAGCCGGCATTCTGTTCACTCCAACCCTGCTCGACGTAGTAGGGCGCCAGCCACGCCAGCACACAGGTGTAGGACGCGGTGCCGAGGCCAAAAAAGATCGCCAGCAACCAGGCGCGGCGATTGCTGAAAAAAGCCTCCTGAGGGCCCGAGCCGGCTTGAGGCAACGGCGGCAGTGCCGCACGCTGGGCATACCAGAACACCAGGGCCAGCAACGCCAGCAGTGCCCAGATAGCCAGGCCGATACGCCAACTGCCGGTCCGGGCTTGCACCAACGGCGAGAACGAAGCAGCCAGAGCCGCGCCGCCCATGATCGCGGTGACATACAGGCCCATGAATAACGAGACATTGGCACTGAACCGCGACTTGATCAGCGCCGGCATCAATGCCTGAATCAGCGCAATGCCGACTCCCGCCGCGATGGCACTCACGATGAGTTCCAGTGCCGAATCCAGGAACAACCGCGACAAGGTCGCCAGCCCAATCACCAGCAGCGACAGCACAATGCTGCGATGCTCGCCCACGCGCTTGGCCAAGTCCATGCCAAAGAACATCGCCAGGCCCATGGCCATGACCGGCAACATGGTCAGTAAGGCGGCGCTGCTGAAACTTAGCGGCACATCCGCACGAATCGACGCCAGCAAGGGCCCCACGGCCGCCATCGAGGGGCGCAAGTTGAGAGCGACGAGCACTACGCTGATCATCAGCCATAGTGCGGAGGTGGATTTTGCCTGAACGTTTTCCATGGGCCTGCCTTGAATGAACAAGGGCGAATCAGGCCATGGAGCGTGCAGCGGGGCAAATCAGAAAGTCGCAGGGGCTATTGAAAAAATGCAGATGCCGAGGGGTGAGGTAAGCGCGCATTGGGCGCTGGCTGGCAGGGCGTCACGGGAGCAAGCTCCCTCGCCACAGGTCCAGCGTTGCGGGATTACAGATTCGTCAACTCCCACCGCCCTTGGTCGATTTCAAGCAGCGTCGGCCCCTGGCGATCAGCAGCAGCATGCAATGCGGTGCGAAGATGTTCGATGCCGCGGATGCTTTCTGCCGCGCAACCCAAGGCCGTGGCCACGCCGATAAAGTCCGGCGTGTAGATGTCCACACCCACCGGCTCGATGTCACGGTTGACCATGTACTTCTTGATCTCTTCATAACCCTGGTTATTCCACAACAGCACAATCACAGGAGTACGGGCCTCCACCGCGCTGGCCAGTTCCGGCAAGGTGAATTGCAAACCGCCGTCGCCGATCAGGCACACCACCGGTTGGCCATCGCCGCGCCCGAGCCAGGCACCCATGGCGGCGGGCAGGGCATAACCCAGGGTGCCGTAACCGGTGGAGGCGTTGAACCACCGACGTGGGTGGTCGAGGTTCAGGGTCAGGTTGCCGCTGTACACCGGTTGAGTGGAGTCGCCCACGAACATCACGCCGGGCAATTCCTCCAGAACCGCGTTGAGAAACCGGGTTTGCGCACGCGTCGCAGCGTCCCAGGCAGGTTCCAGCTCGGCCCACAAACGGGAGACGCGTGCTGCACCCCAGTCGGCAGTGCGCGGCGCCAGCGGCTGGCGGTTGATTTCGGTAAGCAGGGCTTGGGCGGCAATGCGCGCATCGGCCACCAGTGCCACTTGGGGCGGGTAGTTGCGTACGGTCTGGTCCGGGTCGATATCGATGCGCAGCAGCGTTCCGGGAATGTTGAAACCGCCGGCGAAGGTGACGTCGTAGTCGGTCTCCGCCAACTCGGTGCCGATCGCCAATACCACGTCAGCTTCAGCCACCAAGGCACGGGTGGCGGGCAGTGTCTGCGTGGAGCCGATGAGCAGCGGGTGCGCGGCGGGCAACATACCCTTGGCGTTAATGGTCAAGGCCACGGGCGCGCCGAGGGTTTCTGCGAGGTGGGTCAGTTCGGTGGCGCCGTCAATGGCGCCGCCACCGGCCAGGATCAGCGGGCGCTTGGCCGCAGCCAGCCACTGGCGCATCTGCTCAATGGCAGCCGGTGCTGCGCCGGCACGGGTGACGCTGACAGGCGTGCTGCCCAGCAACGCGTCGGCATTTTCCACCAACACATCCAGGGGGATCTCGATATGCACCGGGCGCGGCCGACCAGCCTGGAACAACGCAAACGCCCGCGCCAGCACGGCGGGCAGTTCGGCCGCTGACATCAAGGTATGGGAGAACGCCGCCACCCCGGCCACCAGCGCGCTCTGGTTCGGCAGTTCATGCAACTTGCCGCGCCCGCCGCCCAACTGGCTGCGTGCCTGCACGCTGGAAATCACCAGCATCGGGATCGAGTCGGCATAGGCCTGGCCCATGGCGGTGGTGATATTGGTCATGCCGGGGCCGGTGATGATAAAGCACACGCCGGGCTTGCCAGAGGTGCGCGCATAACCGTCGGCCATGAAGCCGGCGCCCTGTTCGTGGCGCGGGGTGATATGCCGAATACTGGAGCGCGCCAGGCCCCGGTACAGCTCCACGGTGTGCACGCCGGGAATGCCGAACACGTGGTCCACGCCGTAGCGTTCCAGGAGGTGCACCAATACTTCGCCGCAGGTCGCCATACAGGTCGCTCTTGTGATGGATTCGAAGCGCTATTGGAGCGGTTGGCCAGTGGCGGCAACAATCGATAAAAAGTCATACTCGCCATGTCCTCCCGTCATGGCTGCACCCCGATGAAACGCCTCCCTCCGTTACCTGCGTTGCACACCTTCTGGGTCACGGCCCAGTGCTGCAACTTCACCCGTGCCGCCGAACACCTGCACATCACCCAGGGCGCGGTGAGCCGGCAGGTGGCCGGGTTGGAAAGCCAGTTGGGCTATGCCCTGTTTCAGCGCCAGGCGCGGGGCTTGAGCCTGACGGAGGAGGGGCGCGAATGGCTGGCGTGCGCGCAACAGGTGTTTGGCTTGCTCGCTGACGCGGTGGAGCACATCGGTGACCGGCGCCGCACCTTGCAGCTCAAAGCGTCCACCTGCGTGATGCGCTGGTTGTTGCCGCGCTTGCTGCAATGGCAAAAAGAACGCCCGGATGTGCCGGTGGAGCTCACCACGACGGTGGCCTATAACGTCGACTTTCGTCGTGAGACGTTTGACGCGGCGGTGATCTACGGGCCCATCGCCGAGCAGTCGGCCGAGGCGCGGCACTTATTCGACGAGCGCCTAACGCCGGTCTGCGTGCCTGGGTTGCTGGGCAGTTTGCGTACGCCGCAGGATTTGCAGCATCAGGTACTGTTGCACCCGACCCGAGACGAGCGCGATTGGACGTTGTGGCTCAAGGCTGCCAATGCCTGCTTGAGCGATCCCATCCAACGGCACCACTTCGAAACCTTGGACTTGGCAATGACCGTAGCGTCCCAGGGCACCGGGGTGGCGATGGGCGACAGTGCGCTGATTGGCGAGGATCTGAAGGCGGGGCGGTTGGCGATGCCGTTTGAACTGCGGGTGTCGACGGGGATGGGGTATTTCCTGGTGTATCCGCCGGGGAAGGAACCGTCGGTTGGCTTGGTCGCGCTGATGGATTGGTTGGTCAGTGAGGCCAGTGCGTGAGCTGGCTTGCCCGTACATCGCCCTATGTAGGAGCGAGCTTGCTCGCGAAAAGCGTCAACGATAACGCCTACATCCTGAATGAACGCGGCGCCTGTGAGTTTTTCGCGAGCAAGCTCGCTCCTACAAAAAAGGCAAGCCAGCGTTGGGTCAGTAACCGACGGTAAAGCGCTGGCGCGAGTACTTCGGTGTCTCCACTTCATCCAGCATGGCGATGGCGAAGTCGGCAAAACTGATCGAACTGTTGCCGTCACTGTTCACCAGCAGCTCATCCGTGCCCAGGCGGAATTTGCCCGTGCGCTCGGTGCCGTCGAACAGGGCCGATGGCGACAGAAAGGTCCAATCCAGCTCCTTTTCCTGACGCAACGTTTCCAGGAAGTCAGCCCCGGCACTGGCTTCAGCTTTATATTCAGCCGGGAACCCTTCGCTGTCGATCACGCGCCCGCCACCGGGCAACAACAGCGAACCTGCGCCGCCGACCACCAACAAACGTTTCACCCCGGCCTTTTTCACCGGGCCGATCACGGCGCTGGCGGGAAGGGTGGCGAAGTGCGCCGCGCTGATCACCACGTCGCTACCGCTGATGGCGTGTTGCAAGGCCTCGGCATCCAGGGCATCAACCTGTTTGACCGTAACGCCTGGGCGCACAGCCAGCTTGTCGGTATTGCGGGCGATGGCGGTGACGGTATGCCCGCGACGCAGCGCTTCTTCCAGCAGTTGGCTACCGGCGCGGCCGGTGGCACCAATGATTGCAATCTTGCTCATGATGTTCTCCAACAGGGTTAAGGTTTAAAGCCAGTTACCACTTCATTTCGCCCTTGGCGACTTTGGCGCTCAGTTCCAGCGAGCTTTCGTCGGCGAGGGTGGGGTAGCGTTTTTTCATGGCCGCAATCAGGGCGGCGGAGTCCTTGGCCTTGGCGGTTTCGAGGTCGAAGGCCTTGATGTAATCGGCGGTGAAGTTGACCGAGACCAGCGATGGCGTGCCCAGGTAATGGCCTGGCACCACGGTGTTCGGTTTCAGGTCTTCAATGCGCTTGAGGGTGGCCAACCAGTCTTTATGGGATTGCGCGCTCTGGGTATCAGCCATCCAGACGTGGATGTTTTCAGCGACCACCACACCACCGACCACGGCCTTGATCGACGGGATCCACACAAAGCTGCGATCTGGCTGCGGGCCGTCGAGGCCCACCACTTCAAGCTGCTGTCCTTCCAGCGTCAGGCTGTGGCCTTTAAGTACCTGCGGTACAAGGGTCTTGGCCGGTTTGTCTGCGCCCATTTTCGGGCCCCAGAAGGCCAGCTTGTCGGCGACAGTGGCGTTGATATGGTCGACCACCGGCTGCGGCGCCAGCACCTTGGCGTCGGGGAAAGCGGCGGTGAGGGTGTCCAGGCCGAAGTAGTAGTCCGGGTCGCCATGGCTGATGTAGATGGTGGTCAGGCGTTTGCCGCTGGCGCGGATCTTCTGCACCAGTTGCTCGGCTTGGCCTTTGCCGAATTGCGCATCCACCAGGATCGCGTCTTTCTCGCCGCTCACCAGCACCGAGCTGACCGGGAAGATCGCGGCTTCGCCTGGGTTGTACACGTCCAGTTTCAGCTCTGCCGCCGCTGCGTGGGCAGCGAATGCCAGGGCGGCAGTAGCCAGGGTCAAGCGTTTGAAGGTCGAGAACATCGGGCAGCTCCTGCCATAGATAAGGGATGCACAGAGCTTAGTTGCATAAAACGCGACAAAAAATGCGATGCTGGGACATAGTTTGTTTCTAAAATCGGGCAAATCATGGATCGTCTTCAAGCAATGCGCGTGTTTGTCACCGTGGTGGACCTGGGCAGCCAATCCGCCGCCGCCGACCACCTTGACCTGTCGCGCCCGGTGGTCTCGCGTTACCTGGCGGAGCTGGAAGACTGGGTGGGTGCACGCCTGCTACACCGCACCACGCGCAAGCTCAGCCTCACTGCCGCCGGGGGTGAAACACTACCGCGTTGTCGGCAATTGTTGGATTTGTGTGGGGATATGCAGGCCGCCGTCAGCGAACCCGATGATGCGCCCCGAGGTCTGTTGCGCCTGAGCGTCAGCACCTCGTTCGGCCAGGCGCAACTGGGCGCGGCGATTGCCGAATACGTCAAGCTTTACCCCCTGGTGACGGTGGATTTGCAGATGCTTGATCGCACGGTGAACCTGGTGGACGAGCGCATCGACCTGGCGATCCGCACCAGCAATGATCTGGACCCCAACCTGATCGCCCGGCGCCTGACCGTATGTCGCTCGGTGGTGTGCGCCACACCGGCTTATCTGCGCGAGCATCCGGCGCCGCAGAAAGTCGAAGACCTGGCCCGGCACAATTGCCTGACTCACTCCTACTTCGGCAAGAGCCTGTGGCATTTCGAAGAAAACGGAGAGCACGTGTCGGTGCCGGTCCACGGCAATATCACGGCCAATGAGGCCAGCACGTTAATGCGCGTGACGCTGGCCGGGGCAGGGGTGGCGATGCTGCCCAGTTATCAGGCCGGCGAGCTGATTCGCAGTGGGGAGTTGGTGCGCTTGCTGCCGCACGCCGAGCCACGACAAATGAACATCTATGCGGTGTACGCCTCACGCAAACACATGCCTTCGGCGTTGCGTAGCCTCCTGGATTTCCTGGTGCTGCGCTTTCCTGAAGAGCCGGGTTGGGATGTCGGGCTTTGAGCTGAAATAAGCGCGCTGAATGGCATCGCATCAGGGCAAGTTGACCTATGCTTTAAACAGCACCCTGTAGATCCGTTCAGAGGTCTGTGCCATGAGCATTAAAACCAGAAAGTACCTGACGATTTTCACCCTCTGCGCATTGGCGACAGCGCTGTATGGGACTGCCGCCTACCGCGTCGAGCAAACGCGCATGCAGCCAGCGGCGTTCGCTATCAGCTGCCATCAGGACCAATGCGTTCCCCGCACCGGCAGTTTCAGTGCGCTCAGGTAGGCTGCTCTGCCTTCAGTTGTTCACGAAACGCCTTGGGTGAAAACCCGACCCTGCGGCGAAACAGCCGTGAGAAGTTGGTCGGGTCGGAAAAGCCCAGCACTTCGGACATCTCGTTGATGGTCATGCTGGTGTAGGTCAGCAGGCGCTTGGCTTCCAGCAATTGGCGGTCATGCATGATCTGCAACGCCGGTTGCCCACCCAACTCCCGACACGTCCCGTTCAAATGTGAGACCGAGATGCCCAGCTTGTGGGCCAGGTCTTCAATCTTCGGGTGTTCGCGGTAATGCTGTTCGACCAGTTGCGTAAACCGCCGAAAGTACTCACGACCCCGCGGCGCGCGTGGATGGCGGCGCTCGATCGCCTGGCGGCTGACCCATACCAACAACACGCTGACCAGGGCGTGCAGCATCATGTCCCGTGCCGGTTGGTCATCGGCGTATTCGTCCTGCAAGCGTACGAACAGGCTGTTCAAGTAATCGCTGTCCTTGCCCGCCGGGTAGCTGCCGAGTGTGTGCAGGCCATCGACGGTAGAGCCCAGTTGCGCCTGCAAGTGGCTGACCAGCGGCGCCGAAAGCGTTACCACAAACCCTTCCACATCCTCGGAAAAACGAAAGCCATGCACGCACAGCGGTGGCAGCACTTGCAGGCTCGACTCGTTAAGCGTGGTGCGCTGGCCCTCGATTTCCAGTTGTGCCTGGCCTTTGTGCACATACAGCAACTGGCACAGGTCCGCGTGCCGGTGGGGCTGGATTTCCCACTGGTATTCCCGACTGCGCCGGGAAATGGTTTCGCAGTGCAACAAATCGGGAGTCGGCCACTGCTGGCTTTCCCCGTAAAGCTTGAAGACCGGAATCGCGGTTTTGGTCATGGTTTCAATCCGATACTCAGGATAATGGTTCGGTAATCGCCCCGATTGGCGAAAAGCACAGGTTTTGACGCAGTTTTCACCTTCTTATGAGCCTCACTCAAGTGAAAAATGTCAGCCACAAGAGCAATGACAACTCTTTCACTCCATACGTTCGCGTGAAGCTTGAAGGTCATAAAAATAATGAAAACCCTGAAAACCCAAGTCGCCATTATTGGTGCCGGTCCTTCCGGATTGCTGCTCGGCCAACTGCTGCACAACGCTGGCATCCAGACCCTCGTTCTAGAGCGTCAGAGCGCCGATTACGTACAAGGCCGTATCCGCGCCGGTGTGTTGGAACAGGGCATGGTCGACCTGCTGCGCGAAGCCGGCGTCAGCCAACGCATGGACGCCGAGGGTCTGGTGCACGACGGGTTTGATATTGCCCTCAATGGCCAACTCACCTCCATCGACCTCAAGGCCTTGACCGGCGGCCAGTCGGTGATGATCTACGGCCAGACCGAGGTCACCCGCGACCTGATGGCCGCCCGCGCAGCCGCGGGTGCCATCACTCTGTACGAAGCCTCCAATGTTCAACCCCATGACCTGAAAAGTGAACAGCCGTGGCTGACCTTTGAGCATGAAGGCCAAGCCTGTCGCCTGGAGTGCGACTACATTGCCGGCTGCGACGGTTTCCATGGCGTGGCCCGCCAGTCGATACCGGCGCAAGCGCTGAAGGTGTTCGAACGGGTCTATCCCTTCGGCTGGCTGGGCGTGCTGGCCGACACGCCGCCGGTACATGCCGAACTGGTGTACGCCAAACATGCGCGGGGTTTTGCGCTGTGCAGCATGCGGTCGCCGACCCGCAGCCGTTACTACCTGCAAGTGCCGGTCGAAGAGAAGCTGGAAGACTGGGCAGATGAACGTTTCTGGGATGAACTCAAAAGCCGCCTGCCCGGCTCATTGGCCGAACAATTGGTGACCGGCCCGTCTATCGAGAAAAGCATCGCGCCGCTGCGCAGCTTTGTGGTGGAACCCATGCAGTACGGGCGCCTGTTCCTGCTCGGCGATGCCGCGCACATTGTGCCGCCCACCGGTGCCAAGGGCTTGAACCTGGCAGCCAGTGATGTGAGCACCTTGTTCCGCATCTTGCTCAAGGTGTACCGCGAAGGGCGCCTGGACTTGCTGGAAAAATACTCGGCAATCTGCCTGCGCCGAGTGTGGAAAGCCGAGCGGTTTTCCTGGTGGATGACCTCGATGCTGCATCAGTTTCCCCAGGCGGATGACTTCAGCCAGCGTATTGCCGAAAGCGAACTGGACTATTTCATTCGCTCTGAGGCTGGGCGTAAAACCATCGCAGAAAATTACGTCGGCCTTCCTTACGAGCCTATCGAATAGCCTGCTATCGTATCGAGCATTCCCACCGGTGACCGTTGCCTGTGGGCCCTGCTCGAAGGTTCTGCCGTGACACACCTCTATCAGCCCGCTCCAACCGTTCCCGCCGTGCGCAGTATCCTGGTCGCGCTGATGATGGCGATCTTCCTGGGTGCCCTGGACCAGACCATTGTCGCCGTGTCCATGCCGGCCATTTCCGCACAGTTCCATGACGTCAACCTGCTCGCCTGGGTGATCTCCGGCTACATGGTAGCGATGACCGTGGCGGTGCCGATCTACGGCAAGCTCGGTGACCTGTATGGGCGCCGCCCCATGATGCTCATCGGCATGGGCGTGTTCACCCTCGCGTCGCTGTTCTGCGGCCTTGCGCAAAGCATGGAGCAACTGGTGCTGGCGCGGGTTCTGCAGGGTATCGGCGCTGGCGGGATGGTCTCGGTGAGCCAGGCGATCATTGGCGACATTATTCCTCCCCGCGAACGGGGACGTTATCAGGGGTATTTCAGCAGCATGTACGCGGTGGCCAGCGTGGCCGGGCCGGTACTGGGCGGTTATATGACCGAGTACCTGTCGTGGCGATGGGTGTTTTTGATCAACCTGCCACTGGGCGTCGGTGCCTGGTACGTGGCCCATCGCACTCTGGTGGGGCTGCCGGTGCCGCAGCGCAAGCCGATCATCGATTACCTCGGCACGGTGCTGATGATCGTCGGCCTCACCGCCTTGTTGCTGGGCATCACTGAAATCGGCCAGGGCCATTCGTGGCGTGACGATCAAGTGCTGGGGTTGCTGGCCTGTGCCCTGTTGGCCTTGAGCGTGTTTGTATGGCACGAACGCCGCGCACGGGAACCGCTGTTGCCGATGCACTTGTTTGCCAACCGCAGTGCGGTGTTGTGCTGGTGCACGATTTTCGTCACCAGCTTCCAGGCGATTTCCCTGACGGTGCTGATGCCCCTGCGCTACCAGACCGTGACCGGCGCTGGTGCCGACAGCGCAGCCCTGCACTTGCTGCCGTTGGCGATGGGCTTGCCGATGGGCGCGTATTTCGCCGGGCGCATGACCTCGGTGACCGGCCGCTATAAACCGATGATCCTCAGCGGCGCGGTGTTGAGCCCGCTGGCGATTCTCGGCATGGCCTACAGCGCCCCCCAGGCGGTGGCGCTTACCAGCGTCTTCATGTTGTTGTGCGGTATCGCCGCCGGCATGCAGTTCCCGACCTCGTTGGTGGGTACGCAGAACTCGGTAGAGCAACGGGATATCGGTGTGGCCACCAGCACCACCAACCTGTTTCGCTCCCTGGGCGGGGCAGTGGGGGTGGCCTGCATGTCGGCGTTGCTGCTGGCGCTGTTGCACGATTCCAGTTTCGCCCATTTGACGAGCGGCGCACTGGTGGCCGAAGGCAGTTCCGGCAACGTACTGCTCGACGGCCTCAACGCCGCACCCGGCCCGGCGCAGGATGCGTTGCGCGACGAGCTGGCGGTGACGTTCCGGCATTTGCTGATGGTGAGTGCGGCGGTGTCGCTGCTGGGGTTGGCCGCTGCGATAGCGATGCCGAATCGGGTACTGCGCGGCCGTGAAGACAAAGTTAGATAAGCGGACGCGGAGCGTCCCAGGCGGCGTTCCCACGCAGAGCGTGGGAACGATCAGGATCAGGGGCTGTAATACCCCACCGCAACCATGAAATGCCCGCTCTTGCGCACATAGGCATGCTTGTTCTCGACCTTGCCGGTCACCGGGTTTTTCCAGCGGTATTTGTATTCGCCCTGGTCCTGTTCGGCCATCATCTGGAGGATCGGCACACCCACCGGTTTGCCATCCGGGTCCTTGATCTTGGCAAAATCGGTGTTGATCAGGCGCAGGTTGGTGCCGTGGGCGACGTAGCGCCGGGTGTTCAGGTCCACCACAAACACGTACAGGTCATCTTGCAGGAAGCCACCCTGCAAAGAGTTGATCGCCTTGAGCGTGCCGGTTTCATCCTTGACTAACGCCTCCACCGCCTTGTTGCGCAGCGCCCGTGCCTGTTCCGGCGTGGCGCGCGGCAAGTAATAACCGACCGCCAGGATGCGTTCGCCCACCCGCTGATAAAACACATGCTTGTGTTCGACCTTGCCGTCATTCCAGTTCTGCCAGCGATAGTCAGCCTGCTGGATACCCTGGCCTTCGGGCACGCTAAGGGCTTGTTTGAACGAGGCTTGCAGGTCGGGCCCGAGCACCTCGGACACATCGCGACCGATCAGCGCGGAGGAGGGCCCGCCACTGGCCAACAGCACGCCTTTTGTATCGACCACAAACACATAGCGGTCCTGGTCGATGAACTCGCCCTGACGGCTGAAGGCGGCGAAGGCCTTGTCACCTTGCTTGTGGTAGTACGCCAAGGCTTTTTCCAGCAGGGCCTTGGCGGCTTGGGCATCCGCTTCCTGTGCCGTGGCGGCATGCACCTGGCTGCAACACAACAGCAGCAGCCAGGTGAATCGGAGCAGTCTCTTCATTTACCCGTCCCTCGTTCTTGTTGGTGTGCCAAGAGCGTAGACGGTTGGCGGCAAATCAGAAGGGTTTGGTCGGCAGGTATTTGCCGTCCAGGGTGATGACCGCACGGGAGCCGCCGTCCGGGTCTTCGACTTTCTTGATGTCCAGCTTGAAGTTGATGGCGCTGATGATGCCGTCGCCGAATTGCTCATGCACCAGGGCCTTCAAGGTAGAGCCGTAGACCTGCAGCATTTCGTAGAAACGGTACATGGTTGGGTCGGTCGGCACACCGCTCGGGAAGCTGCCGCGCAGTGGGACGCTTTGCAGCAGTCGGCTGGCGTCCTCGTCAAGGCCGAGTTTGCCGCACACGATGTCGGCCGCCTCCTTGGGCAGCGGGTGCTGGCCGAGCAGGGCTGCGGTGACGAATGCCAGGCTCAGCCCGGTGCCGTCGGTGAGGTCCTGCCACGACAGGTTTTTGCGTGCCTTGAGGTCGATAACGGTGTCGGCCAGGGCCAGGCGTGGGGTTTGGGCGAATTGGGATTGCAACATGGTGACGTCCTCTTGGGTTGAATAAGGTTCAGGCGGCGTGGGCGCGGGTGCTGGGGTGGTCGAGCAGGGAGACGAAGCGCCCGGTGTGCCCGTCCAAAGCGTCGATGCCGCCGGTTTCGATGTCGTACACCCAGCCATGCAGGTTCATCCGGCCTTGTTCCAGCGCCAGGGCGACCGAAGGGTGGGTCTTGAGATTAGCCAGTTGGGCGACCACGTTTTCGCGCACCAAGGCATCCAGGCGGGCAGCGTCCGAGGCATGCGTACGGGCTGCATTGATCACCTTGGCCGACTCGGCATGGCGCAACCAGTTGGCCACGGCGGGCAGGTGGTCCAGGCATTTGCAGGTAGAAATTGCAGTCATTGCACCGCAGTCCGAGTGCCCGCAAATCACAATGTCGCTGACGCCCAGCACCGCTACGGCATATTCGACTGTGGCCGACACGCCTCCCGGTTCCGGGCCGTAGGACGGCACTATGTTGCCGGCGTTACGGATGACGAACAGGTCACCGGGTTCCTGCTGGGTCAACAGCT
Source organism: Pseudomonas sp. MF6767 (assembly GCF_016405475.1). Taxonomy (NCBI): domain Bacteria; kingdom Pseudomonadati; phylum Pseudomonadota; class Gammaproteobacteria; order Pseudomonadales; family Pseudomonadaceae; genus Pseudomonas; species Pseudomonas sp. MF6767. Next base: position 120,394 of record NZ_JAEKCY010000015.1, on the reverse strand, counting down.
CGGGGACTACGCGGCTGTCAGAGCAGGACACGAACAAGGTGCCGGGGTTTTGCGTGGTCGCCAGGTGTTCGAACAAGTCACTGCGCGGGGTAAAGGCTTCACGTTGGAATTTGCGAAAGCCGTCGATGAGATGCTGCATGGTGGTTCTCCTTGCGTCGCTGATGGGGCAAGGATGGAAGTTTTCGGCTATAGCGTCCAAGACCGGTTTATTATGCTTTCTATAAGTTATTCCTATAGTTGGAGCACTGCCCATGCTGTTGCGTCATATCCGTTACTTGCTGGCCGTTGCCGAGCATCGCAATTTCACGCGTGCCGCCGAGGCGCTGCACGTGTCGCAGCCGACCTTGTCGCAACAGATCAAGCAACTGGAAGAAAGCCTGGGCGCGCCACTGCTGGACCGTTCCGGGCGCAGTGTCAGCCTGACCGACGCGGGGCAGGCCTATGTGCGTTATGCGCGGCTGGCCTTGCAGGATCTACAGGCCGGCACCCGCGCCATACATGACGTGCAGGACCTGCGCCGGGGGCATTTGCGCCTGGCCATGACGCCGACCTTCACCGCCTACCTGATCGGCCCGCTGCTGGCACGCTTCAATGCGTTGTATCCCGGCATCACCTTGAGCATTGAGGAACTGACCCAAGACCGCATCGAAGCAGCCCTGGGCGAGGACCTGCTGGATGTCGGCATCGGCTTTACCGGCGAGCATGGGCTGGAGATCGACTGTGAGGCGCTGTTTGTCGAAGAGCTGAGCCTGGTCGTCAGTGCCAGCCATCCAGAACGCACACAACCAGCCTGGCTCGAACAGCCCCTGGTGCTACTGAACACAGGCTTCGCCACCCGCCGCTATATCGACGACTACTGCCACCAGCAAGGGGTTAAACCGCAGATTGCCATGGAAGCCAATTCCATCAGCGCGATTATCGAAATCGTGCGCAGCACGCCCCTGGCAACCATCCTGCCCCGCGCACTGGCCGAGGCTCAGGCGGGCCTGCATGCCGTGGTGATCAATCCACCGTTGCCGCAGCGCACCGCGGCACTGCTGAGTCGCAAGGGCGCGTATCGCAGCGCTGCGTGTGCGGCGTTTGTAGCGTTGATCAAGGCGTAGGACCGGGCTGACGCCCCAGGATCCCAATGTGGGAGCTGGCTTGCCTGCGATGACGGCCGGACAATCAAGACCGATCTACCTGACACCCCGCATTCAAGGCGCAGCCAACCACTGCCCCACAATCCCCGCATACGCCCCCGTCGCCACACTCAAATGCAACCACTGATCCACATAACTCTTCCAGGCCACATCATCGCGCGGCAGCAAAAAGGCTTTTTCACTGTACTGCATCGGTTGCTCCGGGTTGACCGCACACAACCCAGGCTTGAGCTTCTGCTGATAACGCGCCTCGCTGGCGTCGGTAATCATCACATCGGCTTTGCCCGCCAGCAGTTCATCAAAAATCGTCACGTTGTCATGCAGGCGAATCTGCGTCTGGCCCAGGTGCGCACGGGCAAACACTTCATTGGTGCCACCGGCGGGTTCGATCACTCGCACCTGGGGCTGGTTGATCTGTTCCACCGTCTGGTAGCGCTGCACATCGGCGCAGCGCACCAGTGGGATCTTGCCATCGACCCCGAGAGACTGGCTGAAGAAGGCTTTTTTCTGACGTTCCAACGACACGGAAATACCGCCCACCGCGATGTCGCAGCGTTGGGCCAGAAAGTCCGGCATCAGAGTTTTCCAGGTGGTGGGCACCCAGTTGATTTTGGCGTTGAGGCTGTTGGCCAGGGACTCGGCCATGGCAATGTCGATACCTTCATAGCCGCCGTCGCTGCGCAGCGAGGTGTAAGGCTTGTAGTCCCCGGTGGTACATACGGTGAGGGTGCCGCGCGCAATCACGTCGTCAAGGCGTGATGCGGCTGTGTCGGCCTGGGCGACATTGGCCAGGCTTGCCAGTACACAGAGGGCCAGAGGCGCTTTCATGGAGTCGAATCCTTGGGGCTCGGTTGAAGCAGCCATAATGCCCGTTTTGGTAGGAACGAGCTTGCTCGCGGAAAAGCTGTGTGCGCCGCTGTGAACCAGGCACCCCGCGTTATCGTTAACGATCTTCGCGAGCAAGCTCGCTCCTCCAGACAGAATGTTTAGCCAAACTGCAACCAAACTCCATCAAGCCTGAATTTACCCGTGTAACCTCGCGTGTGACGCTCAAGTCTTTCTATCACTGTGAATCGCGCATGCACGCTTGCCCCGACACTCACACCGCGACATTGCCGTCTGCGCTTGCGTTCTGGGCTCTGTTCCATTGCCGACACGCGCGCCCGCCAGATACCTCTCTCCTACGTTGATCTACCCCCAAGGATGACGCGCACCTGTGCGCATCTGCCCGGCGGCGCCTGCGCGCTTGCCTGACGCAAACGTATGAGAATTCCCATGAGTGTTTTTGCCAGCCTGCATGAAGCCCAGACCTTCCTTGAACAGAACCCCGACATTGAGATGTTCGAGCTGTTTATCCTCGATAACAACGGCGTACCGCGCGGCAAGCTGCTGCACCGCGACGAACTGCTGGCGGTGTACGAAAGTGGCCGGCCTCTGCCCAGTACCATCCTCGGCCTGACCATCAATGGCGATGACGTAGAAAACTCCGGGCTGGTCTGGGAGGTGGGGGATATTGACTGCCGCGCCTACCCGATCAGCGGCAGCTTGCAGCGCATGCCATGGCGCTTGATCCCCACCGCAGCGGTGCAAGTCAGCATGCACCCCACCGAAGGTCTGCCCGCCACCGTGGCCGACCCCAGGCACCTGCTGGCCAATGTTATCGAGGCGCTCAAGGCCGACGGTTATTACCCGGTGATGGCGGCGGAGCTGGAGTTCTACCTGCTCGACCAGAAGCCCGACAGCAACGGCCGCCCGCAACCGGCGCGGGATGTGGATGGCAATCGCCCGCGTTCGACGCAAGTCTACGGCTTGCGCGAACTGGAGCAGATCGAGCCGTTTCTTGCCGACCTCTACAGCGCCTGCAAACTGCAAGGGATTCCGGCGCGCACAGCTATCTCCGAGTACGCGCCGGGCCAAGTGGAAATCACCCTCGAACACCGCACCGACGCGCTGCAGGCGATGGACGAAGCCGTGCGCTACAAACGCCTGGTCAAGGGCGTGGCGCACAAACATGGAATGACCGCCTGTTTCATGGCCAAGCCGTTCGACGACCTGGCCGGCACCGGCATGCACATGCACGTCAGCCTGGCCGATGCCCAGGGCAATAACCTGTTTGCCAGTGAAGCGACCGACGGCACGCCACTGCTGCGCCAAGCCGTGGGCGGCATGCTCAGTACCTTGCTCGATTCACTGTTGATGTTCTGCCCCAACGCCAACTCTTATCGACGCTTCCAAACCAACAGCTATGCGCCGCTCGCTGCCACCTGGGGCGTGGACAACCGCACCGTCAGCCTGCGCGTGCCCGGTGGCCCGGCTCTATCCCGGCATATCGAACACCGCATCTGCGGTGCCGACGCCAACCCCTACCTGGCGGCTGCTGCGATCCTGGCCGGCATTCATCGAGGCATCCGCGAACAGCTCGACCCTGGCGCCCCGGTGCAAGGCAACGGCTACGCCCAGGCCAAGGAACTGCTGCCCACCGACTGGCTGACCACCTTGCGCGCGCTGGAAACCTCCCGCTGGGCACCGGATGCGTTCGGGCGCGAATTCCTAAGCGTTTACCTGGCGGTCAAACGTGCCGAATACCGCCAGTTCATGGGCGAGGTGGGGGAGCAGGATTGGCGGTGGTACTTGCATCAAGCGTGACCGGTTTTAGCGGGGTGGGCTTTCGACCTTTTTTTCACGTTGCGAAGGTTAAGCTGCGGATCAAGGTCGTTCACTACCGTTTCATTCACATGAGCCCGCGATGTCGCCACAACCTCCATTCTCCATCGAGACCGAATTCACCGAGCGCTATGACCGTGAGCATGCCAGGGGCTGTGGCGACCCGCGTCCGCCCAGGCTGTTGCAGCGCCTGTCGGCGTGGCGCGATGCGCGGTTGGTACGCCAGGCCCTGAAAGTGGCGGGCGAGCCAGGGCTTATCCTCGACCTGGCGTGCGGTTCCGGGCGCTTCTGGCCGGTGCTGGCCGAACACGTCAACCGTGTGATCCTGGCCTCGGACAACTCCCAGGCGATGCTCGATCACGCGCGCACCCATCACCCGGGTACGTTGCTCAAGCGTGTCAAAACATTCCAGGGCTCGGCGTTTTCCATTGGCCTTTCGGCGAATGCGGTGGACTGCATTTTCTGCCTGGATTTGTTTCGCCATGTGCCCGGCAGCGATGCACGGCTCATGTTATTGCATGAGTTTCACCGCGTCAGTCGCGACACGGTGATTGTTGCCGTGAACGTGGGCACGCCGGTAGAGAGCGAGTTTCGCCAAGCCGGCTTCAAAATCCTCAATTACCAAGAGTTCCTGCCGGGCTCGCGGCGATGGTGCGTCTACGTTTTGCGTAAGAGAGGATAACGCCCATTTGTCGGACTATTCTTCCTCTTCTGTCGGAGTTTTCATGATGGCGTGTGCACTGCGGATGCTCGCAAGCCCCTTTCGCGATATATACTGCGCGCCATTCTTCAAGGGAGAGCCGTGTGGCCATCGATATTCACTGGATCTGCGACAACGATAGCCTCGGCCAGCATTGCGCCGAATGGCAGCAGTTGCCATTCGTCGCCCTCGACACCGAATTCATGCGGGTCGACACCTTTTACCCTATTGCCGGGCTGATCCAGATCGGTGATGGCGTGCGCGCTTACCTGATCGACCCCCTGACTATCGACAATTGGCAACCCTTGGCCGCCTTGCTGGAGAACCCGGCGGTGATCAAGGTGGTGCACGCCTGCAGCGAAGACCTGGAAGTGCTGTTGCGCCTGACTGGCAGCTTGCCAGTGCCGTTGTTCGACACCCAATTGGCGGCGGCGTACCTCAACCTCGGTTTCTCCATGGGCTACTCGCGCCTGGTGCAGGCGGTGTTGGATATCGAGCTGCCCAAGGGCGAAACCCGCTCCGACTGGCTGCAGCGGCCATTGTCAGAGACGCAGGTCAGCTACGCCGCCGAAGACGCCGTGCACCTGGCCGAGGTTTACACCCGCCTGCGCCCGCAACTGTCGGACGACAAATACGCGTGGGTATTGGAAGACGGCGCCGAACTGGTGGCCAACCTGCGCCGTGAGATCGACCCCTACGAGCTGTACCGCGACGCCAAGCTGGCGTGGAAATTGTCCCGTGCCCAACTCGCAGTGCTGCGTGAGCTCTGCGCCTGGCGCGAGCAGCAGGCCCGTGCCCGCGACTTGCCGCGCAACCGCATCGTTCGCGAGCACTCGTTATGGCCCCTGGCCAAATCCCAGCCGGATAACCTCGCCGCCCTGGGCAAGATCGAAGACATGCACCCGCGTACGGTGCGCCAGGACGGCCAGTTCCTGCTGGACCTGATCAAACGCACTGCCAGCCTGCCCATGGACCAATGGCCGCCTGCCGTGGCAGAGCCGTTACCGGTGGACGCTGCAGCGTTGATCAAGCAACTGCGGGCCCTGGGCCAAACCTTCGCCGAGCGCCTGGACATGGCGCCGGAACTGATGCTGCGCAAGAAAACCCTCGAAGCCCTGGTTAAAAGTGGCTACCCCGATGGGCCTTACCAATTGCCAGACTCGCTGCGTGGCTGGCGCCGCGAGTTGATGGGCCAGGCGTTGCTCGACAGCCTGGCCAATGCCGGAGAACAGCCTTGAAACGTATTTGCTCCATCTACCGCAGCAAGAAAAAAGACGGCATGTACCTCTATGTGCTCAAAAGCGATGCCCTGGAGCGCGTGCCCGAGCCGTTGATGGAAGCCTTTGGCAAGGCGCATCACGCCTTTGACATGGTGCTGACGCCGGAGCGCAAGCTGTCGCGCGAAGACATCGCCGTGGTGCTGGAAAACCTCGACAAGCAGGGCTACCACCTGCAAATGCCGCCGGCCGAGGACGAGTACATCGAGCACTTGCCCGAAGAGCTGCTGCGCCGCAACGACCCGATGTGATCGACCAGTGCCCGCTTCAGGGCACAGCTTCAATGGAATCGTATTAGAGGACGGTGGCCGTAAGGATGCGGGCGGCCGTCTGCACTGTTTTTTCAAAGGTTTGAACCATGCGTGTTCTGATTGCTGAACAGGATCATCCGCTCTACGCCCAATTGCTCAGGGACGCCGCCCCAGACCTCGAAGTGCTGACCAGCGGCGACTCGGCCGAACTCTCGCGCCTGGCCGCCGACTGTCCGGTGTGGCTGGGCCAGCCCGATCTGTTGGCTACCCTGCTGCGCCAGGGCCATCATCCGCAATGGCTGCAATCGACCTGGGCGGGCATCACGCCCCTGCTGGCCGATGGCTTGCCACGCGACTACCGGCTGACCCGCGCGGTAGGCATTTTTGGCCAGGTCATGGCCGAGTTTGTCCTCACCTACATGCTGGGCCACGAGCGCGAAGTGCTGGCGCGGTTGGTCAGCCAGGTGGAGCGCAAATGGGATAACCGCATGGGCCAGAGCCTGGCGGGGCGTAAGGCGCTGATCGTCGGCACCGGTGACATCGGCCAGCGCGTGGCCGAGTTTCTGCTGCCGTTCGGCGTGCAGTTGTATGGCATCGCCAGCCAGGCCCGCGAGCAGGCACCGTTTATCGAAGTGGCGGGGCTCGACCAGTTGGGCCGGCTGGTGGGGGAGGTGGATTACGTGATCAACCTGCTGCCCAACACGCCTGATACCCATGACCTGTACGACGCGGCGCTGTTCAAGCAATTCAAACCCACCGGTTTGTTTATCAACGTCGGACGCGGCGTGGCGGTGGTGGACGCCGACCTGGTCGAGGCGCTCAAAGAAGGGCACCTGGCCGGCGCGGTGATCGACGTGTGCCGCCAGGAGCCCTTGCCGCAACGCCATCCGTTCTGGACGGCGTGGGGTTTGCTGTTGACCGGGCACAGCTCGGCCCCGACCTCGCCGCCAATGATGGTGGCGTTGTTTGTGCAGAACCTGCGGGCGTATCAGGCCAAGCAAGCGCTGCGCGGGGAAGTGGATTTCGAGCGCGGCTACTGACAAAACGCGGAAAAATGTGGGAGCGGGCTTGCTCGCGAATGCAGTGGATCAGTCAACACATTGGGTGGCTGCCACACCGCATTCGCGAGCAAGCCCGCTCCCACATTGAGTGTACGCAAGTCTTAGAGACTGAAGTCACCCTCGGACACCAGCTCGCTCAACGGCTTGCGCGGGCTCGGCATTTCGCGCCCTTGCAGGTACTCCGGCAAACTCGACTTGTCACCCAGCTTGCCCACCGCCACGGCCGCATGCAGCGCATAACCCTGGGGAATCTTGAGCTCCTTGCGGGTCAGTTCCTGGTCGAAACCGGCCATGCCGTGGGTGTGCCAGCCACTGAGGCTGGCTTGCAGCGCCAGGTGGCCCCAGGCCGAGCCGGTGTCGAAGGTGTGCCAAAGCGCCGGGGTTTCTTCGGTAGCACCGGGGGCGATGAAGTCGGTTTTCGACGCGATGATGATCAGGGCCGACGCATGCTGCGCCCAATTGCGGTTGAATTCATTCAGCAGGCCCAGGAAGCGCTCCCAGTCCGGCGTGTCACGGCGCGCATACAGAAACCGCCACGGCTGCGAGTTGTAGGCCGAAGGCGCCCAGCGTGCCGCTTCGAAGAAACTCAGCAGCGTCTCCTGCGGGATGCTCTCGCCGGTAAAGGCGCGGGGCGACCAGCGCTCGGTGAATTGGGTGTGGATCGGATAATCGGCAACACGGGGGTTATTGCTCATGGACAGACCCTGATGGAAAAAAACGGGATTCAAAACTACTGCGCCCACCCAGGCCTGACAAGTCTTGCAACACCGTCAGTCGTAAGCGCTTGGCCCCAACGGGCTTGGGCACTAGACTGGCGGCCTTTTCACCTTCCGATACTGATGCAGAGCCATGGCCGCCAAAGTCGAACCTTTCTGGATACGCAAAACCCTTGAGCACCTCGACCAAGAGGAGTGGGAGTCATTGTGCGACGGCTGTGGCCTGTGCTGCCTGCAAAAGCTTGAGGATGAGGACGACAACAGCGTCTATTACACGCGTATCGCCTGCAAACTGCTCGACCTGAAAACCTGCCAGTGCACTGATTACCCCAACCGCCGCGCCTCGGTGCCTGATTGCATTCAGCTCACACCGGGCCAGGCCGATCAGTTCAAATGGTTGCCGCCGACCTGCGGTTACCGCCTGGTCAGCGAGCGCAAGGATTTGCCGCTGTGGCATCACCTGGTCTGCGGCGACCGTGATGCGGTGCACCACGAACGCATTTCCCAGTCCGGGCGCATGCTCAGCGAAGGCAGCGTGCCCGAGGACGACTGGGAGGATTACCTGATTTTCCGCGCAGGCTGAATGAGGAGTGTGTATGAAGGTGGCCGCCAAGTGGGCAGCGGGCCTGGTCGTGCTGGCGCTGAGCGGACCGGGCTGGTGCGCGAAGAAAGTCGACCTGGATTACCACATCAAGCTGTTGCCCCAAAGCCAGCAGGCCGAGGTGCGCGTCAGCCTGTCCCAGGGCGCGGCGGTGCGCAGCCTGAACTTCGACCTGGGCCGCGACGGTGACTACAGCGACTTCAAGGCCGATGGCCAGTGGCAAGTCACGGGCAACCGTGGCCTGTGGCAACCCAGCCCTGACAAGGCCAGCCTGACCTACCGGGTGCGCCTGGCCCATGCGCGCAAGCCCGGCGTGTATGACACACGCATCACGCCCGGCTGGGCGTTACTGCGCGGCGAAGACCTGGTGCCGGCCGCCCGTCTCGACCAGCAAGACGGCGTCGAACTGGTCTCACGCCTGATGTTTGAACTGCCGACGGGTTGGAAGAGCGTCGAAACCGCCTGGCCGCGCATCGGCCAGAACAAATTCCGCATCGACAACGTGTCCCGCCTGTTCGACCGCCCCACCGGCTGGATGCTGGCGGGCAACCTCGGCAGCCGCCGCCTGCGCCTGGGTGATACCGACGTCACCGTGGCCTCGCCCAAGGGCCAGGGGATGCGCCGCATGGACGTGCTGACGTTACTGACGTTTGTCTGGCCCCAGATGGAGGCCGCGTTCCCGCGCCATCCTGGCAAACTGTTGATTGTCGGTGCCAGTGACCCGATGCGGCGGGGCGCTTATTCGTTACGCGATTCGATCTACCTCAACAGCCGCACGCCGCTGGTTGGCGAAAATGGCAGCAGCCCGTTGCTGCGCGAAGTGGTGCAGGCCATCGGGCGCTTTAATGACCACGACAGTAGTGACTGGATCAGCGAGGGCTTGGGCGAGTACTACGCGATTGAGCTGATGCGGCGTGCCGGTGGCATCACCGATGAACGCTATGCGGCGATCCAGGCGCGGCTGACCAAAGAAGGCAAAGATGTCACCACTCTCAAAGGCGAGCACGTCAACGGCGCGACGCTGGCGCGTTCGGTGGTGGTATTGCAGGAACTGGACCGTGAGATCCGCGTGAAGACCCACAACAAACGCTCCCTGGACGATCTGGCGCAGGCAGTGATGCGGGTGAACAGCATCAACACCAAAGAGTTCGTGCAGTTGGCCGAGAGTGTGATCGGTGAGTCGTCGGTGGTACTGGACAGCAAACTGCTGCGCTGATCCAAGCCCCTGTGCAATTCAAAATGTGGGAGGGGGCTTGCCCCCGATGGCGGTGGGTCAGCAAAAAGTAGGCTGCTGACAGTCTGCTATCGGGGGCAAGCCCCCTCCCACATTTGAATCTCCAGCATGTCCAAGTCTTAAGTCAGGCTTTAGGTTTCACCGCCTTTTCAGCCGCCACTTCGGCCTTGGTCTTCAGGTTCTTCAACTCTTCACCGGCCCGTTCGATCTTGGTGCGCACACTGTTCATTTCCTGGCGGCCCTGTTCCAGTTTGTCCTTGAGCGAACTGTGCCCGGTAAAGCCACGGGCCAGTGCCACGCCACCAATCGCCACCTGGATCAAGCCGAAAATCCCGCCGCGGCGCAAGCCTTTACCCACCATCATTACCCCGCCGGCCACCGAGCCGATGCGCTCCCAGCCATGCACGTTCTGGGTGGGTTGAGGCTTCAAGGGGGCGGCTTCGATGATAGGTCGCAAGGTTTTGCTGTCGCTCATGATCAGTCTCCAACAAGGGCAAGTGTTATTAGCTGACTGCGCGCATGTGCCGGATGTTCCCGCAATGTCAGTACTTGGGGCCCGAACGGGTGTTATTGCCCTTGGCCAGGCGGTCATAGAGCACCACGTTGACCGTGGCCGCCAGGTTCATGCAGCCGGTGGTGGGGATGTACACCACGTCCTCGCACCAGTCGCGGATCTCTTTGTCCAGGGAGCCGTCTTCGGGGCCGAAGATATACAGGGCCCTGTCGGGGTGGGTGTATTCAGGCAGCGGACGGGCGCCTTCGACCAGTTCCACGGCCACCGGAATGCAGCCCAGGGGCAGGATCTTTTTCAGGTCGTCGATGCCGATCAGCGGGATATCGTGGTGCACCTTCTTGGTGTCGGTGATGAAATCCCGGGCGCGCTCGTAACGCACGCCGGTGTAGAACACCGAGGCCACGCCGTAGCAGCCGGCGGCACGCATCACCGAGCCGACGTTTTCGGGGGATTTGGGGTTATACAGACCGATGCAGCTGTAGCGTTTATTGCCCACGGGGAAGGGTGCCTTGAGAAAAACGGCGATTATACGGCCTGGGGGGATGCAGTGCTTGGGCGATCGCATCGCGGGCAAGCCCGGCTCCCACGGGGAAATGCATTCCTACTGTGGAAGCTGGCTTGCCTGCGATGAGGCCGGAACAGGCAAAGAAGAACGTTAGTCTTCCTTCTTCATCAACCCCGCCAACGCCGCAAACGGGTTGTGCGTTGCCTTGGCAATGCTCGGGCTGCTGGTGGAGCCTTCGCCGAAGTATTGCTGGTCGGTGTAGCGCGAGTGTTCGTTGTCGTGGCAGTACAGGCACAGCAACTCCCAGTTGGAGCCGTCCTGGGGGTTGTCATCATGGTTGTGGTTGCGGTGGTGGACGGTCAGTTCACTCAAGCGCTTGCCGGAAAACTCACGGGCGCAGCGGCCACACACGTGGGGGTACATCTTCAAGGCTTTATCGCGGTAGCCCATTTCGCGGTCGCGCTGGGCATCGGCGAGGATGCGGTCCAGCTTGGCGGTGTGGGAGGGTGGGTTATTCGAGCTCATCATGGCTCCTGGCTATTATTGGGTGGTTCACGGACAAGGTTGATTCTAGCCGCTCCCACAGGGGATTGGCGCTATTGAATCAACCGTGATCAGCCCTTGAGCTTCTCTGCAATCCAGATGGTATGCCGCGTGCCCTTGTTGCCATGGGCAAACACTTGCACTTCCTCGGCCTTGAAACCGGCCTTGCGCAGTTTGTCACTGAACAGCTTGTCGGCGCTGGCCGACCACACCGCCAGCACACCCTTGGGCCGCAGGGCCTTGGCGCACGCGGCCAGGCCACTGGCCGAGTACAGCCAACTGTTAGCTTTTTGCGTGAGCCCCTCGGGGCCGTTGTCGACGTCGAGCATGATCGCATCAAAGCCTTGGGGCTCGGCCTGCAGTACCTTGGCCACGTCTTCCAGGCGGACCACGGTGCGCGGGTCCAGCAGCGGGCGTCCGGATTTCTCCCCCAGTGGCCCACGGTTCCATTCCACGACGCCGGGCACCAGTTCGGCCACCACCACTTCGGCGCTCTTGCCCAAATGCTTGAGCGCCGCGGCCAAGGTAAAGCCCATGCCCAGGCCGCCGATCAGCACCCGTGATCCTGGGCGTCCGGCCACTTTGCGGCAGGGAATCTCCGCCAAGGCATCTTCGGAGCCGTGCATGCGCGTGTTCATCAACTGGCCACCGTCACCGCCCTGGATCTTGATGACGAAGTCCTCGCCGTATTCGAACAGGCACAAGGCACCGCCGTTGTCGGGGATTGGGGTGGTGTCCAGCAGAACAAAACGTTTCATGGAAATCTCATTGGGAAGGGCATTCTTGCGCGGTTGGGAGTAGCCTTAGGGCATTCCGGTCAGGCCATGGAGCCATCGATGAAGTGCAGCATTCTAACGGTCATTGTGTTGAGCGCGCTCGCATTGGGTACCGCGCAGGCTCAGGAGTTACAAACCGTACCGGTCGCGCCCACGCCAACCCCAGGCGCGCCGGGCACGCCAACACCCACGTTGTACCCGCAAGTCACGCCGCCCGTTGCGCCCAAGACCCAGAATGGCTCGCCGCCGCTGGCGCCCATCGTGTTGCCGGCGCCGCCCAAGGACCAGACGGTCCCTGGCCTGCAGCAGAACGACAGCAAGCCGAAAACGCCGGGCGGTTAGACCAGACCGAGGGCCTTGAACACAAAGGCATATTCGAGGGCGACGTCACGTAAGCCCTGATAGCGCCCGCTCATGCCGCCATGGCCGGCACCCAGCTCGGTCTTGAGCAGCAGCAGGTTGTCGTCCGTCTTGATATCCCGCAGCTTGGCCACCCACTTGGCGGCTTCCCAGTACTGCACGCGGCTGTCGTTATAGCCGGCGATCACCAGCGTGGCCGGGTAAGCCTGGGCGCTGACGTTCTCGTACGGCGCGTAAGCCTTGATGCGCGCGTACACCTCGGGGTCCTCGGGGTTGCCCCACTCGTCGTACTCGGTGATGGTCAGCGGCAGTTCCGGGTCGAGCATGGTATTGAGCACATCGACGAACGGCACTTCGGCAATCGCCGCCTGGAACAATTCCGGACGCTGGTTGAGCACCGCGCCGATCAACAGGCCGCCGGCACTGCCGCCACTGATCGCCAGTTGCGGGGAGGTGGTCAGGCGCTCGGCAATCAAATGTTCGGCGCAGGCGATAAAGTCGCTGAAGGTGTTCTGCTTGTGTTCCTGCTTGCCGTTGCGATACCAGGCTTCCCCCAGCTCACCGCCGCCGCGCACATGGGCGATGGCAAACGCCACGCCACGGTCGAGCAAGCTCAGGCGCGCATGGGAGAACCACGGGTCCAGGCTTGAGCCGTAGGCACCGTAGCCATACAGGTACAGCGGCGTCGGCTTGCCGAGCTGGTCACGCTTGACCACCAGGCTGATGGGTACCTGAGTGCCGTCGGCGGAAGTGGCCCACAGGCGTTGGCTGACGTAATCGTCGGCGTTGAAGACGCCCAGTACCGGGGTTTCCTTGAGCACGACCTGCGCGCCTGTCGCCAGCTCGAGCTGGCGCACTTGGGCCGGGCGATTCAAGGCCTCATAGCGCAGGCGGATCTTGTCGCTGGGGAACTCCAGGCTGTTCTGCACGTAGAGGCTGTAGGCGGCGTCAGGCAATTGCACCCGATAGGCCGGCACATCCTCCGGGTGCACTTCGATGACCGGCAGGCCACCGATGCGCAGGCTTAAGGTCATGGCGTTGGCGTTCAGGCTCACGCCGTCGAGCATGACCTCGTCGCTGTGGGGGATCAGGTTCTGCCAGTCGGCTTCGGTGGGCGGCGTGCCGGTGTCGGCGGCCACGTACAGCGCATGGTTGATGCCGTCGCGGTTGCTGCGGATAAACCAGGTCCACTGGCCATTGCGCTTGCCGTGGTCGACGTCGTATTCGTGGTCTTCGACCCGTGGCGCCAGGCAGGTGAAGGCCAAGTGCGGTTGCTCGGCGTCCAGCGCCCAGACTTCGCTGGTGGTCTTGCTGCCCAGGGCCAGCAACAGTTGGCGTTCGGAGCTTGAGCGGTAGCAATGCAGGAAGAAACGGCCGTCGGGCTCGTGGAACACTTCCTGCGCTGCGGTGCCGTCCAGGCGATAGCGATACAGTTTGTGCGGGCGATGGGTGTCGTCCAATTCGCCGAAAAACAGGGTCAGGCTGTCGTTGGCCCAGGTCATGCTGCCGTCGCAGTTGTCGAACGCCAGTTCGCTGACCTTGTCGGTCGCCAATTCCTTCACGAACAGGGTGTAGATCTCTTCGCCGCTGGTATCGAGGCTGTAGGCCAGGCGTTGGTGATCGGGGCTGATGCTGAACGCGCCCAGGGAGAAAAAGCCGCCATTGGCCAGCACGTTCGGGTCCAGCAACAGCTCTTCGCTGCTGGTGTCCACCTGGTTGCTGTCATCGGCCGGGCGGCGGCAGCGGTAGTGGCGGGCGTATTCGTCGCCGGCGGTGGTGCGGGTGTAATACAGATACGGGCCCCAAGGGGAGGGCAGGGACAGGTCAGTTTCCAGAATGCGGCCCTTGATCTCGTCGAACAGGGTCTCGCGCAACGCTTGCTGATCGGCCAGTTGGGCTTCCTGCCAGGCGTTTTCGGCCTTGAGGTAGTCGAGCACCTCAGGGTTGTCGCGTTCTTGCAGCCAGGCGTACGGGTCTGGGCCTGGGGCCTTGCGGGCAATCGGTGCGGTGGAAATAGGCATGGATAATTCCCTATCTGGCAGACGGTGGCAGGCATTGCAGCCGCGACACGCAAAAGCCGTTATCATAGCCGCCTGTTTGCCAACCTTGCCATGGACACCATGACCGAGAACGACTATCTGACCGCTTGGGGCCTTTACGCCTTCGCCGCTTTGGGCTGCCTGTTGGTGTGGTGGCGCATGACCCGCTGGATCTGGCGCTGGCTGCGCGAGCCCCTGCAATTGCTGATGGCGGTGTTGCTGCTCAGCCCGACCATTGTCGACCCGGTCAAGACCCAGTTTGCGCCGGCCGTGGCCATTACCGCCCTGGACCTGGTGCTCAAGGTCGGCAACAACGCCTGGCGCGCCATTTCCGACCTGTTCATGTACACGATGATCGCGTTTGCCCTGTACATCGTGTTTGTGCTGATCCGCTGGCCCATCGAGCGCGCCGCCAATGCTCGCCGTGAGCGCAAGGCTGCTGCGGATGCGGCCTTGGCCGCCGAGCCGGAAGACGACGAACCGTTCCGTCGTCCGGCGCCTGCCGGTGGTATGCGGGTCGAACCGCGCCTTTAACGTTGTTTGCCCTGCAGCGAGAGCCCTGGCATGTGTGAATTATTGGGCATGAGTGCCAACGTCCCCACCGATATCGTGTTCAGCTTTACCGGGCTGATGCAGCGCGGTGGGCGTACTGGCCCGCACCGCGACGGCTGGGGCATCGCCTTCTATGAGGGCCGTGGCCTGCGCTTGTTTCAGGACCCGGCCGCCAGCAGCGAGTCGGAAGTCGCGTTGCTGGTGCAGCGTTACCCCATCAAGAGTGAAGTGGTGATCGGCCATATCCGCCAGGCCAATGTGGGCAAGGTCAGCCTGGCCAATACTCATCCGTTCGTGCGCGAGCTGTGGGGGCGTAACTGGTGTTTTGCCCACAACGGCCAACTGGCGGACTTCAACCCCCGCGCCACCTTCTACCGCCCTGTGGGCGATACCGACAGCGAAGCGGCGTTCTGCGACCTGCTCAACCGCGTGCGCGAGGCCTTTCCCGAGCCGGTGGACATCGAACAGGTGCTGCCCGACCTGATCGCCGCCTGCGCCGAATACCGCAGCAAGGGCGTGTTCAACTGCCTGCTCAGCGACGGCGACTGGCTGTTCTGCTATTGCTCGACCAAGCTGGCGCAGATCACCCGGCGTGCGCCTTTTGGCCCGGCGCGCTTGAAAGATGTCGACGTGATCGTCGATTTTCAGGCCGAAACTACCCCCAATGATGTGGTAACGGTGATCGCCACCGAACCCTTGACCGACAACGAAAACTGGACCCGCTACGAACCGGGCCAATGGAGCCTGTGGCGACGCGGTGAATGTGTCAGCCAGGGCGTTACCGAGTAAGGAATCGAGCATGTTGCTTAGCTATCTGCGGTTGGTGCTGTTTGCCGTTGGCTTGTTGGTCGGCGTGCAGGTGCCGGGGTTTATCAATGACTACGCCAAGCGCGTCGAAGCCCACTTGATCGAGGCCCAGACCGGCTTGCGCGGTTTCGAGTCCACGGCGCAGCAGTTTTTCAACGGTGATATGCAAGCCTTGGTGGCGCATTACCGCGCCAGCGATGACCCGGTATTCCAGAGCGACGCCAGCAGCCTGGGCGCTATGCTCGATCGCCAACTCGAGTTGGACAAGCAATACCAGGCCATGCAAGGCCCGTGGTACATCCGTGCCCTGCAAGTGGCGGTGGCTGCCGACCCGGATATCCGTTCGGAGACCTGGAATGGCTACAGCTACCAGATTCTGCTGACGCCTGAAGCCATGGGCTGGGGCCTGGGCGGGGCGATGCTGTTGTCGTTCGGCATCGAGTGCCTGTACCGCTTGATCGACTGGGTGGTGTTGGGCGGCCGGCGCCTGCGCCAGAGCCGGCCCATCGAAGAACGGGACCTCAAGGGCCTCTAACGACCCACTGATCGTTCCCACGCTCCGCGTGGGAATGCTTTTTCTGACGTTCCGCGTCGCGCTTGGAGGCGCAGAGCGCCCTAGGCTGCGTTCCCACGCAGAGCATGGGAACGATTAATCGGGTTTATGCAGTTGCATGCGTTCTGCACCGACTTGCTCGGCATAGCGGGCGACGACTTTCTGGCACAACCCCACAATTTCCTCCACCAACTCCACTCCTACGCGCCACGACACCACCACCTGCAAGTTCGGCAGGCGCTGGGCCATTGGCAGCATCACCAATTCCCCTCGCTCCAGCTCATCGCTCACCAGCACCGGCGGCAGTGCGCCGATACCGAAGCCATCGCGCAGCAACCGGGTAATCGCTGACACCGAGTTCACGCAGTTCATGCGCGGTGCGGCCACGCCATTGGCCTGCATCAAACTCAACACGTCCTGATGCGGGTGAGAGTTTTTCGAGTAGGTGATGATGCGCTCCTGGGCCAGTTCGGCGAGGGAGGCGTAGTCGCGGTTGTAGATCGACTGGCTGGCCACGATCCAGGCCATGGGGTGGCTGGCCAGTTCCAGGCTGCGCACGGTTTCCAGGCGCAGCAGGTCGGTTTGCAGGATCAGGTCAAGAAAGCCTTTTTGTAGCTGATCGCTGAGGTTCAGCGCGGTATCGGCGACCAGCTCGATCTCCACCAGCGGGAACAGTTTCATCAGTTCAGCGACCAGCGGGCTGAGCCAGGTGTGGATCACCGTGTCCATCGCGCCGATCCGAATGCGCCCGACCTTGCTGCTGGTGGTCTCCAGAGACTGCTTCAAACCCTGCATGGTCACCATCATTTGCTCGGCATAGTCGAGCACTTTCAAGCCTTCCGGGGTCAGGCTCACGCCTCGCGAGTCACGCAGGAACAGCTTCACGCCAAGCTCGCTTTCAAGCACGGCAATGCGGCTGGAAATCGAGGCCTGGGTGGTGAACAGCTTCTCGGCAGTCAGGCGAAAGCTCTTGAGCCTGGCCACCCAGACGAAGGTTTCGAGGAACTTCAAATTCATGGGATCAACTTTTTCTTATGCATGGATCGGTTTTTATTAGTTGGACGTCGCAGCGGGCAAGCGCCAAAAATCGAGCTATTCCACGATAAGCGTCGTCGGGGTGCCAGGACAAGTTGCGAGTTCTGTGTAATAAATCCCACACTACAAAAAAACAAAGCCTACAGGAGCGACCACCGTGAGCCGCCTGCTACTGAACTGCGACATCGGCGAAAGCTTTGGTAACTGGACCATGGGTCTGGACGCCGAAGTCATGCCGTTCATTGATTGCGCCAACGTGGCCTGCGGCTTCCATGCCGGCGACCCGAGCATCATGCGCAAGACCGTCAGTCTGGCGTTCAAGCACGGCGTACAAGTGGGCGCCCACCCGGCCTACCAGGACCTGCAAGGCTTCGGCCGGCGCTCCATGAACTACACGCCGCAGGAAATCCAGGACCTGTTGCACTATCAGATCGGCGCGCTGGACGGCATCTGCCGCGCTCAGGGCGGGCGCGTCAGCTATGTGAAACCCCATGGTGCGATGTACAACGACATGATGGCCAACCCCGCGCAGTTGCGTGCGGTGATCCAGGCCGTGGCCGCCTACGGCGACCTGCCGCTGATGCTGCTGGCCACCCGGGATAACCGCGCTGCCCAAGCGTTGGGTGATGAATACGGGGTGACGCTGTGGTTCGAAGCCTTTGCCGACCGTGCCTATGACAGCAAGGGCCATCTGGTTTCCCGCCAGTTGCCCGGCGCGGTGCACCACGACAGCGAAACCATTGTGCAGCAGGCCCTGACCCTTTCCCGTGGCGAATCGCTGATTGCCAGCGACGGCAGTTCATTGGTACTCCAGGCCAATACCCTGTGTGTGCATGGCGACAACGCCAGCTCGGTGGCTGCCGTGCAGCGTATCCGTGAAGCGTTGAAAACAGCATGAGCCCACGCATCGAAGTGGTGGCGATCGACTGCCTGATGGTGCGCCTGTTTGACGTGATCGCCGAAGCCAACATGCCGTGGATGCTCGCGGCTTCCGAGCGCCTGCGCAATGGCTTTGGCTTGGCATTGGTGGACCTGGTGCCGTCCTACACCACCTTGATGGTGCATTACGATCTCACTGCGCTAACCCCGGCCCAGGCCCGGGCGCTGATTGACCAGGCCCTTACCGACCTGCAACCCCAGGCCCAGGGCAGCGGCCAATGCCATGTGTTGCCAGTGTGGTACGACCTGAGTGTCGGCCCGGAACTGACCTTGCTGTCCCAGCGCAGCGGGCTGGCCGTGGAGGAGGTGATCCGCCGCCACAGCGCCCACGAGTACCAAGTGTTCGCCCTCGGTTTTGCCCCTGGGTTTGCCTTTATGGGGCTGGTGGACGAAGTGCTCGCCACCCCACGCCTCAACACGCCGCGCAAACGCGTGGCCGCCGGCAGCGTCGGCATCGCCGAACGGCAAACCGCCGCGTACCCGGTGGTGTCCCCAGGCGGCTGGAACCTGATCGGCCGCACCCCGGCCAAACTGTTCGACCGTGAGCGCGACGGCTACAGCCTGATGCAGCCCGGCGACACGGTGCGCTTCGCCTCGGTCAGCCACGCCGAATTCATCAACTTGGGTGGCGACGACACGCCACTGGAGGCGCAGGTATGAGCCGCTTGATCATCGAGGCCAGCACGCCACTGTGCCTGTTGCAGGACGCCGGTCGTTTTGGTGTACGCCATCTGGGCGTGACCCAGGGCGGCGCGCTGGATTGGGTGTCGATGTCCTGGGCCAACTGGCTTTTGGGCAATGCCCTGGATGCCCCGGTGGTGGAAATTACCCTGGGGGGCTTTACCGTACAGGCCGAGGATTATTGCCTGCTGGCCTTGGCCGGTGCGGACCTGGGCGCCTATGTCGATGAGCGGGCGATAAGCCCCGGTCGCAGTTTTATCCTGCAAAAGGGCCAGCGACTGCGCTTCACTCAGCCGTGCAATGGGGCACGCGCTTATCTGGCCGCGCCCGGTGGCTTTGATGCGCAGACTGTACTGGGCAGTTGTGCCACGGTCGTGCGCGAAGCGTTGGGCGGGGTGGACGGTTGCGGCAAGGCACTGGCCCAAGGCGGGCGGTTGGCCTATTCCGGTACGGGCGGTGCAATGAAGGTGCTGGTCAACCCGGATGTGCAATCCGGTGCATCACTGGACGTGATCATCGGCGCGCAGATAGGCCAGTTCAGCGGGCAGAGTCTGTTTGATGCCTTCAACGCCGAATGGTCTCTGGACAGCCGTGCCGACCGCATGGGCGTGCGTTTGCTCGGCACGCCGTTGCAGTATCAGGGGCCGTCGTTGATTTCCGAAGGGATACCGTTGGGCGCGATCCAGGTGCCCCCGGATGGGCAGCCGATTGTGTTGCTCAATGACCGGCAGACGATCGGCGGTTACCCGCGGTTGGGCGCGTTGACACCTTTATCCTTGGCGCGGCTGGCGCAGTGTTTGCCGGGGGAGAAAGTCCGGTTGGCCCCGGTAGTGCAGGAAACAGCGCATCGGAAGCACATAGAGTATTTACGCAGGTTTTCAGCGTAAGTGGGTTTTAAAGATGAGTCCTACGACATTGCAGAATTTTGTCGTCTTTGCCCCAGCGCACAGCCATGCAAGCCTTGATTGGCTTATTCACTATCAGGCTTTGCTATGCGCTATTTGAAGATATATGCCCAGGATGTACTCGATAACGATATTCCGGATGTGGTCTATCTGGAGTTTTATGACACCGCCCAAACCCCCGCGCTTGTGCATCGGGCAACGGCATTTGATATTACTGACGATGGCCAGTTTGACTGGATTATTGCGGATGATCTCAATCAAGACGGCATTGTCGACAAGGTTGACCGGGAGATGGCACTGGAGTTTTCCCAGCTGTTTCTGGCTTTCCAGTGGTTCAGTCTCGATGAGCCCTTTGACAAATACCTGAAGGTGTTTGCCGGCGACTTCGATGACAACGGGATTCCTGATACGGTACGGCTGCACTTCCACCAGGGCGAGGGAGACCCTCGAGATGAAACCATCGTCTATTCGGCGGCGGTATACAGCGACGGGAATGGTCAAGGGGCCAGTGTTTCGATCAATCAGGATGTGAACAACGACGGGAAAGTAGACCGCCAGGATTCTGAACTGATCAAACAGTTCGCTGCGCTCTTTCTCAGGTTTTCCTGGATCGACAACGAGCACTGCTGAGTGCCGTGCCTGTAGCCGTTAGCATCGGCTACAGGCCAGGGTTCACTTGGATAGAAAACGCATGCCCTCTTCAAGCCCGCGCAGCGTCAGCGGATACATTTGATCCTCCACCAACTCCCGCACAATCCCCGTCGACGCCGTATAGCCCCAGGTATCTTTCGGGTAGGGGTTAATCCAGATCAGCTTCTTGTACTTGGCCATGAAACGCTGCATCCACACATACCCGGGCTCCTCGTTCCAATGCTCGACGCTGCCACCGGCCTGGGTGATTTCATAGGGCGCCATGGCCGCATCGCCGATAAAAATCACTTTGTAGTCGGCGCCGTATTTGTTCAGCAGGTCCTGGGTGGAGGTGCGTTCGGAAGTACGGCGCTGGTTGTTCTTCCACACCGATTCGTACACGAAGTTGTGGAAGTAGAAATACTCCAGGTGCTTGAACTCGGTCTTGCACGCGGAGAACAGCTCTTCGCAGATCTTCACGTGGGCATCCATCGAGCCGCCGATGTCGAACAGCAGCAACAGCTTGATAGTGTTACGCCGTTCGGGGCGCATCTGGATATTCAGCAAGCCGGCATCGCGGGCGGTGTGGTCAATGGTGCCGTCGATATCCAGCTCTTCGGCCGCGCCCTGGCGCGCAAACTTGCGCAGGCGGCGCAAGGCGATCTTGATGTTGCGCGTGCCGAGTTCCACCTGGTCGTCGAGGTTCTTGTACTCGCGCTGGTCCCAGACTTTCACCGCCTTGCCCTGACGCTTGCCGGCGTCACCGACGCGAATGCCTTCAGGGTTGTAGCCGCCAGAACCAAAGGGGCTGGTGCCGCCGGTGCCGATCCACTTGTTGCCACCGGCGTGGCGTTCTTTCTGTTCTTCCAGGCGTTTCTTGAACTCCTCGATCAGCTTGTCGAGGCCACCCAGGGACTGGATCTGCGCGCGTTCCTCATCGCTCAAGGAACGTTCGAATTCCTTGCGTAGCCATTCTTCGGGGATCAGCGCCTGCAGGTGGTCGTCGAACTTTTCCAGGCCTTTGAAATAGGCGCCGAAGGCCCGGTCGAACTTGTCGAAATGCCGCTCGTCCTTGACCAGGATCGCCCGGGCCAGGTAGTAGAACTCGTCCATGTCGGCGAAGGTCACGCGCTGTTTGAGCGCGTTGATCAGGTCGAGCAGCTCGCGCACCGACACCGGTACCTTGGCGGCACGCATTTCGTTGAACAGGTTGAGCAGCATCAGCGATTACCGCGACGGCTCATGAACGCCAGACGCTCCAGCAACTGCACGTCTTGCTCGTTCTTCACCAGGGCGCCAGCCAGGGGAGGGATGGCCTTGGTCGGGTCGCGCTCGCGCAGCACCGCTTCGCCAATATTGTCGGCCATCAGCAGCTTGAGCCAGTCGACCAGCTCGGAGGTGGAAGGTTTTTTCTTCAGGCCCGGCACCTTGCGCACATCGAAGAACACGTCCAGCGCTTCGCTGACCAGGTCTTTCTTGATGTCTGGGTAGTGCACGTCCACGATCTTTTGCAGGGTGGTGCGGTCGGGGAAGGCGATGTAGTGGAAGAAGCAGCGGCGCAGGAACGCGTCCGGCAGCTCTTTTTCGTTGTTGGAGGTAATGATGATGATCGGGCGCTTCTTGGCCTTGATGGTCTCGTCGATTTCGTAGACGTAGAACTCCATTTTGTCGAGTTCTTGCAGCAGGTCGTTGGGGAACTCGATGTCGGCCTTGTCGATTTCATCGATCAGCAAGATGACCCGCTCTTCGGACTCGAAGGCCTCCCACAGCTTGCCCTTCTTCAGGTAGTTACGCACGTCGTGCACCTTGTCCACGCCCAGTTGCGAGTCGCGCAGGCGGCTGACCGCGTCGTACTCGTACAGGCCCTGGTGCGCCTTGGTGGTGGACTTGATGTGCCAGGTAATCAACCTGGCGCCGAAGGATTCGGCCAGTTGCTCGGCAAGCATGGTCTTGCCGGTGCCCGGTTCGCCCTTGACCAGCAGCGGCCGCTCCAGGGTGATGGCGGCGTTGACGGCCAGTTTCAGGTCATCGGTAGCCACATAGGCCTGGGTGCCTTCGAACTTCATCGGTCATTCCTCGAATTCATCAATGGCCTGACTATACCGCGCAGCCCCGGCGACTGTGAACGCAGACGGGGCATTCAGTCTCTGAATGGCGGGTCACATCAGCCCTGGCCCATGCAGGAAGTGTGGGAGCTGGCTTGCCTGCGATGACGGTGTATCAGTGACAGATGAGTTGGCTGACCCACCGCCATCGCAGGCAAGCCAGCTCCCACAAGGTTAATCAGCGCTGGGCTTGGGCTGTTCGTAACGAGCATTGAACGCCTGGATGAACCCATTGCGCAGAATCGCGATCACCGCAGAAAACGCACTGACATTTTGCTGATGCACGCTACCGCTCAGCTCTACACGGGTGGCGAACTGGTTTTTACGCTGGTTTTTCAGCACGGTTTCGCTGGCGCCCACCACGGCTTCCCAGATCGAACGGAAGATATTCTTGTCCTGGTTTTCAACGTCTTGTTGCCAGTCGAACACCTCCACATCGCGCAGCAGCGGCTTGATGTAGCCGGTGAGCCGGCCATTTTCAGCCTGGGCTTCGATCACCACATCGCCCGTGCCAGCCTTGAAGTCGAACTTGCCATAGGCAGAGGCGAAGTCATTCATGCGTTTTAGTTGCAGGTCGCGGGCGCGGAAGCGGAACTCGAACTCTTCGAAATCGCTCAGCGGGTCAAAGGTGGCGTTGGCTTCTAGAGGCGCCTGGCCTTGCAGCAGTGCCTTGCCTTCAAAGCGTGCATCGCGCTTGCCTTTGACATCCACCACATTGGTCAGGTTATAAAAGCTGGCGTTGACCGCAGTGGCGTTGATATTCACCTGGGGCTTGGAGCTGAAGTTATGGAAGGCGATCTCGCCGTCTTCGATGCGCACTTCATTGAGGGTAATCGGCAGCAGCTTGCGCAGTTGTTCCTGCCAGTCGGTGCCCTTACCGGTCTGGGACGCCTGTTTGTTGGCCCCGCCGTCGACGAAGTTGATCTGCGGGCGCACAAAATGTCCTTCGGCCACGACGGCATGGTCGTACCACAGCGAATGCCAGCTCACTGCGAACTCGATCAGCGGCGCCTTGACGAACGGCACCGGGACCTTGCCGTCCACCTTGACGATTTGCAGGCCGTTGATCCGGTATGCGCCGCGCCATAGCGCAAGGTCCACATCGGCAATCTCGCCACGGTAATCGCCCATGTTGGCGAGTTTGTCGTTCAGGTAGTTGCGCACCAGGTAGGGCAGCGCGATGTGCACGGCAATCAGGACCAGCACCAGAGCGGCGATTGTCCCTAACGGCCAACTGTAGCGACGTTTCATAGGGCAGTTCTCCTAGCTTGTAGGGGATTGACTGTTCTGATCGTCGCAACGTTCCTCCTTCTGGACGCTTGGGAGCACGAGGCATACCCTTGGGGCCTTTCCCAAAGTCTCGACAACAGGAATCGCCATGAGCCGCATCTTCGCAGACAACGCGCACTCCATCGGTAATACGCCTCTGGTTCAGATCAACCGCATCGCACCGCGTGGCGTGACGATCCTGGCCAAGATCGAAGGGCGCAACCCGAGTTATTCGGTCAAGTGTCGCATTGGCGCCAGCATGGTCTGGGATGCGGAAAGCAGCGGCAAGCTCAAGCCGGGCATGACCATTGTTGAGCCGACTTCGGGCAACACCGGTATCGGCCTGGCGTTTGTCGCCGCCGCCCGTGGCTACAAATTGCTGCTGACCATGCCGTCGTCCATGAGCCTTGAGCGCCGTAAAGTGCTCAAGGCTCTCGGCGCCGAACTGGTGCTGACCGAGCCGGCCAAGGGCATGAAGGGCGCCATCGACAAGGCTGCCGAGATCGTCGCCAGCGACCCGGCCACCTACTTTATGCCGGCCCAGTTCGATAACCCGGCAAACCCTGCGATCCACGAGAAAACCACCGGCCCGGAAATCTGGAACGACACCGATGGCGCCGTGGACGTGCTGGTGGCAGGCGTGGGGACCGGCGGCACGATCACCGGGGTATCACGCTATATCAAGAACA
The DNA here is from genome assembly GCF_016405475.1 of Pseudomonas sp. MF6767. Taxonomy (NCBI): domain Bacteria; kingdom Pseudomonadati; phylum Pseudomonadota; class Gammaproteobacteria; order Pseudomonadales; family Pseudomonadaceae; genus Pseudomonas; species Pseudomonas sp. MF6767. The sequence continues at coordinate 95,846 of NZ_JAEKCY010000015.1, read as the reverse complement.
CGGCGGGCAAGCCGATTCTGTCGGTGGCCGTGGAACCCATGGTTTCCCCGGTGATCACCCAGGCCTTGGCGGGTGAAGAGATCAAGCCCAGCCCGCACAAGATCCAGGGTATCGGTGCCGGTTTTGTGCCGAAAAACCTCGACCTGTCGATGGTCGACCGCGTGGAACTGGCGACCGACGAAGAGTCCAAGGCCATGGCCCGACGCTTGATGCTGGAAGAAGGCATCTTGTGCGGGATCTCCTGTGGCGCCGCCATGGCCGTGGCCGTGCGCCTGGCCGAGAAGCCGGAGATGCAGGGCAAGACTATTGTGGTGATCTTGCCGGACTCCGGTGAGCGCTACCTGTCGAGCATGTTGTTCAGCGATTTGTTTACCGAGCAGGAAAACCAGGCCTGATCTTAAGGGCAACCCTGTGGCGAGGGAGCTTGCTCCCGCTGGGTTGCGCAGCGGCCCCATTATTCTGGGAGCGCTTCGCACTCCAGCGGGAGCAAGCTCCCTCGCCACAAGGTTGATGTATGTCACCCGGTCGGTCTGGGCCTTCTGCATAATGGCTCAAGTGTTTATCATGGCCGGCTGTTACGTCTGGTTTCCCATTGACGGAAATTTGCTGGCCAGGCGCTTATTTCCAGGAGTTGCTGCATGACCTTTTCTTTGGCCGCCAAACTGTCGGTGTTGCTGCTGTTCATCGGCAGCACGCTGTATGTGCACCTGCGTGGCAAGGCCCGTTTGCCGATGTTGCGTCAGTTCGTCAACCATTCGGCGCTGTTTGCCCCATATAACGCCCTGATGTACCTGTTTTCCGCGGTGCCGTCCAAGCCCTACCTGGACCGCAGCAAGTTCCCGGAACTGGATGTGCTCAAGGACAACTGGGAAGTGATCCGCGAAGAGGCCATGCACCTGTTCGACGAGGGCTATATCCGCGCCGCCGAAAAGAACAACGACGCCGGTTTCGGTTCGTTTTTCAAGAAGGGCTGGAAGCGTTTCTACCTCAAGTGGTACGACAAACCGCTGCCATCGGCCGAGGCGCTGTGCCCCAAGACCGTGGCGTTGGTGAGCAGCATCCCTAACGTCAAGGGCGCGATGTTTGCGCTGTTGCCGGGCGGCAGTCACCTCAACCCGCATCGCGACCCGTTTGCCGGTTCCCTGCGTTATCACCTGGGGCTGTCCACGCCGAACTCCGACGACTGCCGTATCTTCGTCGACGGCCAGGTCTACGCCTGGCGCGACGGTGAAGACGTGATGTTCGATGAAACCTACGTGCACTGGGTGAAAAACGAAACCGAACAGACCCGTGTGATCCTGTTCTGCGACATCGAGCGGCCATTGAGCAACCGCGTGATGACCCGCATCAACCGCTGGGTCAGCAAGCAACTGGGCCGCGCAACCGCACCGCAGAACCTCGATGACGAGCGCGTGGGCGGCATCAACCAGGCGTACGCCTGGAGCAAGACCTTCAGCGACAAGTTCAGCGGCCAGGTCAAACAGTGGAAGCGCAAGCATCCCAAAGCCTACCGCATTGCGCGGCCGGTGCTGGCGGTGGTGGTGCTGGTGCTGCTCTGGAAGTGGCTGTTCGGCTAAACCGCACACCGTAAAAAGGCGCTGTATCGAAAGATACAGCGCCTTTTTCATGCCTGGAATGTGATCAAGACTGTGGGAGCTGGCTTGCCTGCGATGGCGGAGTATCAGCTATAAAAATGTTGGCTGACCCACCGCTTTCGCAGGCAAGCCAGCTCCCACCTTTGATCTGCGTTGCTCTTAAGAGGCGATCAACTGGCGCAGCACGTAGTGCAGAATCCCACCGGCCTTGAAGTACTCCACTTCATTCAAGGTATCAATCCGGCACAGCACCTCAACCTTCTCGCTGCTGCCATCCTCCCGAGTGATCACCAACGTCAGGTTCATTCGCGGCTCGATCTCGGCAGCTGTCAGTCCGAGGATATCGATCTTCTCCTTGCCGGTGAGCTTGAGTGTCTTGCGGTTCTGATCCAGCTTGAACTGCAACGGCAACACGCCCATGCCTACCAGGTTGGAGCGGTGGATACGCTCGAAGCTCTCGGCGATCACTGCCTTGACCCCCAGCAGGTTGGTGCCCTTGGCTGCCCAGTCGCGGCTGGAGCCGGTGCCGTATTCCTGGCCGGCGATCACCACCAGCGGTGTGCCCGAGGCCTGGTACTTCATGGCGGCATCGTAGATCGCCATTTTCTCGCCCGTAGGGATATACAGCGTGTTACCGCCTTCTTCGCCGCCGAGCATTTCATTGCGGATACGGATATTGGCGAAGGTGCCGCGCATCATCACTTCATGGTTGCCCCGGCGTGAGCCGTAGGAGTTGAAGTCACGCGGCTCCACGCCCTGTTCGCGCAGGTAGCGCCCGGCCGGGCTGTCGGCCTTGATATTGCCGGCAGGGGAGATGTGGTCGGTGGTTACCGAGTCCCCCAGCAGGGCCAGCACGTTGGCGCCCTTGACGTCCTCGATCACCGGCAGCGGGCCAGCAATGTCGTCGAAGAACGGCGGGTGCTGGATGTAGGTGGAATCCTGCTGCCATACGTAGGTGGCTGCCTGCGGTACTTCAATGGCTTGCCATTGCTCGTCGCCGGCAAACACTTCGGCATATTCCTTGTGGAACATGCTGGTGCTGACTTGGGCCACCGCTTCGGCGATTTCCTGGCTGCTGGGCCAGATGTCCTTGAGGTACACCGGATTACCCTGCTGGTCATTGCCCAGCGGCTCGCTGCTGATGTCGATGCGCACGGTACCGGCCAGCGCGTAGGCGACGACCAGGGGTGGCGAGGCCAGCCAATTGGTTTTCACCAGTGGGTGCACGCGGCCTTCGAAGTTACGGTTGCCGGACAGCACCGAGGCCACGGTGAGGTCGGCCTTCTGGATGGCTTTTTCGATCGGCTCGGGCAGGGGGCCGGAGTTGCCGATACAGGTGGTGCAGCCGTAGCCCACCAGGTCGAAGCCAAGCTTGTCCAGGTACTGGGTGAGGCCCGCAGCCTTGTAGTAGTCGGTGACCACTTTGGAGCCCGGCGCCAGGGAGCTTTTCACCCAGGGCTTGCGGGTCAGGCCTTTTTCCACGGCTTTTTTCGCCACCAGCCCGGCCGCCATCATCACGCTGGGGTTGGAAGTGTTGGTGCAGGAGGTAATCGCGGCGATCACCACCGCGCCGTTTTTCAGGCGATAGGTGTTACCTTCGTATTCATAATCCGCCTCGCCGACCAGGTCGGCATTGCCCACGGCAACGCCGCCTCCGCCTTCGCTTTCCAGGCGGCCTTCTTCTTTGCTGGTGGGCTTGAATTGCAGGTCGAGAAAATCGCTGAACGCTTGGCCTACATTCGGCAGGGCGACGCGGTCCTGGGGGCGTTTGGGCCCGGCAAGGCTGGCCTCGACAGTGCCCATGTCCAGGGCCAGGGTATCGGTGAAGACCGGCTCCTGGCCGGCGTTGCGCCACAGGCCCTGGGCCTTGGTATAGGCTTCCACCAGCTTGACCGTCTCAGCCGGGCGGCCGGACAGGCGCAGGTAGTCCAGGGTCACCTCATCCACCGGGAAAAAGCCACAGGTCGCGCCATATTCCGGTGCCATGTTGGCGATGGTCGCGCGGTCGGCCAGGGGCAAATCGGCCAGCCCGTCGCCGTAGAACTCCACGAACTTGCCCACCACGCCTTTCTTGCGCAGCATTTGCGTGACGGTCAGCACCAGGTCGGTGGCGGTAATGCCTTCCTTGAGCTTGCCGGTGAGCTTGAAGCCGATCACTTCCGGGATCAGCATCGACACCGGCTGGCCAAGCATCGCCGCCTCGGCTTCGATCCCGCCCACGCCCCAGCCCAATACGCCGAGGCCGTTGATCATGGTGGTGTGGGAGTCGGTGCCTACCAGGGTGTCGGGGAAGGCGTAGGTGCGGCCGTCTTCCTCTTTGGTCCATACGGTGCGGCCCAGGTATTCGAGGTTGACCTGGTGGCAGATGCCGGTACCCGGTGGTACCACGCTGAAGTTGTCGAAGGCGCTCTGGCCCCAGCGCAGGAAGGCGTAGCGTTCGCCGTTGCGCTGCATCTCGATATCGACGTTCTGCTCGAAGGCGCTGGTGCTGCCAAACTTGTCGACCATCACCGAGTGGTCAATCACCAGATCCACCGGTGACAGCGGGTTGATGCGCTGTGGGTCACCCCCGGCCTTGGCCACGGCAGCGCGCATGGCGGCCAGGTCGACCACGGCGGGTACCCCGGTAAAGTCTTGCATCAGCACGCGAGCGGGGCGGTACTGGATCTCGCGGTCGGACTGGCGTTCTTTGAGCCAGGCGGCGATGGCCTTGAGGTCGGTGCCGGTGACGGTCTTGGCGTCTTCCCAGCGCAGCAGGTTTTCCAGCAGCACCTTGAGGGACATCGGCAGCTTGTCCAGGTCACCCAGGCTCTTGGCGGCTTCGGGCAGGCTGAAGTAGTGGTAGGTTTTGCTGTCTATTTGCAGTGTCTTAAGGGTTCTCAGGCTATCAAGGGATGACATTACATGACTCCTTATGGTCCGCACGGCTACGGACCTGACGGGACGAACAGAGCTATCACGTTAGCGCTGTTTTCATTAGCAGGCTAATAACTGGACTCTATCGCTGAGTCCAAGGTTCCGAACTCGGCTTTCATGCGCGCGTTTTCATGACAGGTATTGCGATAGCGCAACGCCGGTTGATTCACCAGGAGATTCAATGAACACCCTTTTTATGCACTGCCGCTCGGGTTTTGAAGGCGAAGTCTGTTCCGAGATCGCGGAGCACGCCGCGCGCCTGAACGTTTCCGGCTACGCCAAGGCCAAGACCGGCAGCGCCTGCGCCGAATTTGTCTGCACCGAAGAAGACGGCGCCCAGCGCCTGATGCACGGCCAGCGCTTTGCCGAGCTGATCTTCCCCAGGCAGTGGGCGCGCGGGGTGTTTATCGACCTGCCGGAAACCGACCGCATCAGCGTGATCCTCGCCCACCTGCGCGAGTTTCCGCTGTGCGGTAGCTTGTGGCTGGAGATGGTCGACACCAATGACGGCAAGGAACTGTCGAACTTCTGCAAGAAATTCGAAGTGCACCTGCGCAAAGCCCTGCTTAACGCCGGCAAGCTGGTGGACGACCCGAGCAAGCCGCGCCTGCTGCTGACCTTCAAGAGCGGCCGCGAAGTGTTCATGGGCCTGGCCGAGTCGAACAACTCGGCGATGTGGCCCATGGGCATCCCGCGCCTCAAGTTTCCGCGTGATGCGCCCAGCCGCTCGACCCTCAAGCTGGAAGAGGCCTGGCACCACTTCATCCCCCGTGACCAGTGGGACGAACGCCTGCACGGCGACATGACCGGCGTCGACCTCGGCGCAGCACCGGGCGGCTGGACCTGGCAACTGGTCAACCGTGGCATGCTGGTGACCGCCATCGACAATGGCCCCATGGCCGAAAGCCTGATGGACACCGGCCTGGTGCAACACCTGATGGCCGACGGCTTCACCTTCGTGCCCAAGCAGCCGGTGGACTGGATGGTCTGCGATATCGTCGAGAAACCTGCGCGCAACGCGGCACTCTTGGAAACCTGGATTGGCGAAGGGCATTGCCGCGAGGCGGTGGTGAACCTGAAGTTGCCGATGAAGCAGCGTTACGCCGAGGTGAAGCGTCTGCTGGAGCGCATCGAAGAGGGCTTCAAGGCGCGCGGCATTCGTGTGGAGATCGGCTGCAAGCAGCTCTACCACGACCGCGAAGAGGTGACCTGTCACCTGCGCCGCCTGGTAGACGTAAAGAAATCCAAAGGCCGCTGATATTAAATGTGGGAGCTGGCTTGCCTGCGAAAGCGGTATTACAGTCGAAGTTTATGTTGAATGTGCCCCCGTCATCGCGGGCAAGCCCGCTCCCACATTGTTGAGCGGCGCCAGTTTTAGGAGTGAAGTATGAGTCTTGAACAGCCTGTCGACGGCACCCTCGACGCCACCGGCCTCAACTGCCCGGAACCCGTGATGATGCTGCACCAGCACATCCGCGACCTGCCGGCGGGCGGCCTGCTCAAGGTCATCGCGACCGACCCGTCGACCCGTCGCGATATCCCCAAGTTCTGCGTGTTTCTCGACCATGAACTGGTGGATCAGCGGGAAGATGCTGGCACCTACCTGTACTGGATCCGCAAGAAAGCCGATTAAGCCTGCGCCTTTTCGGCCCGAATGCGTCGGCGTGCACTGCGCGCCAGGCGCACCACCAACATCCCCGCCGCACAGCTCAAGCCCACGATCAGCCCTTGCCATAAACCGCTCGGGCCGCTGGGCTCGCCGAGCCAGTTTGTCAGGCCCAGGGCGTAACCTACCGGCAGGCCCACGCCCCAATAGGCGAACAAGGTCAGCACCATGGTCACCCGGGTGTCCTGGTAGCCGCGCAATGCGCCGGCGGCGGTGACCTGGATCGAGTCAGAGAACTGGAACAGCGCCGAGAACACGATCAGCATCGACGCCAGGTGGATCACTACCGGGTCGGGGGTGTAGATCGCTGCAATCTGCTCGCGAAACAACAGCATCAAGCTGCAGGAAAAGCAGGCATACGCCAGTGCGGTGCCCATGCCGACGCCGGCGGCGAAGCGTGCTTCCCGAGGTTCGCCGCGCCCCAGCGCCTGGCCGACGCGCACGGTGACGGCCATGCTCAGGGAATAGGGGATCATGAACACCAGGGAGCTGACGTTCAGCGCGATCTGGTGACCGGAGACCACCGTGGCGCCCAGGCTGCCGATCAACAAGGCGATCACCGCAAAAATACTCGATTCGGCAAAGATCGCCACGCCTATCGGCAGGCCAATGCCCAACACGCGCTTGATCACCGCCCACTGCGGCCAGTCGAAGCGCTTGAACAATTCGCTGCTTTGATAGGCCGCGCCCCAGCGCGTCCAGATGGCCAGGCCGATCATCATCACCCACATCGCAATCGCGGTAGCCCAGCCACAACCCACGCCGCCCATGGCCGGTACGCCCAAGTGGCCGTAGATGAAGATGTAGTTCAGCGGAATATTCAGCGCCAAGCCGCACAAGCCCATGACCATGCTCGGCCGTGTGCGGCCCAGGCCGTCACTGAAACAGCGAAACACGTAGTACAACGCCACCGCCGGCATACCGGCGGCGATGCCATGCAGGTAGCCCATGGACGGCTCGATCAAGTCGGGTTCGACCTTCATCGCATGCAGGATCGGCTCGGCGCATAGCAACAACAGCGCCCCTGCGATGCCAACCACGACGGCCAGCCACAATGACTGACGCACCAAGGGCCCGATCTCGCTGAACTGGCCCGCACCGTAGCGCTGGGCGACTTTCGGCGTGGTGGCAAGCAGAGTGCCGGTCATCAACAGGTACACCGGGATCCAGATCGAATTACCCAGGCCCACCGCCGCCAGGTCCTGCGGGCTCACGCGCCCGGCCATCACCGCGTCGACGAAGCTCATCGCGGTGGTGGCCAGTTGGCCGATCATGATCGGCAAGGCCAGCGTCAGCAGGCCGCGCACTTCCCGGCTGATGCGGGCGGGGCGGGAGAGGGGAGCGGTGGCAGTGTTCACGTACAGGTGTCCAATAAAAAGGCAGTCGCAAGGACGGCGGATTCTACGCGTTGACGCAGCGGTCAGGAAAAAACCTGTGTTAGGGATTTGTAAGCGATGCGCCCAGGCCAGCGCTGACCCCTGTGGGAGCTGGCTTGCCTGCGATGCGGGCACCTCGGTCCATCAGGCAAACCGGGTCGATGCAATCGCAGGCAAGCCAGCTCCCACACAGGATCTTCTGTACACTGCCAATCCGCCAAAGGAGCCTGCCATGCTGATTGTTGCCGACGAAAATATCCCGCTGCTCGATGCATTCTTCGAAGGGTTTGGCGAGATTCGCCGCGTGCCCGGCCGTTCCATCGACCGCGCCACCGTCGAGCAGGCCGATGTACTGCTGGTGCGCTCGGTGACCAACGTCAACCGTGCCTTGCTTGAGGGCAGTAACGTGCGCTTTGTCGGCACCTGCACCATCGGCACCGACCACCTGGACCTCGACTACTTCAAGCAAGCGGGTATCCAGTGGTCCAGCGCGCCCGGCTGCAATGCGCGTGGGGTGGTGGACCACGTGCTTGGCAGCTTGCAGACCCTGGCTGAAATCGAAGGCGCTGACCTCAAGCAGCGTACCTACGGCATCGTCGGCGCGGGTGAAGTCGGCGGGCGCTTGGTCAAGGTGCTCCAGGGCCTGGGTTGGAATGTGTTGGTGTGCGATCCGCCGCGCCAGATTACCGAGGGCAGTGATTACGTCAGCCTGCAGCAGATCATCGAGCAATGTGACGTGATCAGCTTGCATACGCCGCTGATCAAGTCCGGCAACGGTTCGACCTGGCACCTGTTTGATCGCCAGCGCCTGGCACAGCTCAAGCCGGGCACCTGGCTGATCAACGCCAGCCGGGGTGCGGTGGTGGATAACGCCGCGCTGCGCGAGGTGTTGCTGGCGCGCGAAGACCTGCAAGCGGTGCTGGACGTGTGGGAAGGCGAGCCCGAGGTGGACGTCGACCTGGCTGACCTGTGCGTGCTGGCCACGCCGCATATTGCCGGCTACAGCCTCGATGGCAAGCAGCGCGGCACCGCGCAGATTTACCAGGCGCTGTGCGCGCACCTGGGCCAGGAACCGAGTATTCACTTAAGTGATTTGCTACCGGCCCCCTGGCTGGCCGAGATGCACCTGCATCCTGAGACTGACCCGGCCTGGGCGCTGGCGACCTTGTGCCGCAGTGTGTACGACCCACGCCGTGACGACGCGGATTTCCGCCGCAGCCTGGTGGGCACCGTGCAGGAACAGCGCCAAGCCTTCGACCTGCTGCGCAAGCACTATCCGGAGCGTCGCGAGATCGATGGCTTGAAGGTGCGCATCAAGGGGGAGTCGGCGGTGCTGTCACAGATCGTGACTGCTCTGGGTGCCGAACACCTATAACTGTAGGAGCGAGCTTGCTCGCGAAAAACGTCAACGATAGCGCAGCGTTTCTGATTTAACGCGGCGCCCTCAGGTTTTTCGCGAGCAAGCTCGCTCCTACAGGGGGCACAAAAAACCCGGCCACTTGGGCCGGGTTTGAAAGAGCGTGGGCGCTTCAGCCTTGCTGGGCAGGCTTGACCAGTCGCTGTTCCAGCTCGCTGCAGGCTTGCTGGATCATTTCTTCGGTAATCTGCACTTCCCGGCCCTTGGCATCGATATACGAGCAAGGCAGCTGCTGCGGCTGGCGGATCACTTCAATCTTGGCGTCGCTGCTATTTTGCAAGGTCATGGCCTGTCTCCTCATCAGGTTGTGTACCTACTTTAATTCCCCCACATGAACGCGCTGTTACAACTCCTTACACGCTCGTCGGTTCGAACACCCAGTCCACCAGAAACCGGTACATATTTCCAGATGAGTCTTAGACCGATAGCCTCTAGCGGCCTGCATCGGTGGGCATAATTAACCTGACTCATTGTTATTTGTGCAAGTTCCCCCAATGTTGATGTATAGACTCTCCATTGGTGATCCTTCCATGTTCTCAATCCGTCAACGCCGTGCGATTCGCCTGGCCAGCCGCTTTATCGCGCCCTACCGCTGGCAGGCGCTTGGCGCACTGCTGGCGCTGATCGTCACCGCTGGCATCACCTTGTCCATGGGGCAGGGCATACGCCTGTTGGTGGACCAGGGCTTCATGACCCAGTCGCCGCATCTGCTCAACCAGTCTATAGGCCTGTTCATGCTGCTGGTGCTCGGCCTGGCCGTGGGCACCTTCACGCGGTTTTACCTGGTGTCGTGGATTGGCGAGCGGGTGGTGGCCGATATTCGCCGGCAGGTGTTCAATCACCTGATCTACCTGCACCCAGGCTTCTACGAGAACAACCGCAGCTCGGAAATCCAGTCGCGGCTGACCACCGACACCACCTTGCTGCAATCGGTGATCGGCTCATCACTGTCGCTGTTTTTGCGCAACGCCCTGATGGTGATCGGCGGCATCGTGTTGCTGTTTATCACTAACCCCAAGCTCACCAGCATCGTGGTGGTGGCGTTGCCGCTGGTGCTGGCGCCGATTCTGATCTTCGGGGGCCGGGTGCGCAGCCTGTCGCGTTTGAGCCAGGACCGTATCGCGGACGTCGGCAGCTATGTCGCCGAGACGCTGGGCCAGATCAAGACCGTGCAGGCCTATAACCATCAGGTGCAGGACGAACAGCGCTTCGCCGTTACCGTCGAGGACGCCTTTGTCACGGCACGTAAACGCATCTTGCAGCGTTCCTGGCTGATCACCCTGGTGATCATGCTGGTGCTCGGCGCGGTAGGCGTGATGCTGTGGGTGGGCGGCATGGACGTGATCAGCGGACGCATTTCCGGCGGTGAGCTGGCGGCGTTCGTGTTCTACAGCCTGATTGTCGGCAGCGCCGTCGGCACCCTGAGCGAAGTGCTTGGCGAGTTGCAGCGTGCCTTTGGTGCAGCCGAGCGTATCGGTGAGCTGTTGCAGTCAGGCAACGAGATCCAGGCGCCGGCCACTGGCGGCGTACGTTTGCCGGAACGGGTCAGTGGCCGCATGGAACTGCAGGACCTACGCTTTTCCTATCCTTCGCGACCGGACAGCTACGCCATCGATGGCTTGAACCTGACCATCAACCCGGGCGAAACCCTGGCCTTGGTAGGGCCGTCCGGTGCGGGCAAGTCGACGATTTTCGATCTGCTGCTGCGCTTCTACGACCCCCAGCAAGGCCGCATCCTGCTCGAAGGCCAGCCGCTGACCGAGCTTGACCCGTTAGACCTGCGGCGCCATTTCGCTCTGGTGTCCCAGAGCCCGGCTTTGTTCTTCGGCAGCGTCGAGGACAACATCCGCTACGGCAACCCGTCCGCCACCACCGCCCAGGTGGAAGCCGCCGCCCGAATCGCCCACGCCCACGACTTCATCCTGAAAATGCCCGACGGCTACCAGACCCATTTAGGTGAAAGTGGCCAGGGCCTCTCCGGCGGCCAGCGCCAACGCCTGGCCATCGCGCGCGCCTTGCTGGTCGACGCGCCGATCCTGCTGCTGGACGAAGCCACCAGCGCCCTCGATGCCCAGAGTGAACACCTTATCCAGCAAGCGCTGCCGCAGCTAATGCAGGGGCGCACCACGCTGGTGATCGCCCACCGTTTGGCCACGGTGAAGAATGCCGACCGCATTGCGGTGATGGACCAGGGAAAGCTGGTGGCGGTGGGCACGCATCAGCAGTTGATTGCGAGCAATCCGCTGTATGCGCGGTTGGCGGCGTTGCAGTTCAGTGATGGAGATGAACAGGTGAATCAGCGCCCATAAAAAATGCCCGCATCTTTCGATGCGGGCAATGAAACCTCTGTAGGAGCGAGCTTGCTCGCGAAAAACTCACAGGCGCCGCGTTTATCCAGGAAGCACGCGTTAGCGTTGACGTTCTTCGCGAGCAAGCTCGCTCCTACTGGTCGTCGAAGTACCGCTCATGCCAATCCACCAACGGCTGCGGTGAGTTGAGCTTCTGCCCGTAGATCACCGAATAAGACAGCACGTTCTGCACATACTGGCGGGTTTCGTCGAAGGGGATGCTTTCCACCCATACGTCGAAACTGAGGTGGTCTGCGCCGCGCAGCCATTGGCGCACGCGGCCTGGGCCGGCGTTGTAGGCAGCGGAGGCTAGCACGCGGTTGCCGTTGAACTGGCTGTGAACCTGGCTCAGGTAAGCAGCGCCGAGCTGGATATTTTTATCCGGGTCCAGCACCTGGGCCGGGGAGGCCAGGGGGATGCTGAACTTGCGTGCAGTTTCCTTGGCGGTGCCGGGCATCAGTTGCATCAGGCCGCTGGCGCCGACGCCGGAGCGGGCATCGTCCATGAACGCGCTTTCCTGACGGGTGATGGCAAAGATCCAGCTGGAGTGCAGGCCACGTACCTTGGCTTCGCGCACCAGGGTGTCGCGGTGGGCCATCGGGAAGCGGATGTCCAGATCGTCCCAGTACTGCGCCTGGCTGATGGTGCGGATGGCCGGAAAGTACCACTTCATGTCGTAGGCCAACTTGGCCTGGGCGACCATCTCGTCACGGTTGAAATGACGGCTGACGTGGTACCACTCACGGCGACCGTCGACGATCTGGCCACGGGCGTAGAATTCCAGGGCACGCCGCACCCCAGGGGTATTGCGCACCTTGTTGACCAGCGCCTGGCTCATCACCAGCGGCTTGTTGTTCAACTGGTAAGGAGATTTGGAGCGGTCAGCGGCGAGGAAACCGTAGAAGTCCCGCTCCTTGGCCACGTTTTTGTACAGGACCAAGGCTTGCGGGTTCTTCGGCTCGGCCAGCTCCAGGCTGCGTGCCTGCCAGTAGCGCCAACGGTTGGTGGTGGCCAGGTCCTGTGGGAGTTTGCGGGTCAACTGGTAGGCGTCTTCCCAGCGCGCCAGGCGCAACAGCAGGCGCAGACGCCACTCTGAAACCGTATTGTCGCGCAACTCTGGGTCGTACTTGGTCATGACCTCCAGCGCGCGCGGGTCGAAGCGCTTGGCCAGGGTCAAGCCGATCTCGCGGGCAATCGACACCTTTTCGTCACGGGAGAAGTGCATGCTGCTGGCGTAGCCATCGAGCAGCGACATGGCTTTGTCCGGATCCTGGCGCGCCAGGCGACGCAGGCCCAGGCCCACGGCGTCAGACATGGCCTCGGTGGCCGGCTGGAAGCGTGACGGGTCGCTGAGCATGTCTGGCTTCTGTGCCACATCCACCATCAGGCGGCCCTGGGCGCCAAGAGTCGGCAGGGTTTTGACCAGGCTGTTGGCCAGCGCGTAGTTACGCGCTTCGGCGGCGAGCTTGGCGCGGTCCCAGATCTTCTGCTCGGTGAGTTGGCCGGCAGCGGCCCATTGGCCAAACGTGACGTCACAGGCGGCTGGCTGGGATTTGCCGGTCATCCACAGTTTTTCGGCGGTCTTGTAGCCTTCGGCCTTCAGGTTGTGGCTGAGCTGGTATTGGCCATGCAGGCAGTCCAGCTCGACGAAATTGAGCTTGGTGTCGTAGTACTTTTCAAAAGTCTGCCAATCGCCGCGTTCGGCCAGCCAGCGCAGCCAACGCAGTTTCATCCAGTTGGCCTGGGGCAGGTCGCCGTGTTTGGCGAGGAATTGTTCGATTTCCTCGTTACTTGCGGTTTTCAGGCGCGCGGTCAGTTCGTCATAGGCCAGATAGGGCGTGAGCGGGTAGTCGGCCAGGGCCTGGCTGTATTGCATGTACGGGCCGGTGTCGCCCTTGGCCAGGGCGCGTTTGGCTTGATCGTAATACTGGCGTTGAGTGGTGAGATCCACCGCCTGGGCGGATTGAACGGCAGTGGCGGAAAGGAGCAGACAAGACAAAAAGTTGAAAAGGCGACTGCGCATGAGACGTCCGTGCAGAGAAATCACGACTAGCACCGGCACCGCCGACACTGATTGCCCCTAGCTTAGCCTTTTGCCAGCGGCCCGCGAAAGCTTTGCCGGCTGGTTCGTTCAAGTTCGCCGGAAATGTCCTACAGAACGTGTCTATACAGAAAATCCCGACCGCATCCCACCTTCAACTCAGGTAGAATGCGCGCCCAGTTTTTGGAGAAGCGTATGACCCTGCTCAAATTCAGCGATGTGTCCCTTGCTTTCGGCGCCATGCCGTTGTTGGACAAGGTGTCCTGGCAGATCGCCCGTGGTGAGCGGGTGTGCATCATCGGCCGCAACGGCACCGGCAAGTCCAGCATGATGAAGCTGGTAAAAGGCGACCAGAAGCCCGATGACGGCTCTGTCTGGCGTGCCCCGGGCCTCAAGATCGGCGAATTGCCGCAAGAATTGCCGGTGGCCGACGGACGGACAGTGTTCGACGTGGTAGCCGAAGGCCTGGACGGCGTAGGCGAGTTGCTCGCGCAATACCATCACCTGGCACAGAACTGCGTCACCGAAGAAGACCTGGACAAACTGATGCACGTTCAGCAAGACCTCGAAGCCCGTGATGGCTGGCGCTTGCAGCAACTGGTGGACAGCACCCTGAGCCGTCTGCAACTGCCGGCCGACAAGACCCTCGCCGAATTGTCCGGCGGCTGGCGTCGTCGCGTGCTGCTGGCCCAGGCGCTGGTGTCCGAGCCGGACCTGCTGCTGCTCGACGAACCGACCAACCACCTGGACATCGGCGCCATCGCCTGGCTTGAAGAGGCCATCAAGGACTTCCAGGGCGCCGTGCTGTTTATCACGCACGACCGTGCATTCCTGCAGAGCCTGGCCACGCGCATCCTCGAGCTGGACCGTGGCGGCCTGATCGACTGGAACGGCGACTACGCCAGCTTCCTGGTGCACAAGGAAGCCGCCTTGGCGGCCGAAGAAACCGCCAACGCACTGTTCGACAAGAAGCTGGCCCAGGAAGAAGTCTGGATCCGCCAGGGCATCAAGGCCCGTCGCACCCGTAACGAAGGCCGCGTGCGTGCCTTGAAGGCCTTGCGCGTCGAGCGCAGTGAGCGCCGCGAGCGTACCGGCAAGGCCAATATCCAGCTCGATACTGCCGACAAGTCGGGCAAGCAAGTGATGGTGCTGGAGAACGTCAGCTTCCATCACCCGGACGGCCCGTTCCTGATCAAGGACTTCTCCATGGTCCTGCAGCGTGGCGATCGTATCGGCCTGCTGGGCGCCAACGGTACCGGCAAGACCACCTTGCTCAAGCTGATGCTCAGCGGTCTGCAACCGACCAGCGGCAAGGTAGAAGAGGGCACTCGCATCGACGTGGCCTACTTTGACCAGTTGCGCCACCAGTTGGACCTGGAAAAGACCGTGATCGACAACGTCGCCGAAGGTCGCGACTTTATCGACATCGACGGCCAGAGCCGCCACGTACTCAGCTACCTGGGCGACTTCCTGTTCAGCCCGCAACGTGCGCGCACGCCGGTCAAGGCTCTGTCTGGTGGTGAGCGCGCGCGCCTGCTGCTGGCCAAGCTGTTCAGCAAGCCGGCCAACCTGCTGGTGCTCGACGAACCGACCAACGACCTCGACGTGGAAACCCTGGAACTGTTGGAAGAGGTCTTGCTGACCTTCAACGGCACCGTGCTGATGGTCAGCCACGACCGGGAATTCCTCGACAACGTGGTCACCAGCACCCTGGTTTTCGAAGGCGAAGGCAAGGTGCGCGAATACGTGGGCGGTTATCAGGACTGGCTGCGTCAGGGCGGCTCGCCGCGCCTGCTGGGCGTGACCGAGAGCAAGTCGGGCAAGGCCGACCTGAACACGGCGGTGGTGGCTCCGGTCGCTGCCGAAACGCCTGCACCGGCTGCTGAAGGTGCGCCTGCCAAGAAAAAGCTCAGCTACAAGTTGCAGCGTGAACTGGAAGCCTTGCCAGGCGATATCGATGCCAAGGAACAGCAGATCGCTGCGGTCGAAGCGGAAATGGCTGACGCCGGCTTCTACTTGCGCCCTGCGGCAGAAACCGCCAAGGTCATCGCCTCTCTGGAGACGCTGAACCAGGAGCTGGAAGCGTTGGTTGAGCGTTGGGCCGAGCTGGATGGCTGACTGATCGACCCGCAATAAAAAAGCCCGGCGCTCTTCTATGAGCGCCGGGCTTTTTAATATGAAATGCGATTCAACTGTGGGAGCTGGCTTGCCTGCGATAGCAGTCTGTCAGTTGATGCATCGGGTGGCTGATACACCGCTATCGCAGGCAAGCCAGCTCCCACATTAGACCTTCATCGGTCTTACGAACTCTTTACCAGTTTGACGGCCAGTACATCGCACGGTGCGCCGTGCAATACATCATTGGCGGTCGAGCCCAGCAGCAGTGCCAAACCGTGTCGCCCATGACTACCCACTACGATCAGGTCACAACCCTGTTCTTTGGCCAAGTGGTGGATTTCCTGGCGCGGTTGGCCGTAGGTAAGATGGGAATTTTCCTTGCTGACCTTGGGATACTTGAGAATCAAGCGGTCAAGGCGCTCCTTGGCCTGGTCGAACTGTTGCTGCTGCAGTTGGGAAAGGTCCATTGGCACGTCACCACCAAAAGCCATAGCCATGGGCTCGACGATGTGTACCAACGACAGTTTGGCGCCATTGGCAATCGCGGATTCCTGTGCGCGCTTGATCACTGGATCGCACTCTTCGGTCAGGTCGACAGCGACCAGAATATGTTCGTAGGGCATGAGGCGTTCCTCCAGGGGGCTGCAATAAGTTCAGTATGGCTGCTTTCAAGCGGATGGGGTTGCCGCAGATCAAATCCGCTCATCTAGAAATTCGGGAGTACACATATGACGGTCTGGATAGTGGTGTCAATCCTTGCGGTGGTTTTAAGCCCCCTGGTATGGCTGCGCCCTTCGCGCCAGCAGAGTGGGCGCATGGCCCTGCGCATGGAGGCACGCCGCATCGGGCTGGCCATGCAGTTGGCGCCCCAGGAGTGGCCGCACTGGCTCAAACAGGAGCCGCCGAGCCCCTGTGCGCAGTATTGCCGGCCACGACGCGGCAACACGCCCGCAACCTGGAGCTACTGGCAGCTGGAGCCCGGGCTGTGGGTCAATCAGTGGCGTGAACCCTGTGTGGATGAGAAGTTGTTGCCGCATTTTGCAACGCTGCCGGCAAACGTCTACAAGGTCGAGGCCGACAAACAAATGATTGCTCTGTATTGGGGCGAAAAGGGCGAAGCAAGTGTGCTGAAAGACATCGATGCGCTGCTCAAGGCCCTGGCCTGACCCACACTTTGTAGGAGCGAGCTTGCTCGCGAAAATCGCCAACGATAACGCGGATAATCAGGCTATACGCGGCGCTCTCCAGGTTTTCGCGAGCAAGCTAGCTCCTACAGAAAAGCCGGGCAATAAAAAGCCCGACATCATCATCGGGCTGGAGATGGCCAGGCAGGCCGGTAAATCTGTAGGTTGCCGCTAGCCTAGCCGTGTATTGCTTTCTGTGCAGTCTTTTCCCACGTCTTTTCTATTATTGATCCTGTGAATATTTGAATATTGACGGGTGGCCAGCCTGTGGGCCGGGTTCTGAAATGACCGGAAAGTCGCGTTTTTCCTAGCCTTTGGAGCGATTGACAATTGCTCGGAATTGGATGAAGGTGGCGTACCCAAATCAAACGGGCGTATGAATTGAGCGTTTGCCTGTCAGACGACTCATACAAAACCCGACTATCGCACTGGCGGGTGTGCCTGGCGGATTGGCGTGAGCATTGATTCAACTGTCAATGTCAAACCAGAGACCAGCGTCCAGTGTGTACTGTTCAGCTTCCATATCGTGGAGATCAGTTGATGATTTACGAAGGTAAAGCCATCACGGTTAAGGCTCTTGAAAGTGGCATCGTCGAACTCAAATTCGACCTCAAGGGTGAGTCCGTCAACAAGTTCAACCGTCTAACCCTGAACGAACTGCGTCAGGCCGTAGACACCATCAAAGCAGATGCTTCGGTCAAGGGCGTGATCGTCTCCAGCGGCAAGGACGTGTTTATCGTCGGCGCTGACATCACCGAATTCGTCGACAACTTCAAGCTGCCCGATGCCGAGCTGGTGGCTGGCAACCTCGAAGCCAACAAGATCTTCAGCGATTTCGAAGACCTCAACGTGCCGACCGTTGCTGCCATCAATGGCATCGCGTTGGGCGGCGGCCTGGAAATGTGCCTGGCGGCAGACTTCCGCGTCATGTCTGCGACGGCCAAGATCGGCCTGCCGGAAGTCAAGCTGGGCATCTACCCAGGCTTTGGCGGTACCGTGCGCCTGCCGCGCCTGATCGGTGCCGACAACGCGATCGAATGGATCGCCGCCGGCAAGGAAAACAAAGCTGAAGATGCACTGAAAGTCGGTGCTGTCGACGCTGTCGTTGCCCCGGACAAATTGGCCGAAGCCGCGCTGAACCTGATCAAGGGCGCCATCAGCGGCGAATTTGACTACAAGGCCAAGCGTCAGCCGAAGCTGGAAAAACTCAAGCTCAACGCCATCGAACAGATGATGTCGTTCGAAACCGCCAAAGGTTTCGTGGCCGGCCAGGCCGGCCCGAACTACCCGGCGCCGGTGGAAGCGATCAAGACCATCCAGAAGGCCGCGAACTTCGGTCGCGACAAAGCCCTGGAAGTGGAAGCGGCAGGCTTCGTCAAACTGGCGAAAACCTCGGCGGCCCAGAGCCTGATCGGCCTGTTCCTGAACGATCAGGAACTGAAGAAAAAGGCCAAGGCCTACGACGAAATCGCCAAGGACGTGAAACAGGCCGCCGTACTCGGCGCCGGTATCATGGGCGGCGGTATCGCCTATCAGTCGGCGTCCAAAGGCACGCCGATCCTGATGAAAGACATCAACGAACACGGTATCGAGCAGGGCCTGGCCGAAGCCGCCAAGCTGCTGGTGGGCCGCGTTGATAAAGGTCGCATGACCGCTGCAAAAATGGCTGAAGTGCTTAACGGCATTCGCCCTACGCTGTCCTACGGCGATTTCGGCCACGTCGACCTGGTGGTCGAAGCGGTTGTCGAAAACCCGAAGGTCAAGCAAGCCGTACTGGCTGAAGTGGAAGCCCAGGTCAAAGATGACACCATCCTGGCCTCCAACACCTCGACCATTTCCATCTCGCTGCTGGCCAAGGCCCTCAAGCGTCCGGAAAACTTCGTCGGCATGCACTTCTTCAACCCGGTGCACATGATGCCGCTGGTGGAAGTGATCCGTGGCGAGAAGTCCAGCGAGCTGGCCGTTGCCACCACCGTTGCCTACGCCAAGAAAATGGGCAAGAACCCGATCGTCGTCAACGATTGTCCGGGCTTTTTGGTCAACCGTGTGCTGTTCCCGTACTTTGGCGGTTTCGCCAAGCTGGTCAGCGCCGGTGTGGATTTTGTGCGCATCGACAAGGTCATGGAAAAATTTGGCTGGCCCATGGGCCCGGCGTACCTGATGGACGTGGTCGGCATCGACACCGGCCACCACGGTCGCGACGTCATGGCTGAAGGCTTCCCGGACCGCATGAAAGACGACCGTCGTTCGGCTGTCGATGCACTCTACGAAGCCAAGCGCCTGGGCCAGAAGAACGGCAAGGGCTTCTACGCCTACGAGACCGACAAGAAGGGCAAGCAGAAGAAAGTGGCCGACCCGTCGGTGCACGAAGTACTCGCTCCGGTCATCTACGAACAGCGTGAGGTGTCCGACGAGGACATCATCAACTGGATGATGATCGCCCTGTGCCTGGAAACCGTGCGTTGCCTGGAAGACGGCATCGTCGAAACCGCCGCCGAAGCCGATATGGGCCTGGTGTACGGCATTGGTTTCCCTCCATTCCGTGGTGGTGCGCTGCGTTACATCGACTCCATCGGTGTGGCCCAGTTCGTTGCCCTGGCTGATCAGTACGCTGATCTGGGCCCGCTGTACCACCCGACCGCGAAGCTGCGTGAAATGGCCAAGAATGGCCAGAGCTTCTTCGGTTAAGTGCCCAGACGACTAGAGCGAGAATATTTATGAGCTTGAATCCAAGAGACGTCGTGATCGTCGACTTCGGTCGTACGCCGATGGGCCGCTCCAAGGGCGGCATGCACCGCAACACCCGCGCCGAAGACATGTCGGCGCACCTGATCAGCAAAGTGCTGGAGCGCAACACCAAGGTCGACCCGAACGAAGTCGAGGACGTGATCTGGGGCTGCGTCAACCAGACCCTGGAGCAGGGCTGGAACATCGCGCGCATGGCGTCGTTGATGACCCAGATCCCGCACACCGCGGCCGGCCAGACCGTCAGCCGTCTGTGTGGTTCGTCGATGAGCGCGCTGCACACCGCTGCGCAAGCGATCATGACCGGCAACGGCGATGTATTCGTGGTCGGCGGCGTGGAGCACATGGGCCACGTCAGCATGATGCACGGCGTCGATCCTAACCCGCACATGTCCCTCTACGCGGCGAAAGCCTCGGGCATGATGGGCCTTACCGCGGAAATGCTCGGCAAAATGCACGGCATCACCCGTGAAGCCCAGGACGCCTTCGGCCTGCGCTCCCACCAGCTCGCCCACAAGGCGACTGTGGAAGGCAAGTTCAAGGATGAAATCATCCCGATGAACGGCTACGACGAGAATGGCTTCCTGAAACTGTTCGACTACGACGAAACCATTCGTCCGGACACTACCCTGGAAAGCCTGGCGGCCCTCAAGCCAGCCTTCAATCCAAAGGGCGGCACCGTGACAGCCGGTACTTCCTCGCAAATCACCGATGGTGCTTCGTGCATGATCGTGATGTCGGCACAGCGTGCCCAGGACCTGGGTATCCAGCCGCTGGCGGTGATTCGTTCGATGGCAGTGGCGGGTGTGGATCCGGCGATCATGGGCTATGGTCCAGTACCGGCCACACAAAAAGCCTTGAAGCGCGCAGGCCTTTCCATCTCCGATATCGACTTCTTCGAGCTCAACGAAGCTTTCGCCGCACAGGCCCTGCCAGTGCTGAAAGATTTGAAAGTACTCGACAAGATGAACGAGAAGGTTAACCTGCACGGCGGTGCGATTGCCCTGGGCCACCCATTCGGTTGCTCCGGTGCGCGTATCTCTGGCACTTTGCTTAACGTGATGAAGCAAAATGGTGGCAACCTTGGGGTTGCAACCATGTGCATTGGTCTCGGCCAAGGCATCTCTACCGTCTTCGAACGCGTCTAAACGTTCGGTTGACGGAAGCCGGGGCCCAGTGCCCCGGTTTTTGTTTTTTGGAACTTTTAAATATTTTTTTTCAACAAATTTTGCATGAGGGCCAGAGCATGAAAGTCGAACCAGGGCTCTACCAGCATTACAAGGGGCCGCAGTACCGTGTTTTCAGCGTGGCGCGCCACTCTGAAACCGAAGAAGAAGTGGTGTTTTACCAAGCGCTGTATGGCGAATACGGCTTTTGGGTGCGCCCTTTGAGCATGTTCCTGGAGACCGTCGAAGTTGACGGCGAGCAGGTCCCGCGCTTTGCTTTGGTCACGGCCGAACCCAGTCTTTTTACAGGGCAATAACGGCAGGTCGCGCAGAATGCTGCGCTTGACCTCATCCGGTTGCCACTATATATAGCGTTGCCGCGTCAGGCGCCAACTGCCTTTCACTTCTCGAATTCAGGAATTTTCCGATCCATGGGCAAATCGCTGGTCATTGTGGAATCCCCGGCTAAGGCCAAGACCATCAACAAGTACTTGGGCAACGAGTACGTGGTGAAGTCGAGTATCGGCCATATCCGAGACCTGCCCACCAGCGGTTCGGCTAGCGCCAGCAAGGAGCCTGCCGCCAAGCGCGGCAAGGCCGCCGCGGGCGAAGGTCCGGTACTCACGCCTAAAGAAAAAGCGCGCAAGCAACTGGTTTCGCGCATGGGTGTGGACCCGGACCATGGCTGGAAGGCCAAGTACGAAATCCTTCCGGGCAAGGAAAAGGTCATCGAAGAGCTGCGCCGGCTCGCCAAAGATGCTGACACCATCTATCTCGCGACGGACTTGGACCGCGAAGGGGAAGCCATTGCCTGGCACCTGCGCGAAGCCATCGGCGGTGATGACAGCCGCTACAAGCGCGTGGTGTTCAACGAAATCACCAAGAAAGCCATTCAGGAAGCCTTCTCCAAGCCGGGCGAGCTGGACATCGACCGTGTCAACGCCCAGCAGGCCCGTCGCTTCCTCGACCGCGTCGTCGGCTACATGGTCTCGCCACTGCTGTGGGCGAAGATCGCTCGTGGTCTGTCCGCCGGCCGTGTGCAATCGGTTGCGGTGAAGCTGGTGGTGGAACGTGAGCGCGAGATCCGTGCGTTCATTCCTGAAGAATACTGGGAAGTCCACGCCGACCTCGGCACTGCCAAGGGCGCCAATGTGCGCTTTGAAGTGGCCCGTGAGAAAGGCGAGGCCTTCAAACCGCTGAACGAAGCCCAGGCCATGGCCGCGCTGGAGAAGCTCAAGGCTTCCAGCTACAGCATCGTCAAGCGTGAAGACAAACCGACCAGCAGCAAGCCGTCGGCGCCGTTCATCACCTCCACCCTGCAACAGGCCGCGAGCAACCGCCTGGGCTTCGGGGTGAAGAAGACCATGATGATGGCCCAGCGTCTGTATGAGGCTGGCTACATCACCTATATGCGTACGGACTCCACCAACCTCTCGCAAGACGCGGTGGCGATGGCGCGTACCTATATTGAAAGCGAATTCGGCAAGACCTACCTGCCGGAGAAGCCGAACGTCTACAGCAGCAAGGAAGGCGCACAAGAGGCTCACGAAGCGATTCGTCCTTCTGACGCCAACACCACGCCTGCCAAGCTGAGCGGCATGGAGCGCGACGCTGAGCGCCTCTACGAGCTGATCTGGCGCCAGTTCCTGGCCTGCCAGATGCTGCCGGCGCAATACCTGTCTACTACCGTCAGCGTGGGCGCGGGCGATTTCGAGTTGCGTGCCAAGGGCCGTATCCTCAAGTTCGACGGCTACACCCGTGTGATGCCGCAGATCGCCAAGCCTGGCGATGATGATGTGCTGCCGGACATGGCCCAGGGCGACACGCTGAAGCTGATCAAGCTCGACCCGTCCCAGCACTTCACCAAGCCACCGGCGCGTTATTCCGAAGCCAGCCTGGTGAAAGAGATGGAGAAGCGCGGTATCGGTCGTCCGTCGACCTACGCGGCGATCATTTCCACCATCCAGGACCGTGGCTACGTTGCGTTGCACAACCGTCGTTTCTATTCGGAAAAGATGGGTGACATCGTGACCGAGCGTCTGTCGGAGAGCTTCTCCAACCTGATGGACTACGGCTTCACTGCCGGCATGGAAGAGAACCTCGATGACGTGGCCCAGGGCGAACGCGACTGGAAAAACGTGCTGGACGAGTTCTACGGCGACTTCAAGAAAAAGCTCGAAGTGGCTGAGAACCCCGAGAACGGGATGCGCGCCAACCAGCCGGTGATGACGGATATTCCGTGCACTACCTGCGGTCGACCGATGCAGATTCGTACCGCCTCCACCGGCGTGTTCCTCGGTTGCTCGGGCTACAGCCTGCCGCCCAAAGAGCGCTGCAAGGCGACCGTCAACCTGGTACCGGGCGATGAAATCGCGGCTGACGACGAGGGTGAGTCCGAGTCGCTGGTGCTGCGTGGCAAGCACCGTTGCCCAATCTGCAGCACGGCGATGGACGCCTACCTGCTGGACGAGAAGCACAAGCTGCATATTTGTGGTAACAACCCGGATTGCAACGGCTACGAGATCGAAGAGGGCACCTATCGCATCAAGGGCTATGAAGGCCCGAGCCTGGAATGCGACAAGTGCGGCAGCGAGATGCAGCTCAAGACTGGCCGTTTCGGCAAGTTCTTCGGGTGCACCAACCCAACCTGCAAGAACACCCGCAAACTGCTGAAAAGCGGTGATGCGGCGCCGCCGAAGATGGACCCGGTGAAAATGCCCGAGCTCAAGTGCGAGAAGGTCAACGACACCTACATCCTGCGTGACGGCGCTTCGGGGCTGTTCCTGGCTGCGAGCCAGTTCCCGAAAAACCGCGAGACCCGTGCGCCACTGGTGATGGAGATCGTGCCGCACAAGGACGAGATCGATCCGAAGTACCACTTCCTGTGTGAAGCGCCGAAGAAGGACCCGGATGGTCGTCCAGCCGTGATCCGCTACAGCCGCAAGACCAAGGAGCAGTACGTGCAGACCGAAGTGGACGGCAAGCCTACTGGCTGGAAAGCGTTCTACGACGGCGGCAAGTGGAAGGTCGAGGACAAGCGCCAGGGCGCTTGATCCGCTAGTCTGTTAACGCCAAAAGCCGTCTGTATAGACGGCTTTTGCTTACTGTAGGATTGAGTTTGTTGTGGCGAGCAAGCTTGCTTGCGCTGGGGTGCGAAGCGCCCCCAATAGCTGGCGACTGCTACGCAGTCGAGCGGGAGCAAGCTCCCTCGCCACAGCAAGCTCGCTCCTACGCAGTCAGCATCACGCCTATTCGTTGTGGAGATTGCCGTCATGGCCAACGAACTCTATACCCGTACCAATCAGAAAATTTACTTCGCGGGTTTATCCCTGGAGGCCCTTGGCCGTGCCGAGGAAGGGAAAGAGATGAACGCCATCGCGCTGGTACAGGCGGGGCGCGAAGCGGCGTTGTTCCACCTGTACGGTGCCTTGCTGGGGCTGTGCCATGAAATCGCCGGGTTCTACCGCCTACCCCAGGCCGGTGCGCCGCGTGCAGAAATGATCATGAATCGTGAAGTGCTGGACGCCATGGCGATCCCCGAGTTGGCCGAACTGGTGGAAATGGCCCAGAGCCCCGACAGTTGGGTGGCGCGGCTGCTCAAAGCACATGCGGATATGTTTCAGCCGCCGCGTATTCCCCATGTGCCCAAGGGGGATGTCACCCAGCCGCTGATCGTCGCCGTGGCCTTGGAACAGGATGAGCCCAAGCCTTTGAGCCGCGAAGAGTTGGAAGGCTGGCGCCAGGAGTTGAAGAAGATGGCGCTGCGCTTTCGTGAAGGGCTCAACGAGTGTTGAAGGAGTAAATGAGGGGGCTGGCTGCGCAGCGACGCTGAACCTGTGGCGATGGAGCTTGCTCCCGCGACGGCCGGACGGCCGACGCTTATCTACCTGACGCCCTAGGATCCAAATGTGGGAGCTGGCTTGCCTGCGATGACGGCCTGCCAGCCGACACCTATCTACCTGATTCCCTGCGATCAAACTGTGGGAGCTGGCTTGCCTGCGATGGCGGCCTGACAGGCGACCCTGTTATACCGAGTACATATCCATTCCTGCGGTAACGGCCACTTAGGGTTCCGCCGGCGGGTCACTTTCGAAAAGCGCGAAAGTAACCAAAGCGCTCTTGCCCCACCACTCGGCACCTCGCCTAGGCTCGGCCAGCGTGGTTTAACGGGGCGCCTAAGATCAAAAGCCAGATCAAGATCACAAGCAGATCAAGATCACAAGCAGATCAAGATCAGGACCGGCTCGCTTCGCATCGTGGTTACCGTTGGCTGCTACAGCTTGCAAAGTTCTGTGATGCCCATGCTGCGATAGAGGCGAGTCAGAAAAGCCCTGTGATAACTGACCCACCGCCATCGCAGGCAAGCCAGCTCCCACACAGAGAAGCGTGTTCCCTAGGGCACCATTCATCAAGCCGTCAACAAACCTGTCCATATCCCCTGCGAGGCTGGGTGGATGACTGATATAATCCAGGCCTTTCGTGGAGAACAGACTTTTATGCCAACGTCCTTTCTGGAAATTGTTGAACTGCCTGACGGCCGAATCGAACTGCGCCGGGCGGAGGACGAGGGTTCTCTGGTTATTCTGGATTTCTCCGAAGACGCCAAAGTCTTCCTGCAAGGCCAGCACGTCGAAGTGGCTAAAGCCATGTTGAGCGTGGGTGTGCAGATGGCAGGTCGCCTTGCCGAAGGCGAGCCGGAGAAAGAAGAAGGGCCGCGCGTTCTTCACTGAGTCCTTCGTGAAGGCTGCTTCTGTGGCGCGCCCATCATTACCCCAATCGAATATTCAAACTCTGTGCATCACCCGTGCGCGCAGCGCTGATAAGTTGCTGCTTGGCGCTGGCATTCAGTGGGTTCAACCAGCTCACCACCGTATGGCTACGGCCCAGGCGCAAGGCTTCGCAGGTTAGTTGCTGGGCGCTTTGTGCGCCGCGTGGTTGCAGCAACAGGATGCGCTCGCGGTTGAGCCCGGCGTCCCGCAGCCAGGCCTGGGTGAGGCTGGCGGGCGGGGCGATCAATGTCAGCCAGCGGGCGTCCTGATCTTCGCTCAATTCGCGCAGGATAGGTGCCAGCAGGTTCAGGCAGCTCTCAGCCGCACCGCGCAACGACAATTCACTGAACGCCTCAGGTTCGCCGCCCCAGGGGGCTTCGACCGTTTCCTTGAGGATTGGCGCAAGGGGCTGGGCCATGAAGGCCTCGAACAGCGACAGTTGTGTGTGTTGTGGGGTGTGCACGAGCTGCATGATGCCTCCTTTAACGGCGAATGACGCCGACACTCAAGCCTTCGATCACCAGGTCCTGGTCTTTCAGGTTGACTTCGATCGGGGCAAACTCAGGGTTTTCGGCCAGGAGCCAGACCTTGCTGCCTTCGCGCTTGAAGCGTTTGACCGTGACCTCGTCGCCGATACGGGCAACGACGATCTGGCCATTGCGGGCTTCGCGGGTGGTATGCACGGCCAGCAGGTCGCCGTCGAAGATGCCCACGTCCTTCATGCTCATGCCGTGCACACGCAACAGGTAGTCGGCACGCGGATGGAAGAAGGTCGGGTTGATGTTGCAGGATTCCTCGACGTGCTGCTGCGCCAGGATCGGCGCACCTGCGGCGACGCGACCGATGATCGGCAATGTCGACTCGTCTGCCTTGGCTTCGAAGCCAGGGATGCGAATACCCCGCGAAGCACCGGGGGTCATCTCGATCGCACCTTTGCGAGCGAGTGCCTTGAGGTGTTCCTCGGCGGCGTTCGGGGACTTGAACCCCAATTCCAGGGCAATCTCCGCACGGGTAGGCGGGTAACCATTGTCATCAAGGCAGCGCTTGATAAAAGCCAGAATCTCAGCTTGGCGTGGCGTCAGTTTTAGCATGTTGATCGCTCTGTCTTTTTATACAGTGACTGGGATTATATACAGTGAACTGCGCTTGGCAATCATCCTTTTTGGCGGCTCCGCTGGACGGTCATCCGTCAGCCGTCCTACAGAGCAGAAGCGGCGCTGCCTACAGAGCTGCGAGGATATGATTAAATAGCGGTGAAACAGATGACCGACCAGCCGCAAAGCGGACCCGCAGGCTTGACAAGACACACTCTGAAACGTATGTTTCAAACAAGTGTTTGTCAGGCGGAGTAGCCATGGCCCAGTCGGAAACCGTTGAACGCATTCTCGATGCTGCCGAGCAATTGTTCGCGGAAAAAGGATTTGCTGAAACTTCATTGCGTCTGATCACCAGCAAGGCTGGGGTCAACCTGGCCGCCGTGAATTACCACTTCGGCTCGAAAAAGGCTCTGATCCAGGCGGTGTTCTCACGCTTTCTGGGCCCGTTCTGCGCAAGCCTCGACCGTGAGCTGGAACGCCGCCAGGCCAAGGCCGATCACAAGCCCAGCCTGGAAGAGCTGCTGGAAATCCTCGTGGAGCAAGCGCTGGTCGTGCAGCCCCGTAGCGGCAACGATTTATCGATCTTCATGCGCCTGCTTGGCCTGGCGTTCAGCCAGAGCCAGGGCCACTTGCGCCGTTATCTGGAAGACATGTACGGCAAGGTGTTCCGCCGCTATATGCTGCTGGTCAACGAAGCGGCGCCGCGTATTCCGCCTATCGAACTGTTCTGGCGTGTGCATTTCATGCTCGGTGCCGCAGCTTTCAGCATGTCGGGTATCAAGGCGTTGCGGGCAATTGCCGAGACCGATTTCGGTGTGAACACGTCCATCGAGCAAGTCATGCGCCTGATGGTGCCGTTCCTTGCCGCTGGCATGCGCGCCGAAACCGGCGTCACCGACCCGGCCATGGCCACCGCCCAGTTGCGCCCGCGCAGTAAAACCGTACCGGTCGCCGCCAAGGTTTGATCGCTGCGGGTGGGCGCGGTCGCTTGCATCCGCTAAGCTAGCCGCCATGCCGATTTCAGCTATTTATTCACAACCCGTCGTCCTTGCCCTGCCTGGTAGGGACCACGGGTTGTGTGCGTTATTTAAGGAAGGTTTATGACTGCTGCCCTGCAAGGTTCTTTGATGGTCGACGTCGCCGGTACCTGGCTCACGGCCGAGGATCGTCATCTGTTGCGCCAACCGGAAGTGGGCGGCCTGATCATTTTTGCGCGCAATATCGAGCACCCGCGTCAGGTTCGCGAATTGAGCGCAGCCATTCGCGCAGTGCGCCCGGACCTGCTGCTGGCTGTGGATCAGGAAGGCGGCCGCGTACAGCGTCTGCGCCAAGGCTTCGTGCGCCTGCCGGCCATGCGTGCGCTGGCGGATAACCCCAACGCTGAATACCTGGCTGAGCAGTGCGGCTGGATCATGGCCACCGAGGTGCTGGCGGTGGGCCTGGACCTGAGTTTTGCCCCCGTGCTGGACCTCGACTACCAACGCAGCGCCGTGGTCGGTACCCGTGCTTTCGAAGGCGACCCCGAGCGCGCTGCCGTGCTCGCGGGTGCCTTTATCCGTGGCATGAACAGCGCCGGCATGGCCGCCACCGGCAAGCACTTCCCTGGCCATGGTTGGGCCGAGGCCGATTCCCACGTCGCCATTCCCAATGACGAGCGCAGCCTGGAGCAGATTCGCGCCAACGACCTGGTGCCTTTCGCACGCCTGAGCAAGCAATTAGCCGCCGTGATGCCGGCGCACGTCATCTACCCGCAGGTCGATGCCCAGCCTGCTGGTTTTTCGCGTCGCTGGTTGCAGGACATCCTGCGCGGTGAGTTGCAGTTTGACGGGGTGATCTTCAGCGATGACCTGTCCATGGCCGGCGCCCATGTGGTCGGCGATGCGGCCAGTCGGATCGAAGCGGCGCTGACCGCTGGTTGTGACATGGGCTTGGTGTGCAATGACCGTGCGGCGGCCGAGCTGGCGCTCAGTGCAGCACAGCGGATGAAGGTCACGCCATCGGCGCGGATTGCGCGTATGCGTGGGCAGGCGGTTGCGTCGACTGATTACAAACAGGATCCGCGTTGGCTGACAGCGCTTACTGCGTTGCGTGATGCGCAGTTGATCGACTGAAAACCGAAGCGCGGCCATCGCAGGCAAGCCAGCTCCCACATTTTGATTTGTGAATACATTCAGGTGTGGGAGCTGGCTTGCTCGCGAAGGCGGCCTAACAGTCAGCGCTTCTCTTGCTTATTGGGCAACGGCGCAAACAACGCTTCAATCTCGTCATTGCCCAACTGCCAATCCCCCGTCGTTCGCCCATCCAGCACGCCCGCAGCCAGATCGGACTTCTCCTTCTGCAAATGCTGGATTTTCTCCTCCACCGTGCCCCGGGCAATCATCTTGTACACGAACACCGGCTTTTCCTGCCCGATGCGGTATGCACGGTCGGTGGCCTGGTTTTCCGTGGCCGGGTTCCACCAGGGGTCATAGTGGATAACCGTGTCGGCTTCGGTCAGGTTCAAGCCGACGCCGCCGGCCTTCAGGCTGATTAAAAAGATCTGCAACTTACCGCTCTGGAAATCCTTCACCGGTGTACGTCGATCCCGGGTCTGGCCGGTCAGCAGGGCGTAGGCAATGCCGCGCTTTTTCAGTTCGGCCTCGATCAGGCTCAGCATCGAGGTGAACTGTGAGAACAGCAGGATCCGGCGGCCTTCGGCAAACAGCTCGTCGAGCATGTCCATCAGGCTGTCGAGCTTGCCCGAGCTGCTACCGCGGGCGGGCAGGTTGGCGTCGTTGACCAGGCGCAAGTCGCAGCACACCTGGCGCAGTTTGAGCAGGGCTTCGAGGATGATGATCTGGCTGCGGGCCACGCCCTTGCGGGTGATCTCGTCGCGGACCTTTTTATCCATGGCCAGGCGCATGGTTTCGTACACGTCGCGCTGGGCCTCGTTGAGGTCGACCCAGTGGATGATTTCGGTCTTGGGTGGCAGTTCGGTTGCCACTTGTTCCTTGGTGCGGCGTAGCAGGAAGGGTTTGATCCGACCGTTGAGGTGCTGCAATCGCACCTCGCTGGCACGTTTTTCAATCGGCACGCGGTAATCACGGTTGAAGCTCTTCACGTCGCCCAGCCAGCCCGGCAGCAGGAAGTGGAACAGCGACCACAGTTCGCCCAAGTGGTTTTCCAAAGGCGTGCCGCTCAGGCACAGGCGCTGGCGGGCATTCAGCTCGCGTGCGGCCTGGGCCGCCTTGCTGGACGGGTTCTTGATGTACTGCGCTTCATCCAGGATCAAGACGTGCAAGGGCAGGGCGGCGAGCTGTTCAATGTCCTTGGGCAGCAGGGCGTAGGTGGTCAGCAGCAGGTCGTAGTCATTCAGGTTGGCGAAATGTTTCTTACGCCCCGCGCCATAAAGTGCCTGCACTCTCAACTGCGGGGTGAAGTGCGCGGCTTCATCCAGCCAGTTCGGGATCAGGCTGGTAGGCATCACGACCATGCACGGCCGATCAAGGCGCCCTGCGTTTTTTTCGGTGAGGATGTGCGCCAGGGTCTGCAAGGTTTTGCCCAGGCCCATGTCATCCGCGAGTATCCCGCCCACCTCGAGTTGGCGCAGCGACTGCATCCAGCTCAGACCTTCCAACTGGTAGGGGCGCAAGGTCGCATTCAGGCCTTCGGGCGCCACGCAGGTGAAATCCTTGATATCACGCAGGCGCTGGGCGAAGTTGCGGATCTTCTCGCCGCCTTCCCATTGCAGTGGCAGGTCTTCCAGCGGGTTGAGGCGTATGGCGTCGGCCTTGGCCAGGCGCAGCGCGGTGGTGCCGGCTTCCTGCAGGTAAAACTCGCCGAGGGTCGCCAGCACCGGCTTCAAGCGGCCGTAGGGCAGCGCCACTTGCAGCGGGCCGTGGCCGTTGGGCAGGCCGGGGATGTTCACTAGGATCAGCTCTTCATCGCGGCGCCGCGCCAGTTTCTCCGGGTTGAGGATCTCGGTGTGGGAGCGCATCAGGTTCAGCAGGATCGGCAGCAGGCTCAAGCGTTCGCCGTTGACGATGATGCCCAGCTCCAGGTCAAACCAATCGCGTTCCGGCCCTTCATCGACCGTGGCATACCAGTCATCGACGGGGCTGAGGTCAAAGCCGAAGTCTTCATCGATCTGCAGCTCCCAGCCCTCGGCACGCAAAGTGGGCGACACATTGAGGGTGAAGTTCAGCCAGGCACTGTCATTGACCATTTCGAAGAGCTCGCCGGCGCTTTCCGGCAGGGCCTTGCTCTGGCGCGTGGCGATCTTGAAGCCAAGCAGGCGCAGGTGTTCGCGATAGGCCTGTTCTTGCTCGGGATGGCGCTTGATCCGCAGGCTCTGCGTCTCCTGGCGCACAATAATGTCAGCATTTTTTTGCCCGCTGACATAGTTGCCCAGGTAGTTGAACGACAACGCTGCACGGTGCTGGATATAGCGCTGCATCTTGCCGTTGCGCGGCTCGAACGCGCTGAATTCCACGCTGGCCAGCCACAGGCGTGGCACCGGTTGCACGTCGTCCATCACCACCTGCGGCAGGACAACGCGGTTATCGAGCACGGCCTGGAGTTTTTCCAGCAGTTGCGCATCCTGGGCCGCTGCCGGGTAGGCCAGGGTTTCCTGAACCTTGAGCAGCACCGCCGCGATGTGTTTGCAGTTGGTGTGCACCGGGCACGTGCAGCGGCTGTCCACCAGGATCAGCAGGCCCTTGGCCGATTCGCGCAGTGAGATGGTCTGGCGGTAAACATTGCCGCCCGAGCCTTCGCAACTGGCGGTGATGGTGCTGTCGCCGCACTCGACGATGCGCACGCGGTTCTCCAGGGCGTAGCGTCGCCCGCGCTCGAGGCTTTGCTCTTTGAAGCGATTGGCCCACGAAGGGGCCAGGGGTTTGGTCAACGACGACGTCAGGGGCATGGCGCGCAATCAGTCCTGAAGGTCGGGCGGTGGTGCGCTGGGTGGCTTGGCGGTCAGCGAGGTGATCTTGATCAGCAGCGCCAGGTGGCCGCCGTCCAGGTAGTTGAGCTGGTTGTTCTTGGTGCGCACGTCTTTCTGGCTCAAGTGTTCGCTGGCGATCACGCTGCCGTTGCCATCGAACTGGTTGATCCAGAAGTCCGCGTCGATATCGGTAAAGCGCCCCAGTTGCAGGCTCAACACCCCTTCGATAGGGAACTGGCCGAATTGCTCCTGGCCGTCGGTGATCGCCACCTTCACCGCTTGCTCGCCCAGGTTCTGTTCCCAGGCCTTGTGGGCGAGCACCGTGTAGTTGGTGTCGGCGCGCAGCTTGTCGACGATATTGCCCAGGCGCGGCGGGCTCATCCGCTCACCCAGGCGCGGCGCTCCGGCATCCCAGTTTTCCGGCGCGGCGCGGCTACTGATCACCGGTTCTGCATTCTGGCGCACCAGGATCATTTCCACCTGATACAGGCTGTCGGCAAAGGCCGAAGGTGCGAGTACCACCAACAACAGGCTCAAAATGCGGAACACGCGCATGGGGGCGTCCTTAAACGGATTTCGGAATGAGGCGTTCAAACAGCGCCTCCAAAGTGTTGAAGCGTTCTTCGGCGCGTTCCATCGGCACCATGAACTTGAACAGCGTAGCCCCTTCGAACTTGTAGCGGTTGGGCTGGCCCTGGATCAGCTTGATCAGCACCAACGGGTCGACCGGCGTCTGCGCTTCGAATTCGATACGCCCGCCTTGGGGCCCGGCGTCGACTTTCTTGATGCCCAACTGCTCGGCCTGCAACTTGAGCAGGGTCAGGCGCACCAGGTTCTTGGTCGGTTCCGGCAACAGGCCGAAACGGTCGATCATCTCTACCTGCAAGTCCTTGAGGCCTTCTTCGTCGGCCGCCGAGGCAATGCGCTTGTACAGGATCAACCGTGCATGCACATCCGGCAGGTAGTCTTCGGGAATCAACGCCGGCAAGCGCAGGTTGATCTCCGGGCCGCCGCCCAAGGGTTGGTCGAGGTTCGGTTGTTCGCCTTTGCGGATGGCTTTTACCGCGCGTTCGAGCATCTCCATATACAGCGTGAAACCCACCGCCTGGATCTGCCCGCTCTGGCCGTCGCCGAGCAATTCACCGGCACCCCGGATTTCCAGGTCATTAGTGGCCAATACAAAGCCGGCCCCGAGGTCCTGGGTATTGGCGATCGCTTCCAGGCGTTTTTCCGCATCGGAAGTGATCTGCTGGCGCGGCGGTGTGAGCAGGTAGGCATAGGCCTGGTGGTGACTGCGCCCGACGCGACCGCGCAATTGGTGCAGCTGCGCCAGGCCGAACTTGTCGGCACGCTCGATGATGATGGTGTTGGCGCTCGGCACGTCGATGCCGGTCTCGATGATGGTCGAGGCGATCAGCACGTTGAAGCGCTTGTGGTAAAAGTCGCTCATCACCTGTTCGAGTTCGCGCTCGCGCATCTGCCCGTGGCCGATGGCGATACGGGCCTCAGGTACCAGTTCGGCGAGGTCGGCGGCGCATTTCTCGATGGTTTTCACATCGTTGTGCAGGTAATACACCTGGCCGCCGCGCAGCAGTTCGCGCAGCAGGGCTTCCTTGACCGTGCTCTTGTTCTGCTCCATCACGAAGGTGCGCACCGACAGGCGACGCGCCGGTGGCGTGGCGATGATCGACAGGTCGCGCATGCCCGACACCGCCATGTTCAGAGTGCGCGGAATCGGCGTGGCGGTGAGGGTGAGGATATCGACTTCACTGCGCAGGGCCTTGAGCTGTTCTTTCTGGCGCACACCAAAGCGGTGTTCTTCGTCGATGATCACCAAGCCCAGGTTCTTGATCTTCACATCGTCCGACAGCAGCTTGTGAGTACCGATGACGATGTCGATCTTGCCCTCGGCCAGGTCGGCGACGGCGGCATTCACTTCCTTGGCGGACTTGAAGCGGCTCATCACCTCCACGGTCACCGGCCAGTCGGCAAAGCGGTCGCGGAAGCTGTTGTAGTGCTGCTGGGCGAGCAGGGTGGTTGGCACCAGGATCGCCACTTGGCGACCGCCGTGCACCGCAATAAAGGCTGCACGCATGGCCACTTCGGTCTTGCCGAAGCCCACGTCGCCACACACCAGGCGATCCATCGGCTTGGGCGCGAGCATGTCGGCGCGCACCGCTTCGATGGTGGTTTGCTGGTCCGGGGTTTCTTCGAAGGCGAAGCCGGCGCTGAAAGTGGCGTAGTCGGCTTTCGGGTCGGCGAAGGCATAACCTTCGCGGGCAGCACGGCGGGCATAGATGTCGAGCAGTTCGGCGGCCACGTCGCGCACCTGTTCGGCGGCCTTGCGCTTGGCTTTCTGCCAGGTCTCGGAGCCCAGGCGGTGCAACGGCGCCAAGGCGTCGTCGCTGCCGGTGTAGCGGGCGATCAGGTGCAGGTTGGCCACCGGCACGTAGAGCTTGGCGCCCTCGGCGTATTCCATGGTGAGGAATTCGGCGGCCTGGTTGTCGATCTCCAGAGTCTGCAAGCCCAGGTAGCGGCCTACACCGTGGTCGATATGCACCACCGGCGCGCCTTCGCGCAGCTCGGTGAGGTTCTTGATCACCGCGTCGTTGTTGGCATCGGCGCGTTTTTCCCGGCGCCTGCGCTGCATCACGCGCTGGCCGAACAGCGGGCTTTCGGCGATCAAGGCCAGCGCCGGGTCATCCAGCTGCAGCCCTTCGTCCAGCGGCGCGATGGTGATTGCCAGGCGCTCTTTGCTGGCGACAAAATCCGGCCAGCTGTCGACGGTTTTCGGCCGCAGCTTCAGGCGCTCCAACAGCTCCAGCAGCACTTCGCGACGCCCGGCGGATTCGGCGGTAAACAGCACGCGGCCCGGGAAGTCACCGAGGAAGTTAGACAGCGCCTCCAGCGGTTGCGTGGCTTTGGCCTGGATCGCCAGATCGGGCAACGCGCTCGCCGGGAAACGCTCGCGGCCGCTGCCGGCGTCCACGTCCTGCTGGCTGGCGACCACACGCGGCCAGTTTTTCAGGCGCGCGAAGCAGTCTTCAACTGGCAGGAACAGTTCAGCGGGCGGCAGTAAAGGCCGTGATGGATCGACGCGGCGTTCTTCGTAGCGGTTGCGCACATCGTTCCAGAAGTTTTCCGCCGCCTGTTCGATACCCGGCAGGGAGAACACCTGGGTGTCCTGCGGCAGGTAGTCGAAGAGGGTGGAGGTTTCGTCGAAGAACAACGGCAGGTAGTACTCGATACCGGCAGGTGTAATCCCGCTGCTCAAGTCCTGGAAGATCGGGCAGCGACGGAAGTCGACATCGAAGCGCTCACGAAAGCGCGCCTTGAAGCGTGTTACCGCGTCTTTTTGCAACGGGAATTCCCGCGCCGGCAGCAGCTTGATCGAGTCGACCTTGTCGATGGAACGCTGGTTCTCCGGGTCGAAGGTGCGCAGCGTCTCGATCTCGTCATCGAACAGGTCGATGCGGTACGGCAACTTGCTGCCCATCGGGAACAGGTCGATCAAGGCACCGCGCACCGCGAACTCACCGTGCTCGTACACCGTGTCGACGCAGCGGTAGCCGCTGGCTTCCAGGCGCGTGCGCATCTGCTCGACGTCGAGCTTCTGGCCCACGTCCAGCACCAGGCTGCTGCCGAGCAGGAACTTGGTCGGTGCCAGGCGGTGCAGGGCGGTGGTGATCGGCACCACCAGCACGCCGTGGGCCAGTTCCGGCAAGCGGTACAGGCTGGCGATGCGCTGGGAGATGATGTCCTGGTGCGGCGAGAACAGGTCGTAGGGCAGGGTTTCCCAGTCGGGAAAATGCAGCACCGGCAAATCCGGGGCGAAGAAGCTCAGCTCCTGCTCCAACCGTTCGGCACTTTGGCTGTCGGCGGTGAGCAGTAGGGTAAAGCGCTTGGCTGCGCTGGCAGCCTCGGCAATGGCCAGGCTCAGGGCGGCACCGGGCAGGTTGCCCCAGTGCTGTTTACCTGCCGCGGCAGGGAGTAACGGTAGACGCAGAACGGGCACGGAAGGTTGAGCTCCAAGCGTTGCGACAAAGTCGGTAATTGTAACGGCCCCAGGTGCCGCCTGTCAGTTGCTGACTGTGCCTATTACGGTTTGCAGGAAATGTAGTGGCTAAGACAAACAATGGCGGGTTTTGACTCAATATGTAGTGCCAAAATGCGCGAATGTTTAGGAGAGTTACGGACAAGTCGGCCTGCTCGCCAAACTAGTGGCCTTCTGGAGCCCGCATGTTTCCTGGGCTGTAGCGCGGTGGTATTTTTTTGCAAGGGCTTTTTGTTGCCCTTCGCGCATTGCTCAACGCTCAGTCGGGCGACATAATGTAGCCCCTTTTTTCTGCCCCTACATGTGGAAGGTTCCCGTGACTCAGAAGCCCGACCAGTGTCTTGGTGAATGGATCGACCGTGAAGCACTCGCTGAAGCGATGATTCCGCTTATCGGTCAGCTGTACCGCAATAACAATGTGGTGAGCTCGATCTATGGCCGCAGCCTGATCAACCAGTCTGTCATCGCGATTCTCAAAGCGCACCGCTTTGCGCGCCATCGCTCCGCCGACGACAGCGAACTCTCCGTCCACGAAACATTCCCACTGCTCAAAGCCATGAGCGAGCTCAAGCTCGGCGCGGCTTCGGTAGACCTGGGCAAGTTGGCCTACAAATTCCGTAAAGAAGGCGCCGGCCGCACTGCCGAGCAGTTCGTACGTGAAGAAATGGCCGATGTGGTTGGCCAGCAAAACGCTGCCGCCCGCAAAGGCACCGACGTGGTGTTGTACGGCTTTGGCCGTATCGGCCGCCTGCTGGCGCGCATCCTGATCGAGAAAACCGGTGGTGGCGACGGCCTGCGCCTGCGTGCCATCGTGGTGCGCAAAGGCGCCGAGAACGACCTGACCAAGCGCGCCAGCCTGCTGCGTCGCGATTCGGTACACGGCTCGTTCAATGGCACCATCACCATTGACGAAGAAAACAACACCATCACCGCCAACGGTAACCTGATCCAGGTGATCTACGCGAAGAACCCGACCGAGGTGGATTACACCCAGTACGGCATCCAGAACGCCTTGCTGGTGGACAACACTGGCGTATGGCGTGATGCCGAGGGCCTGGGCCAGCACCTGGCTTGCCCAGGTGTCGACCGCGTTGTGCTGACCGCGCCTGGCAAGGGCAAGCTCAAGAACATCGTGCACGGCATCAACCACGCTGAAATCACCGCTGACGACAAGATCGTGTCCGCCGCTTCCTGCACCACCAACGCCATCGTGCCGGTGCTCAAGGCTGTGAATGACAAGTTCGGCATCGTTAACGGCCACGTTGAAACCGTTCACTCGTACACCAACGACCAGAACCTGATCGACAACTTCCACAAAGGCGATCGCCGTGGCCGTAGCGCCGCGTTGAACATGGTGATCACCGAGACCGGTGCTGCCACGGCCGCTGCCAAGGCTCTGCCTGAGCTGGCCGGCAAGCTGACCGGTAACGCGATCCGCGTACCGACGCCGAACGTGTCGATGGCCATTCTCAACCTCAACCTTGAGAAAGCCGCCACCCGCGAAGAGATGAACGAGTACCTGCGCTACATGGCGCTGCACTCCGACCTGCATAAGCAGATCGACTTCGTCAATTCCCAGGAAGTGGTCTCCACCGACTTCGTTGGCTCGCGCCATGCTGGTGTGGTGGACGCCGAAGCGACCATCACCCAGGACAACCGTGTTGTGCTGTACGTGTGGTACGACAACGAGTTCGGTTACAGCTGCCAGGTGGTTCGCGTGATGGAAGACATGGCTGGGGTCAACCCGCCTGCGTTTCCGCGCTAAGCCTTTGCGCTGAATGAAGAAGCCCCGACTGGTTCGGGGCTTTTTTATGGCCGTGGGTTTTGTGGTGTCTGGGAGGGCCTTATCGCAGGCAAGCCAGCTCCCACAGTTGAACTGCATTTACCTGTGGGAGCTGGCTTGCCTGCGATGACGATGGAACCGTCCACGCCGCCATCACTTGAATAGCGTGTTGCGCAAACTGTCCGACAGCCCTTTGGGCGCCAGCCAGATACCCAGGTAGGCCTTCGCTAATTCAGCGTCCGGGCTGCTGAACACCACCTGCCCATTAATCTCCAGATTCAACCCGCGCCCCGGACGAAAATCCAGGGCGTAGCGATCACCGCTGCGAATATCCCGAAAGCGCGCGTGCAGCTTGGCTATCTCTGGGTTCAACCCGGCATTGGCTTGCTGGCGCTCCAAGGTGACGGTGGCCGCCTTGATCACATCATCGCGGTCAATGTCGCGAAAGTAATACAGCGCCAGGCGCACAGCCTTCTGCTGGTCCCAGGCCTGCTTTGCCGGCAGGTCAGCGGGTGCATACAGCGCGGCGGCATACACCTCCGCCCAGAGATAGTTGAACACCGCCTGGTTTTTCAGGGCCAGCCCCTCGACCTGTGCGGGGAAGCTTGCCTGCTTGAGCCGCTGTGCGTCGTTGGCGTGCGCCGTGAGCGACACCATCAGCATCAAACAGAAAAATAGTTGTCGCATAATGGCTCATCCTGAATTCGGCGCTGATGTGCGTCCTGTAGTATGGCAACACTGGCCTACGACGCGACCAAGGGTTAATGTTCGCGGCGCTCGGCCTTCTATAGACTGTGCCCCGGTTCACACACTTGAGCCAAATTGTCCTTCATGCTCGCTGGCCGCGGCATGATTTAGCCCGGCGTCCAATCGTACGCCTGGCCTGTTCTGAGGAGTACGCATGGCTGTCTACAACTACGACGTGGTGGTACTGGGTTCCGGCCCAGCTGGAGAAGGTGCGGCGATGAACGCTGCCAAAGCAGGGCGCAAGGTGGCGATGGTTGATAGCCGTCGCCAGGTCGGCGGTAACTGCACCCACCTGGGTACCATCCCGTCCAAGGCGTTGCGTCACTCGGTACGGCAGATCATGCAGTTCAATACCAACCCGATGTTCCGGGCCATTGGTGAGCCGCGCTGGTTCTCGTTCCCGGACGTACTGAAAAGCGCTGAAAAAGTCATCTCCAAGCAAGTCGCCTCGCGTACCGGCTACTACGCCCGTAACCGCGTCGACCTGTTCTTCGGCACCGGCAGTTTTGCCGATGAGCAAACCGTCGAAGTGGTCTGCGCCAATGGCGTGGTCGAGAAACTGGTGGCCAAGCACATCATCATCGCCACCGGTTCGCGCCCGTATCGCCCGGCGGACATCGATTTCCACCACCCGCGTATCTACGATAGCGATACCATCCTGAGCCTGGGCCATACCCCGCGCAAACTGATCATCTACGGCGCCGGCGTGATCGGCTGTGAATACGCCTCGATCTTCAGTGGCCTGGGTGTACTGGTCGAGCTGGTGGACAACCGCGACCAGTTGCTCAGCTTCCTCGACTCGGAAATCTCCCAGGCGTTGAGCTACCACTTCAGCAACAACAACATCACCGTGCGCCACAACGAAGAGTACGAGCGGGTCGAAGGCCTGGACAATGGGGTGATCCTGCACCTCAAGTCCGGCAAGAAGATCAAGGCCGACGCCTTGCTGTGGTGCAACGGCCGTACCGGCAACACCGACAAGCTGGGCATGGAAAACATCGGGGTCAAGGTCAACAGCCGTGGCCAGATCGAAGTGGATGAGAACTACCGCACCTGCGTGCCGAACATCTACGGCGCCGGTGACGTGATCGGCTGGCCAAGCCTGGCCAGTGCCGCCCATGACCAGGGCCGCTCGGCCGCTGGCAGCATTGTCGACAATGGCAGCTGGCGCTACGTGAACGACGTGCCGACCGGGATCTACACGATTCCCGAGATCAGCTCGATCGGCAAGAACGAGCACGAACTGACCAAGGCCAAGGTGCCTTACGAAGTGGGCAAGGCGTTCTTCAAGAGCATGGCGCGTGCGCAGATTGCCGGTGAGCCGCAAGGCATGCTGAAAATCCTGTTCCACCGCGAAACCCTGGAAGTACTCGGCGTGCATTGCTTCGGCTACCAGGCCTCGGAGATCGTGCACATCGGCCAGGCGATCATGAACCAGCCAGGTGAGCAAAATACCCTCAAGTATTTCGTCAACACCACCTTCAACTACCCGACCATGGCCGAAGCCTATCGGGTAGCGGCCTACGACGGCCTCAACCGGCTTTTTTGAGCGGCTCCGGCCGGTGGCCTGAGCCGGCCGGGGAGACCGATTTCAGTAATTCTCGAGGGTGGCAGTGGCCAAACCGGGAAAGTCTGTAATCAGGCTATCTACGCCGAAGTCGGCGAGCCTGCGCATCAGCGCAGGTTCGTTGACTGTCCACACGGACACATGCAAGCCCTGGCGCTGGGCTTTTTCCAGCCGCTCGGGGGTGCACAGCGTCCAGTTCAATGCCAAATACTCACAGCCGTAGTTCTGCGCGACCTTCAGCGGGTCGAGCCAGGCATATTCGGCGACCAGCCCGCGTGACAGGTCCGGGGTGAGTTCCACGGCGGCCTTGAGCACTTCCCGCGAGCTTGACGTGACCGTGACCTTGTCCATCAAGCCAAAGCGCACAGCCATTTCGCGAATCGCCAGCACAGTGGTGGCGGCACGGGTACGCGAGGCGCTTTTGACTTCCAGTTGCCAGTGATCGAAGTCGCACTGTTCGAACAACTCCTCCAGGCGTGGAATCGGGCAGGGGCTTACCCAGCCTGGGCCGCCTTTGCGCGCGTCCATTTTCACCAGATCAGCCGCCGAGTACTCGACGACCTTGCCGCGCCGGTCGGTGGTGCGCTTGAGGGTCGGGTCGTGGATGACCATCAACTCGCCGTCCATGGACAGGTGCAAGTCCAGTTCGCAACGACGTACGCCGTGTTTGAGACATTCCTGAAAACTGGTCAGGGTATTTTCCGGTGCTTCGCCTTTGGCACCGCGGTGGCCGTAAATCAGGGTCACAGTTGCTCCTTTGCGCCAGGATGGCTGGCGTCGTGAATACGCATTCAGAGGTCTTCGCTTTGTTCTCGCGCCAG
Source organism: Pseudomonas sp. MF6767 (assembly GCF_016405475.1). Taxonomy (NCBI): domain Bacteria; kingdom Pseudomonadati; phylum Pseudomonadota; class Gammaproteobacteria; order Pseudomonadales; family Pseudomonadaceae; genus Pseudomonas; species Pseudomonas sp. MF6767. Next base: position 55,512 of record NZ_JAEKCY010000015.1, on the reverse strand, counting down.
GCGGCGTTCCTGGGCCTGTTTCTGCAGGATATAGCGCGCCAGCAGTTGGCGTTGGGCGTCGGTCATGGACTCGAACTCCGTGCCCACATCAAAGCCGTCGCCCTTGGGGTCGCAATGGGTCACCCGCGCGCGCAGCAACAGGCCGAGCGCCTGGGGCATCAGCACCAGCTTGACCGCCAGGTGAGTGTCGGCGGCCAGCGGTGTCGGGTGCTGGAAGTCGATGCCGCCCTCGGAGAGGATCACCGGTTGCGGCGCACCCACCTCGTTCAGCAAACCGCGAGCCATGACCTGGCTGAGCAGATCCAGGCGTTTGTTCTGCACTTTGAGGAAGGCCGCCAGGCTGCGGTCTTTCTCGCTGATCTGGCGCAGCAGGTGCTGGGCTTCGAATTCGCTCAAGTGCAGCTCGCTGAGCAGATTGAACAGCGGTGAATCATCCAGCAACACTTCCTTGCTCGCCGCGTCGGGGCCCGACAGGGGTTTGATTTGAAGTGCGATCATGTCGTCGATACGGTAGTATTCGCGGCGCTCTTCTTCATCTAATGTCGACATGGCGAACCCCAGGTAACGGTAATGGTCTGAGTGTAAAGCTGCTGACCAGACCCCGCCACCGGGACGTCTTCTTTTCCTCCGAACAAGCCCCGACATGTTCAGACCTCTCTTCGTATTTATCGGCACGCGTTATACCCGTGCAAAGCGTCGCAATCATTTTGTGTCGTTCATTTCCTTGACCTCGATGATCGGTCTCGCCCTGGGCGTGGTCGTGATGATCGTGGTGCTGTCGGTGATGAATGGCTTCGATCATGAGATGCGCACCCGCGTGCTGGGCATGGTGCCCCACGCGACCATCGAGGGCGATGCGCCCATCAACGACTGGCAAAGCCTGGCCGCCAAGGTCCAGCAGAACCCCAAGGTGGTGGCGGTAGCGCCGTTTACCCAGATGCAGGGGTTGCTGACCAATGACGGCAAAGTGCAGAAGATCCTGCTCAACGGCATCGACCCGGCCCAGGAGCGCAACGTCTCGATCATCGACAAGTTCATGCTGCAAGGTAAGCTCGACGAGCTGTCGCCGGGCAGCTTTGGCATCGTCATCGGTGACAAGGCCGCGGCCAAGCTGGGCGTAGAGGTTGGCGACAAGCTGACCTTCGTCGCCCCGGAAGTCACCGTGACCCCGGCCGGCATGTTCCCGCGCATGAAGCGCTTTACCGTGGTGGGCACCTTCCACGTCGGCGCTGGCGAGATCGACGGTTACATCGGCCTGACCAATCTCACCGACCTGGCCCGCCTGCATCGCTGGCAGCCCGACCAGGTGCAGGGCCTGCGCCTGAAATTCAACGACCTGTTCGATGCGCCGCGCGGCGCCTGGGAAATTGCCCAGCACCTGGGTGAAACCGAGTACTACGCTCGCGACTGGACCCGCACCCACGGCAACCTGTATCAGGCCATCCGCATGGAAAAAGCCATGATCGGCCTGTTGTTGTTGCTGATCGTCGCCGTGGCGGCCTTCAACATCATCTCCACGCTGGTGATGGTGGTGAACGACAAGAAGGGCGACATCGCCATCCTGCGTACGTTGGGCGCCACGCCGGGGCAGATCATGGCGATCTTCATGGTGCAGGGCACCGTGATCGGCGTGGTCGGCACCTTGATCGGCACGGCGGTGGGCATTCTGGCCGCGCTGAACGTCAGCGCCGCCATCGCCCTGCTTGAAAAGGTGATCGGCCACAAGTTTCTCAACGCCGACGTCTACTTCATCGATTACTTGCCGTCCCAGGTGCAAACCCAGGACGTGCTGATGGTGGGCGGCGCTGCGTTGGTCCTGAGCTTCCTTGCCACCCTGTATCCAGCCTGGCGCGCGGCACGTACCCAGCCAGCACAGGCATTACGTTATGAGTGAATCGGGCATGAGTGAAAAAGCAATCCTGAGCTGCCGCAACCTGGGCAAATCCTACGAGGAAGGCCCGGAGTCGGTGGTGGTGCTGTCCAACCTGCAGCTTGAACTGCACCCTGGCGAGCGTGTGGCGATCGTCGGCAGTTCCGGTTCCGGCAAGAGTACCTTGCTCAACCTGTTGGGCGGCCTCGACACGCCGTCCCAGGGCAGCGTATGGCTGGCCGGTGAAGAACTCTCGGCCTTGAATGAAAAGGCCCGCGGCCAACTGCGCAACCGCTCGTTGGGCTTTGTGTACCAGTTCCACCACTTGCTGCCGGAATTCACCGCCCTGGAAAACGTGTGCATGCCGCTGTTGATTGGCAAGACCGCGATTCCTGAAGCGCGTCAGCGTGCCACGGCCTTGCTCGAGCGCGTCGGCCTCGGCCACCGCCTGGAGCACAAGCCAGCGGAGTTGTCCGGTGGTGAGCGCCAGCGCGTGGCGATTGCCCGTGCCCTGGTGAACAACCCCGGCCTGGTGATGCTCGACGAGCCGACCGGCAACCTCGACTCCCACACCGCCCAGGGCATCAAGGACTTGATGCTGGAACTGAGCACCCAGATGCGCACCGCGTTCCTGGTGGTGACCCATGACATGAGCATGGCCCGGCAGATGGACCGCGTACTGCATTTGCAGGAAGGTCATCTGGTCGCTATCTGACCTGTTGCAAGCCCGGTTTTTTGAGGTCGGGCTTTTTCATTTTTCCAACGGTGCCCGCGAATGTTCAGACCGTTATCGATTTTTATCGGCACGCGCTATACCCGCGCCAAGCGCCGCAACCGTTTTGTCTCGTTTATCTCGATGACCTCGATGATCGGCCTCGCCCTGGGCGTATTGGCGATGATCGTAGTGCTTTCGGTGATGAACGGCTTTCAGCGTGAAATGAGCTCACGCATCCTCGGCATGGTGCCCCACGCCACCATCGTCGGCGTAAAGCCGATTGATGATTGGCAGCCGGTGGCCGCGGCCGCGATGAAGAATCCGCAAGTCACCGCCGCTGTGCCCTTCACCCAGATGGATGGCATGTTTTCCTATAAGGGCGCGATGCAGCCCATCGAGATCAGCGGCGTCGACCCGGCTCAGGAAGGCAAGGTGTCGATCGTGGCCCAGCACATCGTGCGCGGCAAACTCGACGACCTCAAGCCCGGCGAGTTCGGGGTGGTGGTCGGTGATATCACTGCACGGCGTTTTCGCCTGAACGTGGGCGACAAACTGACCCTGATCGTGCCGGAACTCAGCAGCGCCCCGGGCGGTATCACCCCGCGCATGCAGCGCCTGAATGTGGTGGGCATCTTCAAGGTCGGCGCCGAACTGGATGGCTCCATGGCCCTGATCCACATGGCCGACGCCGCTGAAATCCAGCATTGGCAGCCCAACCAGGTGCAAAGCGTGCGCCTGGCGGTGAAGGACCTGTATGCAGCGCCCAAAGTCTCGGCAGATATCGCCGCCAGCCTGGGCGCGGCTTATAAGCCGGATGACTGGACCCACACCCAGGGCAGCCTGTTCAGCGCGATGAAAATGGAAAAGACCATGATCGGCCTGCTGTTGCTGATGATCGTCGCCGTGGCCGCGTTCAACATCATCGCCACCTTGATCATGGTGGTGAACGACAAGGGCGCGGACATCGCCATCCTGCGTACCATCGGCGCTACACCTCGGCAGATCATGGCGATCTTCATGGTGCAGGGCACCGTGATTGGCGTGGTCGGCACCTTGATCGGCGGCGTGCTGGGGGTGATTGCGGCCCTGAACGTGAGTGAGCTGGTGGGCTGGCTGGAGCGGGTGAGCGGGCAGCATATCTTCAGCTCGGATGTGTACTTTGTCAGCAACCTGCCTTCGGAGCTGCAAGGTGGGGATGTGTTGCTGATTTGCTCGGCGGGGTTTGTGTTGAGCTTCTTGGCGACGATTTACCCAGCGTATCGGGCGGCGAAGATTGAGCCGGCGCACGCCCTCAGGTATTCGTAACCTGCTCGTTCCCACGCGTCTGATCGTTCCCACGCTCCGCGTGGGAATGCCTCACCGGACGCTCCGCGTCCGCTGTTGGGACGCAGAGCGTCCCTGAATGCAGTCCCACGCGGAGCGTGGGAACGATCAGCAGTCGCCCTCGGGCAACTCAATCACAAACCTGGTCCAGCCCGCCTGCGACTCACAATAAATCCTCCCGCCATGCGCGCGTACAATCGACTGGGTAATCGCCAACCCCAGCCCCGCATGTTCACTGCTGCCTGCGCGCCTCGACGGGTCGGCTCGGTAGAACCGGTCAAACAGCCTCGGCAGTAACGACGCAGGAATGCCTTCCCCGCTGTTCTCAACCGTCAGTGTCACGCCACTCTTGATCCGCACCCGCACTTCACCGCCCGGTGGGGTAAACCGCAGCGCGTTATCCAGCAGATTCGACAAGGCCCGACGCAACATACCGCGATCGCCCATCGTCTGGGCGGTGCCTTCGCGCACCAGCGTCACCTGTGCGTCCTCCGCCAGCAGGGTAAAGAACTCCAACAGTGCGTCGACCTCATCGCCCAAATCCAGAGCTTCTCGGCTGGGCATCAGCAAGCCGTGGTCAGCTTTGGCCAGGTACAGCATGTCGTTGACCAGTTGCGCCATCCATTGCAGCTCTTCCAGGTTGCTGTGCAGCGCCTCGCGGTAATCCTCCAGCGGGCGTGGCTGGGTGAGGATGACTTGGGTCTGGGTCAGCAAGTTGGACAGCGGTGTGCGCAGTTCGTGGGCAATATCTGCGCTGAAGGCGGACAGGCGCTGGAACGCATCATCGAGGCGGGCCAGCATGGCGTTGACGGCCTGGGCGAGCTCTGCCAGCTCCACCGGCATTTGCGCTTGGGGTAAGCGTTGCGTCAGGGAATGGGCGGAGACGCTGGCAGCCACTTCGCCCATGCGCCGCAGTGGTCGCAAGCCACTGCGTGCAGCCCAGGCGCCGAGCAGGGCAGTGGCCAGGGCCGAGAGGCCGACGGTCAGCCAGATCAAGCGTTGCATGCGTTGCAGAAAGTGCTGGTGGTGGGTGATGTCGAGGATCAGTGTCAGCTGTGGCGAATCGAGTTGGCTGGGCGTCAAGGGTGCGATGAATACGCGGTAGTCGGTGCCTGCGTATTGCAGGCTGTGTAGGCCGGGCGCTTGGGGCAAGGGAAGGTGTGGCGCGCCGTCCAGCCAACGTTGACCCGCCCCGGTGATGCGCAAGGTGAGGTCGGGCTGGTGATCGAGTTCGGCGCGCAGTTGAGGGGTTCGCCGGGCGAGGTCTTCCGGTGAGGCGACACCTTGCAAGGTGCTGCGCAGGGCTACCAGTTTGCTTTCGAGCTGTTGCTGGTCCAGCTCCATGAAGTGCGCCTCGCTGGCCCGGTTGAACAACACTCCGGCGATCAACGAGACCACCGCCGTGCAGGCGGCAAACAGCAGCGCCAGGCGGCTGGTCAGGGACAGGCGCTTGATCACGTGAACCGTTCCTCCAGCACGTAACCCATGCCGCGCACGGTGTGGATCAGCTTATTGGGGAAATTGTCGTCGACTTTCAGGCGCAGGCGGCGAATGGCGACTTCGATGATGTTGGTGTCGCTGTCGAAATTCATGTCCCACACCTGGGAGGCGATCAGCGTCTTGGGCAGCACTTCGCCCTGGCGGCGTAGCAGCAGCTCCAGCAGGGCGAACTCCTTGGCGGTGAGGTCGATGCGCTGGCCGCTGCGCTCGACGCGGCGGCGGATCAAGTCCAGGCTCAGGTCGGCCAGTTGCAGCGTGGTCTCCTGCGGCGTGCTGCTGCCACGGCGCAACAAGGTGCGCACCCGCGCCAGCAGTTCGGAAAAGGCGAAGGGCTTGACCAGGTAATCGTCGGCGCCCAGCTCCAGGCCATGTACTCGGTCTTCTACGGCATCGCGAGCGGTGAGGAACAGCACCGGGATGTCCAGGCCGGCACTGCGCACCGCCTGCAGGATTTGCCAGCCATCGCGGCCGGGCAGCATCACATCGAGGATCAATAAGTCATAGTCGCCCGTCAGCGCCAAGTGCTGGCCACTGGTGCCGTCGGCCACCAGTTCGGTGGTAAAGCCCGCTTCGGCCAGGCCCTGGCGCAGGTAATGACCGGTTTTGGGTTGGTCTTCGACGATCAGCAGTTTCATATCGGGCTCTTGATAGGGGCTATGTAGGAGCGAGCGTGCTCGCGAAAAACGCCAACGGTAACGCGGGCTGTCAGGCTTGACGCGTTGTGCTTAAGCCCTTCGCGAGCAAGCTCGCTCCTACAAAAAAACATTGGGCTTTATACCGTGCTCGTCAGGGGATGGGCGCAAGCTGACAAAGTTGTAATCTAGCAGTCAGCTGGCTGGCAGCGAGGCCATCTTAAAGTGTTGCCCAAGCTGGATACCTATTTTGGAGAGTGAAAGATGGCGTTGCGTACACCTCTGTTATTGGCAGGCTGCCTGATGGCGTTGAGTTTCAATGCCCTGGCAGATGCGACTCACACCTACGCGTTCGGCCAGCCGGCCCCGGCGGATAAAGCCACGCGCACCGTTGAAGTCACGCTGCGGGACATTGCCTTTGAGCCCAAGTCCCTGGACGTCAAGGCCGGTGAAACTGTGCGCTTTGTGCTGGTCAACAAAGGCCAGTTGCTGCATGAGTTCAACCTGGGAGACGCGGCCATGCATGCCGCCCACCAGAAAGAGATGTTGCAGATGCAAGCCAGTGGAATGCTCACCGCTACCGGCATGGGCAAGATGGATCACAGCGCCATGGGCCACGGCGACATGGGCGGCATGAAGCACGACGATCCCAACAGTGTGTTGGTGGAGCCGGGCAAGACGGCCGAACTGACCTGGACGTTCAAGCAGGCCACAGGCCTTGAGTTCGCCTGCAACCTGCCCGGGCATTACCAGGCGGGCATGGTCGGTAAACTGACCGTTGAGTGAGGCGTTTGTTAAGGGGGCGAGCAAAGGCTGGTAGACTGGCGCGGTTTATTTAGCCAGGTTTCCGCCATGCATCCCGCAGCCGAACATTCGCCGCTGGGCAAGTCCAGTGAATACATCAGCACCTACACGCCTTCGTTGCTGTTTCCGATTCCACGCGCCGCCAAGTGGGCCGAGCTGGGCCTGAGCGCCGAGACCCTGCCGTACAAGGGCGTGGATTTCTGGAACTGCTTCGAACTGTCCTGGTTGTTGCCCTCGGGCAAGCCGGTGGTGGCCATCGGTGAGTTCAGCATTCCGGCCGACTCGCCGAACATCATCGAGTCCAAGTCGTTCAAGCTGTACCTCAACTCGCTGAACCAGACCGCGTTTGCCGATACGCAAAGCCTTGAAGCCACCTTGCGCACCGACCTCAGCTCTGCGGCCGGCAAGCCAGTGAGCGTGCGCATTCGCAGCCTGGCCGACATCGAGGCAGAAGGCGTGATGGCGTTGCCGGGCGTGTGCATTGACGGCCTGGATATCAACGTCAGCAGCTACGAACACCCGCGCCCGGAACTGCTGCGTTGCGATGATTCGCGCGTGGTGGAGGAGAGCGTGCACAGCCACCTGCTCAAATCCAATTGCCCGGTGACCAGCCAGCCTGACTGGGGCAGCGTGGTGGTGGAATACCGTGGTGCGGCGCTGGATCACGCCAGCCTGCTGGAATATATCGTCAGCTTTCGCCAGCACTCGGACTTTCATGAACAGTGTGTGGAGCGGATCTTCCTGGACTTGCAGCGCTTGCTCAAGCCGGAGAAATTGACCGTGTATGCACGGTATGTGCGTCGGGGTGGGTTGGATATCAATCCGTATCGCAGCACTGAGAACACCCAGTTCCTGAACGTGCGGCTGGCGCGTCAGTAAGCCTTCATACAAAAAACTGTGGGAGCTGGCTTGCCTGCGATTGCGATCTTTCAGTCATTCATCAAGTGACTGATACGCCGCTATCGCAGGCAAGCCAGCTCCCACATTTGGTTTTGTGTTTGGCTTGGGCTCGGGTTAGATGCCGATATTGCCAAGGGTCAGCACGATATTGCGCAACGTCCCGGCAATGCCTGGATGGTCCAGTTCAAAACCTTCCACTGCCCGGTTCACATCGTCAGCGATGCTGGGCGTCTGGGTGGCCGGTTCCATTTCCAACTGGACTTCGAACTTGGCGATCAACTCTTCCAATGCTTGACGTTTCTCGGCGGGCAACTCGGGATGGTTCTCCAGTTGCTCACGCACAATATCGGCCTGCTGTTGTAACTTCTCGCGATCAGGCATGACGTTCTTTCCTTTTATCGATAGGCACTGGCATAGACCACGGCGCACGGCGAAAGGTCTACGGGCTGACCTGTAGATTAATCCACTGGGGTCAACTGTGCATGATCTCGATCAGGGCTTCTCGCCCTTGAGCTGGCGCAGGCGGATGTCGGCCAGGCAGGTGCCGAGTTCGCCGAGATGGTCGATCACCGAGTGCACGCCCAGGCCATAGAGCGCCACCGTGGCCTTGCCGCGCTTGTGTTCGCGTTGCTGCTCGGTCAGTGCCTGCCATTGCCGGGGCGACAGGCCGCAGAGCGAACCGCAGGAGGCCAGGCCGATGGTCCACAAACCGGCATTCAGGCCCGATTGCAGCAGACGCGGCTCGCCGCTGACCAGTACGCAGCCTTCCAGACGTTCGATGTTCAACTCCATCAGCGCTTGCCAGCAGGCGTGGGGCGCAGGCCAGCGAATGGAGGAGGGCGAGGCGGCCTTGAGCCAGCCCGGCAGGCCGGCGCAGAGTGGCGCGGTCACGGCGGGAGGCAGTTCGTCCAGCCAGGCGCAGGGCACGCCTTGTTCTTTGAGACTGCGCAGGATTTTCAATGCGCCTGGCGTGGCCTCGGCGTCGGCGCAAGGTGAGTCGGTGCGCGCCAGGGAACCAAAATCCACCAGGCAGCCACTCAGGCCAAATAACACGGCGGTCAATGAGGGGGCGGCGGCGACGGCAATCTCGGCGTGTGGCATCTGAACGTCCCTGAAATAGCTGCCACGCTATCGGGGCGGCATGACAAGGGGATGACACTGTCGGTATTTGTAGGAATTTTGTGCATTTTCCCTAAGACGATTCTAGGTAGCTGCCTAAATCGACACTTCCGTCATATACTGACAGCCTTATTCAGGGCATAGCGCCCATGACAGACCATTCAAGGAGCAAAAGCTATGCGCTGGAGCCAGTACTTCGCTCAGCTATCGGTGTGTGCCACCATCCTGTTGGCACCTTTCGCTGCCCAAGCGGCCTCGGAAGATGACCCGTGGGAAAGTGTCAACCGCCCCATCTTCACCTTCAACGATACCGTTGACACTTATGCCCTCAAGCCAATCGCCCAAGGCTATCAGTTCGTCACCCCACAATTTGTGCAGGACGGCGTTCACAACTTCTTCCGCAACATCGGTGATGTCGGCAACCTGGCCAACAACGTGCTGCAACTCAAGCCGCACAATGCAGGCGTCGACACCGCCCGCCTGTTGGTCAACACCACATTTGGCGTTCTGGGCTTTATTGACGTCGGCACCAAAATGGGGCTGCAGCGCAGCGATGAAGACTTCGGCCAGACCCTGGGCTACTGGGGCGTGGGCAGCGGCCCGTACGTGATGATCCCGTTGCTGGGTCCAAGCACCTTGCGTGATGCGCCGTCCAAATACGTCGACAGCTACACCCAACCGTACCGCTACATGAACGACATCGGCTGGCGTAACAGCACCTTCGGCCTCAACGTCGTTGACGTGCGCGCCAGCCTGCTCGACAGCGAAAAGCTGATCAGCGGCGACAAGTACACCTTCATTCGTAACGCTTACCTGCAGAACCGCGAGTTCAAGGTCAAGGACGGCAAGGTCGTTGACGACTTTTAAGCTGTGACGTTTTGAAATGAAAAAGGCGACCTTTGTAAGGTCGCCTTTTTTGTGCGCGCTGATCGTTCCCCACGCTCCGCGTGGGAATGCATCCCGTGACGCTCCGCGTCACCCTTGCGCAGGGGCTGGATGCTGCGTTAGCGCATTTTCAGAATCTTGAGGCCCAGATGCTGGTCATCGCCTACTGCCTTGGTCCACACCACCTCGGTATCCGCTTCAAGACCCCTGAGCGCGGCGTGCTCTGAATCAATGCGCACGGTCAGCAGGTCACCCACCGTGAACTGGCGAGGTGCCTGCACCTGCATGCCGGAACTGGAGAGGTCCACGCAGGTACCGGCAATCTCCTGCCCGGCATGGATCAAAGACACATCGGCATCTATTCGCATGCGGATGAAATCGCGTTTTTCGGCGTAGTCGCGCTCGTGTTCGCTCACAGCATCCATCCTTACTTTGCGTTGTGGTTGTGAGGGTTCTTATAACTCCCGGTGATTTGCGGTGTAAAGACGCCCGGCGACCATCGGCATGAGCTTGAAACCCCTCACGGATGGGAGTACCGTCTGCGCCTTAGAAGGGCACCTCTGCTTTACCGTTGTGCATGGGCCAAATCCCAATGCTTTGTAGGACAGAGAGGCTAGAAAGCGAATCCAGTACGTGAGCCCGGCCATTGCCGAGCCGCCTACGCCAACCTAATTCTGGCGCCGTTTGCCCACATGCAAAAAACCAGTGCCACGCTGCTGATTATCGATGACGACGAAGTAGTGCGCGCGAGCCTCGCGGCCTACTTGGAAGACAGTGGCTTCAGCGTCCTGCAGGCCAGTAATGGCCAACAGGGTCTCCAGGTATTCGAGCGCGACAAGCCCGACCTTGTGATCTGCGACCTGCGCATGCCCCAGATGGGCGGCCTGGAGCTGATTCGCCAGGTGACCGACCTTGCCCCGCAAACGCCGGTGATTGTCGTGTCCGGTGCCGGTGTCATGAACGATGCCGTTGAAGCCTTGCGCCTGGGCGCCGCCGATTACCTGATCAAGCCCCTGGAAGACCTGGCCGTGCTGGAGCACTCGGTGCGCCGCGCCCTGGACCGTGCACGCCTGCTCCTGGAAAACCAGCGCTACCGCGAAAAGCTCGAGACCGCCAACCGCGAACTCGAAGCCAGCCTGAACCTGCTGCAGGAAGACCAGAACGCCGGGCGCCAGGTGCAGATGAACATGCTGCCGGTGAGCCCTTGGACGATTGACGAATTCACGTTTGCCCACCAGATCATCCCGTCGTTGTACCTGTCGGGTGATTTTGTCGACTATTTCCGTGTCGATGAGCGCCGTGTGGCGTTCTACCTGGCCGACGTTTCCGGCCACGGCGCGTCTTCCGCGTTTGTTACCGTGTTGTTGAAGTTCATGACCACACGGCTGTTGTTCGAGTCCAAGCGCAACGGCACCTTGCCGGAGTTCACCCCCTCCGAAGTGCTGGGCCACATCAACCGGGGCCTGATCAGCTGCAAGCTGGGCAAGCACGTGACGATGGTCGGCGGCGTGATCGACGAAGAAACCGGTCTTTTGACCTACAGCATTGGCGGTCACCTGCCGATGCCTGTTTTGTACACTCCTGACAGTGTGCGCTACCTGGAAGGGCGTGGCCTGCCCGTAGGCTTGTTTAACGAAGCCACCTACGAAGACCACATCCTGGAACTGCCGCCGACCTTCAGCCTGACGCTGATGTCCGACGGCATCCTGGACCTTTTGCCAGAGCCTACACTCAAAGAGAAAGAAGCCGCCTTGCCCCAAAAGGTCAAGTCGGCGGGCGGCAGCCTGGATGGCCTGCGGCAGGTTTTTGGATTGGCCACGCTAGGGGAGATGCCGGATGATATCGCCCTATTGGTGTTGAGCAGGAATCTTTGATGAGTACCGGAAGAATCCAATTCGCCGAGCAAGACGGGACCTTCGTCCTGAAGTTTGTCGGTGAAGTGCGCCTGACCTTGTGTTCGGCCCTGGATGCGACGATCGAGCGGATCTTCACAGCGCTGAACTTCTCGGCGATCGTGATCGACCTGACCGAAACGCGCAGCATCGATAGCACCACCCTGGGCCTGTTGGCCAAATTGTCCATTCTGTCTCGGCAGAAGGTCGGCCTATTGCCGACCGTGGTCACCACCCACGAAGACATCACCCGTCTGTTGCAATCCATGGGCTTTGACCAGGTGTTCAACATCGTTGACCGCCCCATCCCGTGCCCTGAGTGCCTGACCGACCTGCCGTCCCAGGACCAGTCCGAGGAAGTGGTGCGGGTCAAGGTGCTGGAAGCGCACAAAATCCTGATGGGCTTGAATGAGTCCAACCGCGAAGCCTTCCACGACCTCGTCAACGCCCTCGAGCGGCACTGACGGCCTCCCTGCCCAAACACACACAGTCCAATGTGGGAGCTGGCTTGCCTGCGATTACGCAGTGTCAGTCGATGAAGTGTTGGCTGGCCCACCGCTATCGCAGGCAAGCCAGCTCCCACATCGGACGGCGGTGACACCGACGCACAAAAAAGGGCGACACCCTCACAGGTGCCGCCCTTTTTGCTGCTATCTGCTTTTACAGCTTGGCCGACAACAACGCCTCCAGTTTCTCCTGGTCCCGAGCAAACTGACGAATCCCCTCCGCCAGCTTCTCAGTCGCCATCGCGTCCTCGTTGGACTCCCAACGGAACTGCGCTTCAGTCATATGCACACGGGCCTCACCGGCATGGCCTGGCGCCAATTTGCGCTCCAGCTTGCCTTCATCGGCTGCCAGCTTCTCCAACAGGTCCGGGCTGATGGTCAGGCGATCACAACCGGCCAGTTCCTCGATCTGGCTGAGGTTACGGAAGCTCGCACCCATCACTACTGTTTTGTAGCCGTTAGCCTTGTAGTAGTTATAGATGCGCGTCACCGACTGCACGCCCGGGTCTTCGGAGCCAGTGTAGTCGGTGCCGTTGGCCTTCTTGTACCAATCGTAGATACGGCCCACGAACGGCGAAATCAGAAACACACCCGCTTCGGCACAAGCCACGGCCTGAGCGAAGGAGAACAACAGCGTCAGGTTGGTCTGGATGCCTTCTTTTTCCAGCTTCTCGGCGGCGCGGATGCCTTCCCAGGTGGAGGCGATCTTGATCAGGACGCGGTCACGGCCAACGCCAGCTTTGTCGTACAGGTCGATCAGACGGTGCGCACGCTTGAGAATCGCGGCCTCGTCGAACGACAGACGCGCATCCACCTCAGTGGAAATACGGCCCGGCACTACTTTGAGAATCTCTTGACCCACCGCAACCGCAAAGCGGTCACTGGCCAGGCCCACATCGCCGTTGCAATCCTGCACACACTCATCCAGCAGCTTGGCATAGCCAGGAATCGACGCAGCCTTGAGCAGCAGGGAAGGGTTGGTGGTGGCGTCTTGTGGCTTGAGCTTGGCGAGGGTGGAAAAATCGCCGGTATCGGCTACGACGGTGGTGAATTGCTTGAGTTGTTCCAGCTTGGAAGTCATGGGCGTGCTCTGTCCTGTGGGTCTAGTGACATTACCCGAGCGCTGGCAGGCGCTCAAGGGCGCAAATGCGTTAGGTCGTTTGCGAGGGCAATAACCTGGAAACGGCCGTTTGAATCACCGGCCGTGGTGCTCAATTGGAGGGCAAAATCGCAGCTAGGTTCAACTGGATTCCACCCGTCCTGCGCCACTGGTTTCAAGCCAGTTGATAGAGGCAATATCAATGTTTTGAAGTTGTGAAAAGTTTATTTTCCAGCTCTTTAGTTGTTGCTGTTTTTACTTGTGCTATACCTGACTGGCAAGCGCTAACTTGGGCCGATAAAAACTCTGATGACATAACTGTCCGCGGCGAAGTGTGTGCGTCTATGCATTAAAATCTGCTGGTTCGTTAGTTTGAAAGCAAAGGAGAGATGTAATGAAACGGAATATATCAACACTATTCGCCGCGCTGGGTTTTATTTGTTCAACAACGGTATTTGCCGATGTGACGGTACAGCAGGCCCTCAGCGCCGGTTGTTACGATACCCAGGAAATGCGTGGCATCATTGACACTGCCAAGGCAGGTAAACCCATGGGGAGCCGCACCCTGGAAAAGGAAAACGAACTGACCTCATCCTACGGCGGCAAGATCACCGATACCAGAGTGACTGCGCCTGCCACCTGGGTATACCGCGCGTATGAGAGCGCGGACACCAACAATTGGCACGTCCAGAAACTCAAGGCCGGGGTGATCTACTCCAAGGCGCAGAATGACCTGGATAAATACCTAAGGGACGGTGGCACACCCGAAAAGTACTGGGCCATCGATGGGCCTGACCTACACGCGCTGGGTTTTAACGGTGCCACCTACACGACAATGCGACTGCTCGCCTTACAGTCCAGCGACACCCCGAAAAGTCAGTTCGTGAGTTTTGCACTGGACTACGCCACCACCGGAACCTTTGGAGACGCCGTGTATGCACTGCAAGTAAACCCGAACTCACCCATTCTGGGGTTGGTTAACTGCAAAACGCCAGGCGGTGAAGTTCAATTTCAAATACTCGGCGGCACCACATTCAACACGCTTTACCGAAAAGTCAGGACCGATAAAGATTGGAAAAGGTATAACCGCGACACCGACCAATGGGTAACTGTGCCCAAAGGAACAGTGCCGGAAAACTAAGCAACAGTGCAGCAAGGGCCGGCAGCACCTGCCGCGCCCTTGCAATCACCGCTAAATATGTGGGAGCTGGCTTGCCTGCGATAGCGCAGGTACACCCAATGAGCACTTACCTGACACTCACCAGGCAAAAATGTGGGAGCTGGCTTGCCTGCGATAGCGCCGGTACTCCCAATGAGCATCTACCTGACACTCGACCAATCACCGCCCCTCCAACAACGTCCCCGCCTGATCCAGCAACGCCAACGGATCCGCCGCCTTATGAATATCCACCGACAACAACTGCCTGAACTTGCGCGCCCCTGGAAACCCCGTGCCCAACCCCAACACATGCCGAGTAATGTGATGCATCGTCCCACCACTGGCCAAATGCTCAGCAATATAAGGCCGCAACTGCGCCAACGCCTCCGCCCGGCTAATCACCGGCGCCTCACTGCCAAACAACCGCTGATCCACCTCCGCCAACAGATACGGATTGTGATAAGCCTCCCGCCCCAGCATCACCCCATCAAACGTCTGCAAATGCTCCTGGCACTGCTCCAGCGTCTTGATCCCACCATTGAGATTAATCTCCAACTCCGGAAAATCCCGCTTCAACTGCGCCGCCACGTCATAACGCAACGGCGGAATGTCCCGGTTCTCCTTGGGCGACAACCCCTCCAGAATCGCAATCCGCGCATGCACAGTAAAACTGGTGCAACCGGCGTCCTTCACCGTCCCGACGAAGTCACACAACTCGGCATAACTGTCCCGCCCATTGATGCCGATACGGTGCTTCACCGTCACCGGAATCGACACCGCATCGCGCATGGCCTTCACACAGTCCGCCACCAGGGCAGGGTGCGCCATGAGGATCGCGCCGATCATGTTGTTCTGCACCCGGTCGCTGGGGCAACCGACGTTCAGGTTCACTTCGTCGTAACCGGCGGCCTCGGCCATTCGAGCGCAGGCGGCCAGATCAGCCGGAACACTGCCGCCCAACTGCAGCGCCAGCGGGTGCTCGGCTTCGTTGTGGCGCAGGAAGCGGTCGTGGTCGCCGTGGAGGATAGCGCCGGTGGTGACCATCTCGGTGTAGAGCAGGGCGTGTTTGGAGAGCAGGCGCAGGAAGAACCGGCAGTGGCGGTCGGTCCAGTCCATCATGGGGGCAACACTAAAGCGCCGAGACAGCGTGGGCCTTGTGTTTACGGGGCTAAAGGTCTGTTTATCTAGCATTTTACTCAACGTGTTCTTGGCGTGTTTTCGGGCGTTTTCAGGCGTTTTTAAAGGCTCGGTGGTACGATGTACCACTTCAAAACTGACGCGTACCACTTTCAATATGGCGACTATCAGGGCAAGAAAACTGGCGGATGGGACTGTGAGCTACACGGCACAGATCCGCATCAAGCGCGACGGAGTGCAAGTCTACCAAGAGAGCCAGACCTTCGCCCGAAAACAGGCCGCCCAGGCTTGGGCACGCAAGCGCGGGTCAGAGCTGGATGAGCCTGGTGCGATTGAGCGCGCAAACCGAAAGGGTGCCACGCTGAAAGATATGACCGATCGCTACCTGGTCGAAGTGGAGAAAGCCAAGCCGCTGGGCAAGACTAAGCGCGCCACACTCAATGCAATTGGCGAGACTTACCTGGGCAAGTTGACCGATACGGATATCAACACCCAGTGCCTTGTCGATTATGCACTTTGGCGAATGAGCGGGGAGGGCGGTGGCGTTCAGCCGCAAACCGCTGGCAATGACCTAGCGCACCTGGGCGCAGTGCTGGCAATTGCCAAGGACGCATGGGGCTACCAGGTCGATCCGCTCGCCATGGGCGGTGCGCGGCGTGTGTTGCGCAAGCTGGGCTACAACCTGAAAAGCCGTGAGCGTGACCGCCGGCCGACATTGGATGAGCTGGGACGGGTGCTGACGCACTACCAGGCCATGCAGGTGAGGCGCCCGACCGTCATAAATATGCTGAAGGTCGTGGGCTTCGCCCTGTTCTCCACGCGCCGGCTCGATGAAATAACCCGAATTCGCTGGGCAGACGTAGACGAGGCTGGCCAGCGGGTGCTGGTGCGCGACATGAAAAACCCAGGGCAGAAGATCGGCAACGATGTTTGGTGTTACCTGCCGGACGAGGCGTGGCACATCCTCCAGACGATGCCGAAGGCCGGCGAAGACATCTTCCCCTACAGCCCTGAGTCGATCTCAACGTCCTGGACGAAAGCCTGCAAGTTTTTGACCATCGCGGATCTGCACTTCCACGACCTCCGGCATGAAGGTGTTAGCCGCCTGTTCGAAATGGACTGGGATATTCCGCGTGTGGCGAGCGTTTCCGGCCACAGGGATTGGAATTCAATGAGGCGTTACACCCACCTTCGCGGTCGGGGCGACCGCTATGTGGGCTGGGAGTGGCACGAAAAGATTCTGAGGGCGCCCGTCCAACTGGGCGCCGCATCGCAGAAGTGGCTCAAACGGCGTGTTTTATCCCGTTGAGCTGGTTGTGCTCTTTAACCGCGGCTGCGCGCTGTAGGTCCAGGTACGCGGCCAGGTCGGTGAGGTGGATGCCCTTGGCCGACTTCTGGCTGGGCTCCAGGCGGGTGATGGGCAACTTGATCTGACCACTCATCACCTTGCGCTGGAACATGTCCGGCGTCAGGTGCGTGAAGTAATCCCGGCACACCTCCTCCAGAGAGATAATCGCTTGGCCGTCGTACTGAGCCATCAGGATAAATGCTGTGTTCATGACTATCCTCATAGGTGCGCGTATCGACACCGTTTTTTCTGCTTGGCTGCTTCACGCTCTGCCATAAATGCGGCCCATTCCGCCGTCTTGCTCTGCTGGCGAATTCGACTACATGCCTCGTGCTTTCCCTTTGAGCGGGCTCTGCCGCAGATATCGCAGCGGCTGGGCAAGTCCAGACGGTAACCGGCTAACGGCGGGCGAGTGCGAGGGCTTGAACTCATGGCTGGCCCCTCATAAACATTCTTGTCAGTGCTTTGGGTTGGCCGTCGGGTGTCAGCTTGTCCAGGGATTGAGTAACACTCCGGCCGTTGGCAGTGCGTAGTGTGGCGACGTTTTCATAAATTCCTTCAATCACACCTGTACGAGCGCTGAGGCGGTATTCTCGACCACCGCCGCTCATTGCGACGTAGCTGACCGTGTCGCCGACAGCGAGCGGGGTTGTGGTAGCCTCTGCGATGCCGCCTTGGGGTTGATTCACTTGCATGGTGCTTCTCCTTTGGGTGGTCGGTGTCGAGGGGTTGCAGCCCCTCGGCACCACCTTCTTACTGGCTTTCGCCGGTTGTTTTTTGCTTGCGCACCAGGTGCACAAGCACATTTTCAAGTTCGGCAACCTCTTCGGTTTCTGTCTGCCACAGCAGGACGGCCACGATTTGCTCGGGGCTGCACTCCAGCACCAGAATTTCAAAATCGGTTGCCGCGCTAACTTCTAGAATTTTGACCAGGTCGTCAGGCGCATAGGCCTCGGCGTGAATGACTTTTGAGCTTTCCCCAAACCAATCCCTCAGTTCTTCGATATGTCTGTGACGGTTCGTTGCGCCGTTTTGGCCGCCGCTTGCGATGACTTGTACGTGCATGGTGCTTCTCCTTTGGGTGGTGTCAGACGTTGCAGCGCCTGGCAGGTATTGCCGTTGATGAATCAGGCCTGGAAGTGCCAGCACTTCACGATGGGTTGCTTCGTGACGACAGCATTGGTCTTGCTGGCCTGGTGAGCCCGTACCGCGCTGTCGGTCGCCTTGTTGACGTCGAGCAGCTTCCGCGAGCGGGAGTCCTTCAGGCGCTCGCGCAGCTCGCTGACGTCGGCGATTTTTTGCCGGTTTTCTGCCGCGCACTTCACGAAGTCGTTGAGGTTGATGGCGATCACGTGGTCTTTCTTGCTGTGGTTGACCACCGGGCCATCGGCGTCCAGGCCTTCCAGGTATTCGTAAACTTCCCAGAATTCAGCCACCACCGGATGGTCGGAGCTGATCGAGGCCTGGCGCTCAATTGCCATGCGGATGATCTGCGAGCGGGTGTGCTCGACCTGTGCGCTGGTGAGCGGCACCACCATGCACAGGCAGTCCAACAGGGTGAGCATTTGGGCGTGGTTCTTGTTGATCCGCTCCACGCGGATGTAGCCCCGCAGCTTGTTGCCACAATGGCTACATTCGCCATGCTCGTCTTTGAATGGGGTGTCGCAGGCAAAGCAATGGGAGTGCAGGTTGCGCAACTTCGCCTCGTAGCCCGCAACCCGCTGGCCGAACAGTTCCATCACCTCCAGTTCTTTACGCACGGCCTGCAGCACAAAGTTGCTGAGTGTCGAACCTTCTAGCGCGTTGAGCCGATCTGCCGCCGCGCGGCTTTCAGCGGTGACGTTGGGTCGCACAAAGTGCAGTTTGACGATGCGGGTCATGATCGCCTCTGAAGCCACTACGGAGGCGTTCTGGCTGATGGCGATGGTGCCTCGAAACGGCGGTTCGTAGGTTTCGTTACCTGCGGTTTTCACACCCTTAGTCGCCAGGGTGCCGCCGCCGTAGTAATCCTTGAGTTCGTCCCATTCGAAGGTTTTGGCGTGGGCCTTGTCGTCACCGCTACGGTCTGACTCCAACAGCACGATGGGCATGCCGGAGACCTGGCCCATCAAGCGGCTGCGGCCGGCCTTGGTGGATTTGGACGGGTCAAACCCTTCGTATCCGTCGCGGCCCGCGAGTTTCCATAGCAGCGTTAGCAACGTGGTCTTGCCGGCGCCGGCCTCG
Organism: Pseudomonas sp. MF6767; assembly: GCF_016405475.1. Lineage (NCBI taxonomy): Bacteria > Pseudomonadati > Pseudomonadota > Gammaproteobacteria > Pseudomonadales > Pseudomonadaceae > Pseudomonas > Pseudomonas sp. MF6767. The sequence goes on along the minus strand of NZ_JAEKCY010000015.1, from coordinate 36,400 downwards.
CCAGTGGCCTCAAGGAAAGGAAACGACTGGTACCGACCTCGGATCTGTTCGGCGAACAGCGAGCCAAACCAGAAGGTCAACGCCACGATGCCCTGGGCACCAAAGCACTGCCACAGAAGCCCAAGCCACTGGTCATCGTATTTTTTGCCATCCTTTTCAAGATCGATCTTCACACCCTTTTGCAGAGTCTTGAGTTTCAACTTGCCCATCTCAAAAAACTCTTCCTCGTTAATGTGGATCACCTGGCCTTCACGGATGGCGACGTCGTTGAACACGTAGCAGTGGTATTCCTTGCTGTAGCCCACGTAGTCGATGGTCTGAACCGTCTTGATGCCGAAAAGCTGGTCTTTCATGAGTTTGTCCAATTGCTGTCCACTGCCGGTGAACACGGCTCCGGCACCCATGCCGAGAAGTCTTTTTTTGAATTCGCTCGCAGCGGCGACCTGTCCGCCCGTGAAGGTGTTTTTCACTGAGCCGCCGTCGTGCGGGAAGTCGACGCGGAAGAAGTACCAGGACTCGTCGGTAATCTCGTTGCGCTGGAAATAGAGGGCTTTGGGGTAGCAGTTGGCGATCTCGACGACGCAGCCGGCGACGTTCAGTGCCTTCTCCCGCAGCTGCTTTTCATTGAGTGTTTGGGCTTCGTGGCCATCGCTCTTTTCGAGGGCCTGCTTGGCGTTGTTGTATTTCGCCAGGTCCAACTTCCACCAGTACAGGCGGGAGTCGAAACAGAAGTGGAATTCCTCCCGTTCACGCCACTGGTACATGAGCAATGCCTTGTCGCTGGCACTTTCTGCGATCAGCAGGGCGCCCTGGTGGCGGGCTTCTTTCAAGTCACTTTCGATGCGATCAGCGCGGGCTTTTTCGTCGTCGATAAACGCCCAGCGTTGATGCAGATCGTTCCAGTCAACCTTGCGGGCGTCAGGCTGTGACAGCTGAGCAGCCTCGCAGGTAAAACCGAGTTCGCGGGCACGGTTGACCCACATACGGGTGTACTTGTGAGCGCCTGGCTCGTTATCCAGAGCCCAAACCAGCTTCGGGGTTTTACCGCCGCGAGCGGTGATCAGGGCCTTGAGCGATTCCTCTGGAAAGGCGTTTGAGGACAGCGCCGCAACCGCAGAGATACCGTTTTGAATGAGCGCTATGGCGTCGAAGATGCCTTCAACCATCCACAGCTCATTTACTTGCAGCAGATCCACGCACGGCGGGCACCACCAGTGCCCCCTGTAGCTCTTGAGTGGTTGGAAGCGGGCTTTCTTCTTACCGAACCGTGACGGTTGGTCAATCAAGCGCTCCCAGTACCCGCCGTGTTCCAGAGGGAAGCGCACGGTGGCAGAGCCAATATTCAGGTCGCGATCAAAGTAGCTTTCCTGGGTGTACCAGCCCTCTATCAGCTCAACGCGGAAACCTCGGGCAAATGTCAGGTAGGCCTTTGCACTGGCGGCAGGCTCGTCTCGGGTGGCCGGTGCACGCTTGCTCCAATCGTCGAACAGGTCCGGGTAAAGCTCTTTGGTGGGAGCCATGTACCGGCAATTTTTCTCGCGGCCACAGCGGATGAACCAGGGTTCATCGTGGCGCGAAAACAATCGTTTCTGATTGCACTGCGGGCAGGTGCCCTTACGCATGTAATGCGTGCCTTTCATGTGCTGAAGGCCGTAATCAGATTCCAGGCGCTGAAGAACATCAGCGCGGATCTTGTCTTCCATGGGCTTGCGAATCACTGCACATGCTCCGCGACCGTGACGACGAGCTGTTTTTTCAGCTCGCTGCGCGTCTTGCAGATGCCTGCCAGGTAGGGCAAGTCCTCAAGCACCTTCGGCGCCCGCTGACCACTTGGCACATTCCGGTAGCGGTCGGAGTACCAAATATCAGCCATGGTGACTTCGTACTGACTGGTCAACCACAACAGGTAGTGCTGCGCCTGTTGTTCGTCCAGCTCCAGTTTTATGGTGATTTTGCTCATTTCGGCCACCAGTAAGTTGCAAATTTCCCCTACCCACGCGGTGCGGGCATCTAACAGGGAGGGTTTTGGATTAGTGCGGGAGGTTGCGTGTCAGCAGCAGGCGTGTGGGGAGCAAGCGTGCTGAAACGGGATGTCGCTGTTGGGTGCAGTTGTCGAGCAGCAAGATCACCGGGCGGAAAGGGCCGCTGGTGGGATGGATACCCAACCAGGCCACACGCTTGCAGGTCATGCTTTCGAACTCGGCCACCGCCAGTTCAGCGATGCGCTGCACCAGGTGCGTGGGCACTTCAAGCGACTGGGTCAAGTACCGTGTGCAGTTCTCTAAAAGCTGGCTGTCGCCGGCAAGATGCTCGCAGCGGTGACGGTACAGATAGGCCACGGCCGCTTGTTGCATCGCGGCACGGTAGTCACTGGCAGGGTTGGTAGTCAGGGTGATCGTGTTCATACAGGTGCGGCCTCCATTTCCAGTTGATCCAGCAAATCGGGTTGATCGGTCTTTGCCGTGAGGTTCTGTCGAGCAAGGAGGCGCACTTTGGTGGGCGCCATGGGCAGAACGGTAAGGGGGCGCTCGATGCCTGATGGGCTCAGCTGGTATTCCCAAACCAAAGAGCCGGAAAACGTGGCGCCGCACAGCAGGTTGGTGCATTCCGAATACATTGAGCGGAAGCAAGGCGTCTGCCCTTCGGAGGTACGAATGCGCATCGAGCTGCCGCAGCAGGGACAGACCAGCTTGTAGGTGCTCAATGCTTTGGCCCCCGGCTGTGCAGCAGAATCGTTGCCAGGACTTCGGAGTGACGAGCCGCCATGTAATGGCTGTGAGCGCGCAAAATCGCCTCGGCTTCGTCCCGCTCGATGACGCCGTCGTCCAGTGCCTTCGCAATGATCTGGTCGACCACACCGCGCTTGGCTGCTGCACGCACTGAACGGTTGTAGAGGTCCACATTGTCGAGTGTTTCAGGCTTGGCGAGGGGGACGAACATGCCGCCGTACATCGCCGCGATGTATTCCGGCAGGTAGGTGGTGCCCATGTCCTGCTCTAACAGATGAATCTGTTCATCGCTCAGGGGCCGACTGCCGGCGTTTTCGTAGATGTGGTTATCGAACTTCTTGAGTTCGTATCCAAGGCGGGCTGCAGCGCATTCCCGGCCACCTTCGTAGTCGTTTATCACTGCGCTCATTACCTGGCGCTTGGTGGCTAGAACTGGGCGTTTCATCTTCTGGTTTCTCCCTGGAGTCATCGCCCCTACAGTCGTTTCACATAGCCGGTGCTGAGTTTTGCTCGGCGCTTTCCGCGAGGATTCCCGGCACTATTTCTTTGCCGATCATCCGAGACAGGTCTCGTAGGATTTGGAACGTCAACCTGCCACGGGGTAGCTTGTTGTTGCCCGCCCAACGCTGAACGACTTGCGTCACTGTGCGCACCTCATAGCCATGGCTTAGGGCGAACTGACGGAAGTTACTACCGCGCTCGATCAGTCGCGCTTGGACCTGGCGTTTTTCCATGGCTTGGCTCATGGTTCGAGTGTTCCTAGTTGGTTAAGATGTACCTGTTTGTTCGCAGTATACGCACCAAAACGGGTGCGTCAATTGGATTATATGAAAAAATGAGTATAGCCGCTCGCCTGCGCAGCGTTATCGACGACAGAGGCATGTCTATTAAGGAAGCCTCAGAGGTAGTGGGGATCCCTTACAGGACGCTTCAGAACTACCTTTTGGGCGAGCGTGAACCCAACGCAAAGGCTATGGCTGCTATACGCACCCATTTGGGTATAAGTCTGGATTGGTTGCTGACAGGCGAGGGCTCTATGTTTCTGGGTGTTTCGGCTGAATCATCGGAAAAGCAAGCTGCTAATCAGCAGGAGGAGGCCATTCTTGAGCTGTTCCGCTCGCTTGGGGAGGCGGGTAAGCGAGAGATACAAAGCGCTGCTGAGGAAAAGAAACGCTTAATGGATGTTGAGCAGCGTCTCAAGGATTTGACTGAAGCCCTTGCCGATACCAAACGGCCAGCATAATCTGTACCCATTAAGAACGGGTCTGTTAGGCAGTGAAGCCAAGTGATCCACTCCGCTCAGGTCGGTTTGTGGGCCAATTAGGCCGCACAATCCAAACTCCTACAACATCATAAGGACATGATCCATGCTGAAAATAATACTCGTTGATGATTTGTATGATCTGGATTCTTCGTCAGCACTTATTGGTATTAGCCAGATCAGAGAGAACTTTCTATTTAAAAGTCTAGCTTTAGATAGCGCTAAGTCATGGAGCAAGATTTCGTCTTAAGTAGTTGGCCGGATCGGTGTGGCGAAGATGGACTTCATATAATAAGGTGGTTGAATGAATATGGTAAATGCTCTAGACGCTGACGCGATAAAGTCAATTGAAAATAAAATCCATAAAGTCATCGTTCACACCGTCACAAAAAAAGAAGGAAAGTTTGAGCTGGATCCTAGAGATACTACACTAGAAGTTAGTGTGACAGTTCAGCGCCTTATAGATCAGCTTGCCCATCTCTATGTAACGAAGGCAGGTAAAGAACACGGTAAATTTGAAGAGGATGAAGAAAATTATCCGGTCAGCAAATTTCTAAGGGATTATTGCGAGGCTCCAGTCCCTGATTTTGTATTAGCATCTCTAAATATGTCAGGAACTCTGATTCGGGAAGCTCAACGTACAGCTTCTCCAGGCGGCCATGTTTTTTTCGCTCACTTTACTAGGAATACACCTAGCGATAATGACGATTATTTTATTGTCGCTATTTTAAATGATGAGCTGGGCACGGCGTTGAAGGACAAAGAGGTTATTGATTCAACCCACTTAGACATAAAAGGGTTTCGTTTGGCTGGCCGCGTAAACCTTACAAAGTGGCGTGCTAAATCGGAAAAATATCTTAGTTTTTTAAAAGGCAAGGGGCAGGATAAGGTTTCGGGTTTCTTCAAAGCTTTTATTGGTTGCAACAACTCTGTCGCGGCCGCAGCGGAGACGCGGTCTCTTACTAAAGTTCTCGAGCTATTCGCCGAAGATAAAGAAATGTCGGATGAAGTGAAAAGCGAGTTTTTACGTAAGGCTTATACCATATGTAAAGGGTATGCGGATATTGATCGTCCATTTGAGCTTGAGCCATTTTCGAACGAATTATGGCCAGAAAATCCTGAAGAATTGATTGTCGCTGTTTCTGAGTCCGAGACCAATATCTCTGACGGTTTTGTTCCTGATAAACGATCACTAAATAGGTTGGTGAAGTTTAGCGGTAAGTCGAAGCACTGGCGTCTAGATTTTGATAGACTAGCTTTGGAGTCGAAGGAAATATTATTCGACAAAGAAAGCGGCTCCCTGACCATCACACAGTTGCCGAGTGAACTGCTTGATCGGATGATAAAAGAACATAGAGACGAAGAAGAAGATGAGGCTTGATTTTGCGCATTTATTGCCTATATATAGAGCTATGCAGAAATTGCAAGGGTCTACATACCTGTTGCCTATCGATGCCGAAATCAAACAGAATCTTTTACTTATTTTGGATGATGATGATGCTTTGCCTGATTCCGGCTTTTCATACTCGGGAAGCCTTCAGTCAATAGTTGTAGGGAGCGCTATAGAACTTCAGGTGAAGTCCCCTAGAGTAGGGTTGGGGATATTGGCCGCAGACTTTAAAGAGTACCTCTCAAAGTCGGGTGTTTTTGTAAAAGAAAAAAATCATTTTTACCTTAAGAAGGATGATTTTTATTCAAGAGATTTGGTGCTTCCTCCTATTGTTGAACGCTACAGGTCGTTATTGCAGTTGATAAAGGTTTTGGAAGGAAGTGCTTATTATCTTGATGATAAGAATGAGAAGTTAATTTTCTATAAAAACGGAAAATTTGAAGTTTCTGTTAAGTATAACTTTCAGGATGTCTGTGATTTTGATATTGCAGCGATGGAAAGCTTGCATGGCTTGATGAGTGGGAGCCTGCATGAAGAGCAAAAGAAATCTCTTTTAGCTGAGACGGTGATTGAGTTGACTGAAGCTGTCCCATTAGATGGGCGGTTTTCTTATTTGGTTAATAATCTTAGGGAGCTGTATCAGAGAGCGCAGGTTGGATATAACCTTTTCTCTACTGATTTTACTTATGAGAAAGCTAAAGAAGAGGTTCATACCTTTAAGTTGGATACAACTTCAAGACTTCATAAAGCTATTTCGGAGATTCAAACGCAGCTTTTAGGTATTCCGGTAGCAACGTTTATTGCTTTAAGTCAAATCAAGAAGACAAATAGCCTTGATGCGCAATTTGCGATTAATACGGTGATTTTGTTTGGTTCTATAATATTTTGCTTGTTGTTGGGAGGGCTGCTTCTAAATCAGAAGTTAACTTTAAATACAATCGAGGCTGACGTTAAGCGACAGCAGAATGTTTTCCAAAAGCGTTTCGAGTCAACGCCAGAAGCATATGAAAGTGTTTTTAAGGCGATCTGTTCTCGACTGACCTTTCAATTTGGCGCTATTTTTATGATTTCGGTACTGACTATTTTAGTGGTGATTATTTCCCTGGTTTTTTATATAGTTCACACGCGGCCATTGTATGATGTGCTGTTTTCATAATGATGGACGATTCTAACAAGTCCATCCTATTCACTTCTGGATTTTGTCCGCACCCATTCGCGATCTACTGCCCGTTTGGCCGTCTGTTGCGAGGCATATAACCACCGTAGCCGTTTTGGCTTACTTTGGCCCCCCGCCGTGACTGTTTTTTCCTTCCCGTCTTTCTGATCGTGGTAGTAAGCAACGATCCCCGTGTAATTTCCGTGGTTCTCTTCTGCTAGGTCTTCAACATTGTCCTCCGGCAACTTGCTCTCCAGCTCCAGGCTGACGGTGTAGCCGCCATCCGGGCTCAGGTTGTGCTGCACGTTGCCGCCGTACCAGATGATCTCGTCAATTTCCGCTTTAACGCCCTGGAGCGTATAGGTCAGTTCGGGGATCAGATCCGGCCGGCCCATCGCGAGCGTGTAGCTGAGCGTGGCGCTGCCGCGTTGCAGGCGTCGAAACTCGGCCCTTGCAGCCCTCAGCGCTGACTGCTGGTCGCTGTAGGTATGGCGCAGGTCTTTGAGGTTCTCGCCGCCGCCGGCAATCGCTTCCTGTTTCGTGGCGCTATGCACATCGTAGAAATAGGCGCGCACCCCGTCGTAGCTGTCGCGATCCGCCTGCAGGTAGCGGTGCTGATCGCCGTCGGCGCGTGTGAGGGTAATGTGAGGCAGGGGAAGCCCACTGGCGGTCTTGCCGCCGCCTGCAGGGATGCACAGCAAACACCCAGCCTTCACGCTGGCCACCGCATCGAATTCTTCGCCCAGGCGCGTGATCAGGTTGGCGTCCGATTCGTTGGCTTGGTCAAGCTGCAGGATCGGCAACGCACCAAGCGCGCCAGCCACGGTCGAGGTGAGGTTGTTTCCCATGGCGACATCGCCGATGACTTTACCCAGCGTGGTATTGCTCCAGCTGCGCTCGCGCTTGGTCTTCAGCCCTTTGCGCAGGTCTGCTGATCGAGCGCGGATGCTGAGCACATCCGGCGCGCCGCTGTGCTCTGTCTCGTCGACGGTGTAGGTGCCCTTGTCCACCAGGCCGGTGTCGCTCCAGCCCAACCACAAGCGAAGTACTGCGCCCTTTGGCGGTATCGACAGCATGCTGTCATGGTCGCTCAATGTGATCGTGAGCTGGTCGGCCTCGACGCCACGGTTGTCGGTTAGATCCAGGTTCATCAGCCGCGGACTCACCTTCATGGCGATATCGTTGCCGTCCACCGTGAGACGGAAGGCCGGAACAGGATAGGCCGCGTCCCGGACGAAGCGTTCCGCCGTATTCATGAGGTAACCGGTGACTTTGGACAGCGCGGCCTCTATCACAGCAGCCCCCGCAGAATGTTGAGCCCGGTGCTGGTAGCGGCGCCGAGCAGGTCGATACGGTCGTCATCGGTACGCTTGAGCGTAAGGGTGAACTCAATGCGCCGTGGCGTGCCCTCTCTGAAAAACACAGTTTTGGTCTCGCTCAGGCTCTCGATCACCCACAATCCGTAAATCCGGCCGGTGCCCTCGACCATCGGCCAGGCCTTGCCGGTGTTCGCCATCAACCGCAAAGCGTCCAGGCTGAGCACGCTACCGGCCAGTTCCGGAAGGATGATGCCGGGGAGGGTAATGGTATCGTCGCCACGGCCTACAAATTGCAGCGCGGGTGGTGCACCGACGCGGCTGTTGCTGGCATGGCGCCAATTGGTTTGGCGCTGCAGCGCTTGGTAAGCGAGGGTTGATAGGCTGAACACGAACATGCCGAGGCTGAGCATCATGGTGATTAATCCCGGTCCGATAACTTGCTGCGCTGACGGGCGCGTTTCTCGTTTTCAATCTTGTTGAGCATGGCGCGCAGGCTTTTCTCTATGGCTTGCATGTCCATGCCAGGCGCAGCAGCGATGGTGATTTGGTAGGTGTCGTGACTGTCGTAAACCGTCGATGTGCCGGTACTGCTAATCGGCGGGCGATCATCGACAGCCAACGCCGGCATGGCTGTTGCGCTTAGCGCCAGAGTACCGGCGGCGGTCAGTTGTTTGCTCATGCTCGACAAGGCGTTGAGCGGCCCTTTCTGTCCACCCTCCAGGCCCTTTGTCAGCCCTTCCATTGTAAAACCGCCAAGTTCCGCAAACACGCGGGACGGGCTGTGGATGCCTAGTTTTTCCTTGAACCAACCGATGCTGGAGTCACCGATGGAGCTGATAGCGCCCTTCACAGCGCCGAGCCCTGCGGTCAGGCCATTGACCAGACCGTTGACGATCATGCCGCCGAACTCGGTGAATTTCCCCGGCAGCTCTACGCCGAAGTAATTCATCACCCCGGCGAACGCCTGGTAGAACAAGCCAAGCGGACTAAAGTTGGTGATCAATTGCAGGATGCCGGCGAGGCCCTGGTCAAAGCTGGCTTTGATGGTGGTCCACACGTTGACTGCGCCGGTTGCGATAGAGCCGATGCTCTGCAGCAGGGTCATGAGCATGTTGCCGATGGCCGCGCCAAATCGCTGGCCCATCGACTGTGCTGCACCGCCGACGTCTTCGACCGGTTTCAGCAGGTCGGTGAACCAACCGATCACTCCACTGATGCCGGAGGAGATCATGCTGAACAACGGGCGGACAATGCTGCCAAGCAGGCGCAACGCGAAACCGATAATCGGAATGGAGTAGGCGGCTTTCGCCAGGCTGATCAGCAGCCCGCCGAACTTACCAAACCCGGCAAGGAGCGGCTGCAGGGCTTCAGTGAGTCCCTGCCAGAAGCCGAGGAAGAACCCTTTAATCGGCTTCCAGTATTTGTAAATCAGCGCTGCAATGGCGACCAGGCCAGCGACAGCGGCGATCAGCCACCCGACCGGTGTAGCAAGTATGGCTGCGCCTACCGCGCTGATTGCGCCTCCGAGCATTGGCAATACGCTGACCGCAGCAATCCGCGCGGAGCTGACTAACGTAGGGATAACGCTCATCATGCCGCCAGCGGCACGACTGGCTGTGACCGTCTTCCAGATTCTGCCCATCCGGCCGACCTCGGTACCGGCGGCGGCAGCAGCAATACGGGTGCCGATCAACTGAGCTTTGATGCTGCCCAAGCGAATGCCAAACAGCGCCATGCCATACCGCAGTACTGCGAAGGGGCCGAGCATGCTTGCCATGGTCAACGCCAATGTGCCGAACACTACGGCAGCAACTGCTACAGCCGCCACTACCTTGACCAGGCCGCCGGCCAGCTTCGGGTTTTTGCGCGCCCAGGCACCGACTCCATTGGCAAGTTCGCCCAGCGTATTGATCAGCTCTTTTAGCTCGGGAGCAACTGCGGCGCCAAACTCCGCCATGGCATTGGTAAAACTGCCCTCGGCAGCTTCCATGACGTTCGTTAGGGTACCCAGCTGCTCGTTGACGCGGGTACGCAGATCGGCCTGGCTCTGCAGCTTCTGCTGCACCTCCTGGTAACCGACCAACCCTTTGTTCATCATCGTATTCAAGGTAGTCAGCGTTTCAGCATCATCCCCGAATAGTTTGGAGATCACGGCAGTGCGGTCGGTATCGTTCAGAACCTTGAGCTTTTCTACTTGCGCGTAGAGATTTTCCAGCCCAGCGAAGTTGCCATCGTCGTTCGTGAACTTGAGCGATACGCCCTTGTTTGCACCCGCTGCAATTTTGTTAGCTTTATCAACTTTGTCTTGATCGAGACCCGCCTGAAAGATTTTGCGGAATGCGTTACCCGCTGATCCACCTTCCATGCCGGCCTGGTCCATCATGATCAACAGCGGCGCAAGTTCCTTGGCCGCGTCGATTCCTGACTTTTTGATGACGTCCATGACAGGCGCGATTTTGCTGAACCCCTGGAGCATGTTGCCTGGGTCCACACCCGCGTAGAACCCACGCTGGATGGTGTCCATCAGCCCCATCATGTCTTTTTCGGTAGTCCGGGTTGCATCCTGCATCTTGGCAGCGAACTCCGCCGCGTCCGTGGCTTGCATCTTCAACTGCACGCCGAGGTAGGCAGCAGCCTCACCGGTACCGCCGAGAATGCTCTGCGCGCTCAGGCCCTGGCGTCGGAGCATTGTCATCATGTTCTGGAAGTCGGCTGTGGTGCCTGGCAGTCGGTCGCCCAGGTTGGTCGCCAGATCGGTGATCTTTTGAAAGTCTGCAGAGACCTTGCCGGTGTCGCCCATCATCGACACTTTGAGCTGCGTGGCAGAGTCCTCATTCGGGGCAAAGGCTTTGATGGCCGACACGACGGGGCGGCTGGCGGCGTAGCCCGCGCCAAGGCTAGCGGCGCCGGATACAGCAACACTGCCAGCTAGGCTCTGGGTTTTGTCGTAGGCGGCACGCGCTTTTGCCAGGCTGTCCTGCTTGCGCTTCAACGCATCCAGGTGGTCCATCTGCAATTTCATGGCCTGGGTGGCGGTGTCGATATCGCGCTTGAGCTTCAACTCGTGTGCGCCCAGGGCATTGGTGCTGATGCCGGCGTTTTTAAGCTGTACGCCGAGGTTGCCGAGTTTTACTTGCTGCTGGCCGTACTGCTCGCCCAAGCGTTTCGACTCGGCGGTGTGCTGTTTCAGCAGCGCGAGCTGGTCCTTGAACGGGGTTTCCAGGCGGCGGATCTCGTCGCGCAGACTGGCATGGCCCGCGCGACTGGTGCGCAACTGCGCGTTGTTCAGGGTGAACCGGTCAGCCAGGGTCTTTTCCTTGGCTGCGAGCTGGTCCAGCTGGGTCTTGCGCTCGCGCTGGGCGGCTGTGAGGCGGGTGTATTCGTCGTGCTGCGCTCGGGTCAGGGCATTGCCCTTCTGCATCACGGCATTGAGCGCGGCGATCTGGCTGGCGGATTGGCGGTGTTCGTCGCTCATCAACCCCAGGGCATTGCGTGTCCCGGTGAGTTCGCGCTTGAGGTCGGTCTGACTGGTTTTGAGCGCGTCAACCTTCTGCCGGGACTTGTCGAACAGCGCCTGGGTCGGCGCGAGCTGCTGCCGTACTTTGGCCGTCTCGCGGGCGAGTTCGCCTACCTTGGTGTTGTTGGCGGCGAGCGCCTCGGATGTCGCGCGGGTTGCGGCTTGCAGTTCACGCCAGGCGCTGACGTCGCGTTGCTGGGTGTTGAGTTCTTTCAGGCGGTCACGGGCGGCTTTGAGGGCGCGGGCTGTTTCCTTGCTGCCGCCCGTGATTTTATTCAGGGGACCTGTGGCCTTATCAATGGCGCTGAGCAGCACCTGAAGTCTCAGATCATTCCCCATCGTTGGAACTCCGCACCCTGGCGCGCTCGCGCCAGTCCATCAGGTCTTGCAGGCCCAGCCGATCCATATCAGCCGGTGCCCAGTGAAAAACCACGGCTAGATCGGCCATGGCGTCCTCTACGCGACGAGGGATGCATCCGTCATCGCCGACTTCTGCAACAAAAAACCAGAGATCTTGCTGCTCAAGGCCAGCAGGTCGGCCGGGTCCATGCCGGCGACTTCGACGGCAGTGATGCTCGGCGAGCTGATGCGCGGCAGAACCTTGATCAAGCTGCCGACGTCCATCTGCAGCAACTCCACCAGGCTCACGCCGCGCAACTCGCCGGAGTTCGGCTTGCGCAGGGTGATGCTTTCGATGCTGGTGGTGCCGCGACGAATTGGCGTGTCGAGGGTGACGGTGTTGTTGTCGGCCAGATGCTGCACGTCGGGCTGTTCGGTGGTTTCGTTCTTCATGGGAGTTGCTCCTGGTGATTAAAGGATGAGGCTCGATTGAGGGGTGGGTCAGATGCCCATGGCGGTGCGGTGCTTCTCCAGCATGTCCACGCCGTTGACCTTCTCGACGAAGTTGAGCAGGTCGATTTCGATGATTTCTTCGCCGTCCACGGTCAGCTTGTAGTAGCTGCAGGTGGTGGTCATGGAGTGCTCGGTGTCCTCACCGGGCTGGGCGTCACCCATCTCGATGGTTTCGTGGCGGCCACGCACGACCACTTCCACGTTGCTGACTTCGTTGGTGTCGTCTTGCTGGTAAGGGCCAGAGAAGCGCAGGGCTACGCTGTTAGCACTGACGGCGCCGAACTGGCGCAGAGAGATCAGATCGAGGCCACCGGTTTTCCATTCGAACTGAATGCCGTCGTCGGACATGCCCAGGTCAGCTTTGACCGGGCCATTCATGCCGCCGCCACGATAGGCTTCCATCTTGCGACCGAGGGAGGGCAGGGTGAGGGACTTCACCAAGCCGAGGTAGCTGTTGCCGTCATTGAACAGGTTGAGGTTTTTGAGCTTGCGAGGCATTGCCATGGCGGTGATCTCCGGGATACGGGTTCAGGGTGAACTCCCCTCGCGGGGAGGCCCGGTTTAGCTGTTGATGCCCTTGGCGAAGTCGATCAGGTAACGGTCGGTGATTCGCTGGCGGAAGGTGAGGTCTTCAAGCGGCGGCACGGGGGTGTAGTCGTAGTCCACCCACAGCTTGCCGGCCTTGAGGGTGTCTTTGGTGTTGATGTCGTCCGGGTACCAGCAGCTGCCGCCGATCAGGTAGCCCTGGGATTTCATCTCGCGCATCTTGGCGTTCACCCCTTCGACCAGGTCGCGCACCAGGGAGGCGTGCATAGGGCGGTCAATGGCCCACATGTGCGCTTCGCCCATGGTGTCCGCAAGGATCTGCGCGGTGCGGGTGTAGTTTTCGAAGGCGAACAACGGGTCATCGCTGCAGGTGCGGCTACCCCAGAAGCGGAAGCCGTTGGCGTTGATCAGGGTGGTGACGTCGTTGCTGTTGAGGTAGTTCGCGTCCGTGGCCGGGTTTTGCAGATCCCAGAACACGTCGGCGCTGATACCGGTCACGCCGCTGACGGCCACGTTAGATATGGTTTTATGCCAGCCCGTCTCTTGATCAATCAGGGCGCGAAGTCCAAGCGCTCGGGCCACGGCCGAGGCAGTAGCGGTCTTGTTGGCGACGGTGTCCCAGTTCTGAAAGTCCGGCCAAATCACCATCATTTCGCGGGCGCCGAAGTTCGCGCGGTAAGCGACCACCTCTTCCTTGGTTTTGCAGCCCCAGGCGCTGACGTAAGCAAAGGCGCGCAGGTCTTTGGCAATGGCTCCGAGGGCGGTGGCCACCTGCAAATTGTCCAGGCCAGGCACGCCGAGAATGCGTGGCGCCATACCCACGCGGGACTTGGCGGCGAGCAGCGCTTTCATACCGGTGTATTGACCGTTGGGTGTGGTGCCCCCGATCAGGGCACTAGTGGTGGCCGCTTCGTCGGCGCCTTCCTTGACCCGCACCACGATGACGTAGGGCTTGGTCTGGTCGGCGATGCCTTGCAGGCTCGCGGCCAGGGTGCCCTTTACGCCGGCTTTGCCGACGGCGGTTTGCACGTTGGTGAGCAGGACGGGCGTGTCCAGAGGGAAAACGAGTGGGTCCGCATCTTCAGCCGTGCAAACCATGCCGATAACTGCGGTGGGAATAGTGCGAATGGGGCGGGTGCCGTCGTTGAGTTCGATGACCCGCACGCCGTGGAGATAATCGGCCATGGGTTATGCCTGCGCTGTGATGGAATGACAGTGCAGAGGTTGCCGCGCGCGCGCCGGCTGGGCGAGCGCGGCACCTTGTAGGGGCCGCGTTTACAGGGGGAGTTTTATTGAACCTGGTCCTTGATCCAGCCTGGCGGTACTGGGCGCTTGCTGGCATCAGGAAAGCTGACAGATTGGGGCCAGTCGCGCAGTTGCTGCATGTAGGTCAGCAGTTCGCTGTATTGGTCTGCACTGAGCGTTGTGTCTGAACCCAGCTCGGCCTGATCCCGGTGGCGTTCACGTAGCCACGCGACACCTTGAAGTTCCAGGTCTCGCCATCGCCGCTCTTCATTGGCCGCTTCTTCAACGGTCGACTTGGGCAATGTTTGTCCACCATCGGCTACCCACTCCAAGTACGTCACCCAGTCCTTGTTGCCCATATCTTCCGGGATGAACACATGGTCACTCATTCGACGGACGCCGGCTGGGGTGAATCTGTACACGGTTGCATTCATAGTCGTCACCTCAAAGTTCCGCGTCGGCGGTCCACTCGATTTGTAGGGTATAGCCAGGGATAGACCCTGCCGGTGGTAGGCATGAAAGCGAAAAGCCTGTCGACCACAAGCTTTGGATATTCGTCAGAGTGCAGGGTTTTACGGCCGACTGTGCCCAGATCTCCGACGAGCTTTCACCAGGTGAAAACAGCTTCAGCGTAGGAACAACGCGCTTCACTTCTCGGAAGTCCATACGCAGCGCTGACTGCGAGGCCTGTGCTGCTGCGGATTGCGTGAAGGTGGCAATACAGGTCCCCGGACCGTTGTTGGATTTCAACGGGTGATCCTGCAGGAAAGACTTTTCGAAGTAGCGCAGGCATGCGCGGTACTCCTCCTGGTGCGTCCTGTAATCGTAAGGCGTCGCCACGCTGCCGGACTCGATCTGGACGTTGGTAATGTCCGTGTAGTAGGCACCGGCTCCTCCGCTGGCCAAGATAACTTCCAGGAAGTCATTGGCGACGCCCTTGTTCTTGTTCACCACACCGCCCAGGTCGAGGGTGACGACGTATTTTTTATATACCGTTGTGAGCTCCACCGAGGTGCCCACATCGACGTTCGGCTCGGTTGAGTTCACTCCAAAGTTCTGGCGAAGAATCACCGCACACGTATGTGGAACGCTGGTTTTCATATAAAACGAGACGGTGACCTTCCCGCCGGCCAATGTTTCGACGTTCTCGATGCGCTGACTGAGATTCCAGCCATTGCCTTCACCTTGCCGCGAGAGTCTCAGGGCAAACTTTGCTTCGTTGATATTGGCGTCCTGCTCGAGCGGCAGTTGGCTCCAATTGCAGGTGGCGTTCTTTGGACTGTAAATCATCCAGCGGTCCGGGCCGAACAAGCTTTCGGGATCACCGTTGGCTTTTCCAACGACGCCTGACTTGCCTCGCTGCCAAATCTGAAACGCGCCATTGATCAGCCGGTTCTTGCGGAAGACGTGCACCGGGTACTGCTGGAGCGCGCTCTCGATTTGGTTTCGCACTGCCTCGGTGTTGGTTACCCGTTTAGAGCGGTCATTAACCGGCGGCGTTGGCGCGTTCTGCCCTCCTGCCCACTGGAACGTTAGAGGCGTCGTGCCCAGGACGATGGGCGCGTCAGTGACCAGGTGCCAGAGCGTGTCGCCATTTGCTGCGCCGCGCTCAACGTGAACCAACAAACCAGGTGTCACCTCCGCGCCGATATCGGCATCCGCTGTACGGGTCCAGATTTCGGCGGTGGTGAGGTACAAGCCATTGTCTTTGCCCTGGGCCTGGTCCTTCACCAGTACCCGCGAACCTACCGGGACTGCCACGCCGTCAATGGTTTGCGCACCGGCCAGGACTACTGGGCCAGTGGTCGCTACCAGCACCGACTGCTTCACATCCTGCTGATTGATGGCGTCAGTGATGGAGTCCGTCACGAACTTGCGTGTGGCAAGCACCACCGCCGGATCGATCATCAGCACCACATTCGCCGCGCTGGATACGATGAAATTCATACGTATCACCTGCGTCCGACCGGAGCCTTGGGACATCAGGGATTTGTAGGTAGGCGCGCAGTTCGCCACGGCGACCAGGTCGCCGTCAGCGTCGTAGAGTCCGATTTCGTTGATCCACCATCCGCCTTCTTCTGCCGGGATGATCTGTTCAGCGATCAGAATATTTTTGTTGGCCGGGTCAATCATCAGCCTGTTCAGCGGCCGGCGGCGACGCTCGTTGATCAGCTTCTTTTGATTGCGGTCTGGTATTGGGTTGGTTTCGTTTGCGTCACCGACGCCCATTTCCGTCAGCTTCCAGGGAATGCCGAGCGCGTCTGCATTGGCCTGTTTGGCTTCCCCAATAGCCGTGAGAATCGCAAAAAACTGAGAGTTCGGATTGATCATGGATAGATGTCCAATGTGTCGATGGAATGTTCACGACCCGCGACGCCGATGTAGCACGCAAGGCCAATAGCGCCTGGTATCGGCGGATAGATATCGAGGGTGTCGATGGAGTGTTCGCGCCCAGGTGCGCCGATAACGCCGGTGGTGACGATGTCGCGAAAGACTGGGGGGTAGATGTCGATCTCATCGCCGTCGTAGGTACTGGCGAAAATGTTCATGCCACCGGTTGTTTCGAGGCTGATGGCCAGGCCCGTCAGATGACGGGTGACTGGCTTGGCGTCGTCGATCAGCCAGGCCAATTCCAGGTACATCTCTTCGGTGATGCCGGTTTCCAGCACTCCGACCTTCAGAGCGAACGTGCCGGGAACGCCTTCGGGGGTCGTCTGCCACCACTCCAGCACCTCGATCAGGTAGCCGAGCGGCTCCACGACGCGGCGCAGTGCGCCAATGGTGCCTTTGCGGGAGTGGATGTAATGGGATGACCGGATGGCGGTGCGTTTCGCCGCTTCGGTCCACTTACTGTCCCAGCGGTCGACCGAAAAAGCCCAGGCCAGGTAGGGCAGAAGATCAACAGGGCAGGTGTCCGGGTTACAGAGCTGACGCAGAGGGATTGGTACTCGCTTGATCTGTGCTAGTGCCTGCGCGGCCGTGCGCTCCAGCGGTGTGGAGTTCCCAGGTAGCAGCTGCTGCCCACCCATCATTCGGCGCCTCGGATGACGTTGACTTCGGTGCAGAAGGGCGCCTGTGCTTTGGTCGCGACGATATCGACCCAGTCTTCCAGCTCGACCTTACGCACGCCCTCTACATGCAACGCGGCATGCACGGCAGATTCTGAGACCTCCATGCCCAAGCGACGCCGTTGGTGGACATAAGCCAATAAACGCTGCTCGGCGGCAGCAACGATCGGTTCCGACTCCGGCCCGCTGGAGAGCAGGTAGAGCTTGGCTTTGATCTGGTATTTAAGAATATCCGCACCCTGGACAAGCAAACGGTCGGCTACCGGCCGGCGATCTTCATCGCTGAGGTAGGTGTTGACCAGAGCGAGCAAGTCAGGGGAAGCGGTGCCATCGCCGAGAAGCGATTGCACCGTCACCACCGCCACTGCGGGCGACGGGCTCTCAGCGGTGGCATCGGCCACGCGACCGTCCGCAGCCCTGGCGTGGAAGATGTAGCTATTGCGCGGGCCGGCTGTGCTCAAACCTTCCCAGGCCATTTGCGCACGCTCGCGCAGGCTGTCGTCGCTCTCCATAAGTCTTGGCATAGGCGGCACGGCCGATGGATTGCCTTCCTGGATCACCAGACGCTTGACGTTGAAGTTGGCAGCCAACTGTTCCAGGTCAGTGCCACGGGCTGTGGCGAGTAGGTTGGCAAGGCACGCCTCATTGACCCGCTGACGCCACACGGTTTCGCGATAGGCGTTCTCCTGTACCAACTTCGTCAGCGGTTCCGACTCCAGCGCCAGGCGTGCGGAAATTTGAGCCTGTTCTTCGACCGGCCACAGGCTGACTGCATAGGCCTTGCGTTCGGCCAGGATCTGTTCGAAGTCGATTTGCTCGACGATCTGCGGCGGCGGCAGCTGGCTGAGGTCGATGGCGGCGAAACTGTTCATACACTGCCTCCCAGCTGCAGGGGCACGCTGAGGCTCAGCGGCTCATTGGTGTCCACCACGGTGCCCTCCAGATCAATCGAGGCCTGGCCCTGCATGTTCGCTCCCGCGAACTGCACGCGGCTCAGGCTGATGCGGGTTTCCCAGCGCATAAGCGCCATGACCGTGGCGGCGTAAACGCGCAGACGGTTGACGTCGTTGAAGGGGTGGTCCACCAGCTCGGGCACCAAGCTGCCGTATTCGCGGCGCATTACACGCGTGCCAATGCGGGTGGTGAGAATGTCGGTGATCGCCTGACTGATGTGCTCGCGCTCGCTGATGGCGCCGCCGGTATGTCGATTCATGATGGGATGGGTACTCCCGACTGGTCGCCGCCGGCCTTGACGCCGCCGTGCGGGTGTGTGACCAAGCTGACGCCTGCTGCAACCACGTCAATCGACACGTCAACCCGACCGGTGACGGTCTGATTGCCGGTTTGGTTGTAGTCGCCCTGGTGCGTGATGTCGCCGACCAGGTTGATGCCGCCGGTGCTGATCAGGTTGGTGGTGCCGCCGTCGGCCAACGTGGCGTTGAGGTGGTGGGCCTCGCTGTCGTATTCGATCACCGTGCCGTCGGAGTAGGTACGACGGTGGAGGCCTGGGCGGTTGCCGTTGGCCGGGACGAGGTCACTGAATACGCCAGTCACGGCGATCCCGTTGGCGAGCTGGCCCGAAGGGCTAAGCAGGATCACCTGTTCACCGATAGTGGGCGGGTCCCATTCGCGGTCAGCTCCGGCGCGCAATGCGAGCCAGGGAAGCCAGGCGGTGGTCAGCTTTCCGGTTGTTACCTGCACGCGCGGAGGCTCCATCTGCACGGCGGCAATGACGCCGAAGCGGATGAGGTTTTCGAGCAGGCGGGCGAGGGCGGCTAGGTTGTTCATGGCGCCGATGGTGGCGTTGCGCGCGTAGGAGTGCAGCTTGTTCGCCTTGTAAACCGGCCGGTTACACGGCGCTTTAACAAATGGCCCAGTTTTTTAGGACTTCAACGCGATGGCATATTAATGGCTTTCATCACCTTGTCCCCGCTATGATTCCACGAGGAGCAATGTCTAAACGGGGAATATCATGGTAGTGGGAAAAAAAACCACCCAGCTTTATCGGATAATGGATTTTGCGCGCGTAGTTCAATTGTTTGAAAAGAAAGAACTCTATTTTGCAAACCCAAGCACTTGGGATGATCCCTATGAACAACTAATAAAGCATTCGAAAGATCATGCGGTTTTTGGGCAGTGTTGGAGCAGTACACATACCTCAGACGCGTTATGGCGAATTTATTCGAAAGATGGGATGGGAGTGCGAATTTCCACCAGTATAGAAAAATTCAGGGAGATAATAAGGGTCGGTATCCAAGGGAAGGGTTATAAATATCGCTTGAGGCAAGTCGAATATGTCTCTCAAATCAGGCTTAATAACAAAGCGAAATATGTGGCGGCGAGTCTGCGAACGGTATTCAACATTGGTGGTGCTGTTGATATGCTTTACGTAAAACGAGAAGCCTTTGAGCATGAAGATGAATGGCGAGCCACTCTGTACTGCCCTTCGGAAATAAAAGCAGACGGTAAAAAAGGCATAACCATACCTGTTGATCCTCATCGCTTCATTAAGTCAATACTTTTGGATCCTCGCGCCTCGGACGAGCTCGTTGATGCTTTCACTTTTTACTTTAAATCTAAGCTGGGTTTTAAAGGGAAAGTAGCCCGATCAGTGTTGTACAAAAAGCCCAAAGGCTACGAAATTGAAGACGACGTCTTGAGTATCGAGGACCTCTAGCTTAGGTGGGAAAGTATTCTATCTCGGATTAAATCAATATCCGAATCAGTGAATCCCAGCACTTCACGCTGTTCGTAGCGCACTTCGGGCGCGTCACGCTCCGCACGGTCCTTCAATCCGAACTGGTGAACCCTGGCGATACGGGAGATCCGGCCAGTGAAACCCACGGTCACGGCGTTGCTGTCGCCTCGGGCTTTCATGTAGGTCGCGGTACGCAACTTTTTGAACATCTCAACCTTGCGCCGGATGCGGCCTTGCTTGCCGCGCAAGTTCCTCTTTTTCCGTGGTGCGAACTTGCTGCCATCCGGGTTTTGCTGTGTCAGTACCCGCTTTTGCTGGCTGCGCCGCAGTTCCTGGCCGATGGTGCGGGCGAGTTGATTGCGGGCGGCTGGCTGGAGCTGCTCCAACAGGCCAGATGCCCAGGTCTCCAACGCTTCCAGCTTATTTGTCATCAGGCACTACCCATTCGCTGGCGTTGCCCTGGGAACCTGGCACCCAATTCGGATCGAGGTAACCTGCCACTCGCTGCGGCTCGCCGGCATGCTTCACGGTCGTGTTGCCTTGAGCATCCGTGCCTACGACTACCCGCTCTGTCAGGCGCAATGTGAGGCCGAGATCAACCTTATCTTTGTCGAGAATGTCGGCTTCGAACTGAATACCGTTCTGCATTTTTTCGTAGTTTTCGAGCAGCTCCGGTTGGTTGATGCTGATCCACCCCAGTACGGGCAGCATCACGCTGTCAGGGTGCCCCGCGAAGGCGGTAAAGATGACCTGCAGATCGTATCTGTACTCAAAAGAAAGGGTTGCCGCAGCGGTGCAGCGCACCTTGCCGTTGTCGATGAAAATCAGCAACAGGTCGGGGTTGTGCTGCAGCTCGGCAACGGTGGTCAACAGGTGAGCGCGCAGGCTCTCGGGCTTGTTCATGGGTGGGCCTGCTGGTGTTTGTAGACCATGTCGACCTGGGCGGCGCAATCGGCCCAGGCGGCTTCGGCGCGGTCTTCGTCGGTGAGTAGGTCGCCGTTATTGGCTGGGCTTGTCGCCGGCAACTGGCACGGCACCACGGCCGGACAGCCAGTCACGGTAAGCTGCGGCGCCGGTGAGGGCGGGGCGTTCACGCAGCCGGCGAGCAATGTCAGGCAAAGGCTGAGCAGACCAGTCGCGTAGTTCGTCGTTTTCACGTTTCAGTTCCTCTATGGTTCGTGCGCGCTTTGCCAGGGCCAGGCGCAGTTGATCCTGTTGGACGCGCAGAGCTGACTGGTTTTCGCGCTCTTGCTTCAGGGTGGCGGTGAGCGTGGTAGCGGTCGCCAGATTGCGGTCGGCATCTTCGCGGGCCGTCTTGGCCGCACTCTTTGCCAGGTCTGTTTGGCTTTCGGCGGTATTGATGCGCTGTTGCTGGCCCCAGATCAGCAGCGCCAGGGCACCGATCAGGGCAATGCCGTACAGGGCCTGGCGCAGGGGGCTCACGCGCGGTACCAGCCGAGTTTGTTCATGGCTGCGGCGTCGAGCTGCTTGATCGGGCCGCGTACGATCACGGCCCTGGCGTTGTTCATCAGCTGGATGCACTCGGCCAGCCGAAGCATGTCGTCTTGTTCGGTCGATTCCGGGACCACCAGCAGATCCCCGTCCCGCACGCGGAGTTTTTTCACTGCTTCGAAGTCAATCATGCCGCCACCCCTTGTCCACACTCACAGCCAGCGTGCCGTTCATAGGCGCGCTGCAGCTTGGTGTCGTAAAGATTCCGCAGGTAATCCGGCCCGTTGTAGAGCCGGGCAAACTCGGCCCATTTGCGGGCTTTCAGCGCCTTGTGCAGCACCGGGTCGGTTTCAATGAAGCGCGTGAAAGCGTCGAACTGTTGCGATTCGCCGGCACTCATCGCCGCCACGAAGGCCTGCACGCTCGCGTAGCCAAGGCGCTCCCAGTGATAACCCATGATCTGGAAAGCGCCCCAGGATGCGGATTCAAGTGCGGCCGTGTCGTCGATCTGACGGGCCATGGCCAGGCGTTGGTGCTCGGCGGTACCGCCGATATAACCACCGGCCTTCGGGTTGACCAGGGCGGGGTTGGTCGCGGCGAGTTCATCGGCATGGCGCTTGATTTCTGCGGGGTCATCGCCGGTGTGTCGAACCTTGGCGAGCTGGCGGTACATAACGTGCCGTTCGAACAGGATCACGGGCTTGCCGTTGTCGAGGAAGCCTTTGCCCTTGGACTCGACTTCGTTGACCGCATAGATGCTTGCCAGCGGCACGTCCAGGCGTTCGGCTGCGGCGACGAGGTCGCTGTTGCGAAGCAACTGGGCGCAGTCACCGCCGGCCAGGCTGGCCTGGGTCTTGGTGCCGGCGACGCCATCGGCGACCAGACCAACTTTCACCTGGTACGCGCGGACGGCCGTCTCTGTGGCGTCACCATAGTGACCGTCAGGCACCAGCTTGGCGCCGTGCCTGTTGAGGTTCTTTTGCAGGATTAGCACCGCCTGCGAGCGGTCGCCGTGGCGAAGGGTGGTGGTCATGCGCTGGGCCTCAGCAGGGCGGCGACGTTGCCGCGTGAACGGAAAATCAGGGTGCAGAGCAATGCGATGGAGACGGCTTGCCAGAGGCTGGTGGGCTGGCGGTACAGCAGAATTTCCAGACCGCAGATGCACAGCGCGGAGCCGAACAGGCTGGCGAGTAGTGAGATGCTGCGCCGGTACCGGGATGCGCCTCGGGTGTAGCAGGCCAACCGGAAGGCGCTCAGCAAGTAGGCGATTGCCGTGATCAGTTGCACGGCCAGTTCGATGTTTGGCATGTCAGCTGCCCCCTCGGATGCGACGCCAGATGTCCCAGATGTCCGCTTTTTCCACCCACACCATCAGCTTGATGCTGATCGGGATGACCACCAAGGCGCAGACAAATGCACCGCCGCCGCTGGTGATGAACGGGAGGGCTTGCAGGGCCATCGGCGCGAACAGATAGCCCACGCCGGCCGACAGAAACAGCGAGCCCAGCCGCTGCCAGACCTTGAGGTCATGCTTGGTGCTGGTCACCAGCCATGCGCCGAGGATTGCGCCAAACAGCGCCTCGCCGTCGATAATCGGCGTCACGGTTGCCAGGCCCAGGCCCATAAGCAGGCCGGTCACGGCGCTGGAAGTCGGATCAGCCATGGTGTGGGTTTCCTTGGTTGCAGGGAGTCAGTCCCATAGGTTCACCATCTGCCGTTGGGGCGCGCTGGTTTGGGCTTCGGGCATGTTGACGGGGAGGCCGTGTGGCAAGACGGGGCCGTGGTCAGCTAAGCCGGGGTTCGCCTGTAACACCGCTTCGGTGACGCCCGCGGTTCGGCCGTAATACCGCCAACACAGCGCGTCGACGGTTTCGTTTTGGTTGGCGCGGATGGTGACGGGCATCAGATCAGCTCCACGGTGGTGCGGCTTTTTCCGAGAAAATCCCGGACTGCCCAGCGCAGATCGCGGCGGTAGTCGTCGATGGTAGGGGCGGTTTCCTCGGCTTTACTGTTCCCGCTATTGGTAGCGCTGTAGTCGCGATAACGCTCGCACACCTCGGCACCCGTACCGGCTTCGATGGCACGACGGTAGAGGTGGGCCTTTACCGATACGTCCTTGATCCGATCACCTGGGACATCTGCCAGCGTGGCGTAGCCAGCCGCCTGTTGAGCATTGCGCCAGTCACTCAGTTCGCGGTTGAGGTTGATGGCAGCGGCGATCACGGCGGTTTCCAGACGGGCCGGGGTGACACTGGAGTCGATGCGCAGGGTGGCCCGCAGGTTGTCCAGATCAATCGACGGCCAGAACGGGTCGGTGTTTATGTGGCCGCTGGCGACGGTGCCGCTGGCAACAAATGCGCTCATGAGACTGCACTCGAAAATAGGTCGCCGGTGGTCGGGGCTTCACGTTCAGGAGGAGCGGCCTGGCCGATCCGCCCCGAGCCGGCGGGGTGCGTGGGGACGCTCGGTTAGCTGCCAGTGGCAGCGTGTTTTTTCAGGAGGCGTTCGGCGCCGTCCAAATCTTTCTTACCGCCGCAGCCGTCGTGTAGCTCGATGGCGCGCTTGAGCAGGTCGATACCGGCCTGAATCTGTCCAGGCTGACCAGGCTCTTCGGCGCTGATGCCGTGCAAGGTGGCGCGGCCAGTTGCCAGGAACAGCTTGGCGCGGGCTTGGTCGGGCATGTCCTCGGCTTCGGTCAGTTCAACCGTGCGGTGCAGGATCGCTAAGTCGAAACTGCCGTTGGCCTTCTGCGCTTTCAGCGCGGCGGTGGCGATTTCCTCCGCCACTAGGCAACCAGTAGTGCGTTCGAAGCGGTCCGGCATGATCAGCTTGTGCTTGAGGACGTAGTCGGCGATGTCCAGCGCGCCGCTGTAGTCCTCAACATCGACGCGCCAGACCATGACAGTGGTCATAACGTCGTCCTGAGCGCCGTTGCCCGCTTGGAGCACGCCCTCGACATACGGGATGTACTCAGGCAGCAGCTGCAGCTTGAGCGCAGCCTTGCCTTCGTTGGACTGGATGGCCTTCAAGCGCAAGCGGTCTTGCAGCAGCTGATTCAACTGATGCTCGTAGGCTGTGGCACCGGCCATGGATTGCTGCGGTGCTGTTTTTGCCGCCTCCATGGCCGCGCGAGCGCGGCGCTGGTGGGCTTGGGCGATGCTGAGTGCCATGGGGTTAACCCTCGCTGCCGGCTTCTTCGACTGGGGTGATGTTTTCCAGCAGGCAACCAAGGCCGTATTCCTCCACCACGTAAGCCTCGTTCGACGATTCGAAGTTGCTGACGCGGTTCCACTCTGGCTCCTCTTTGAGGTAGCGGCGGCGCCCACCGATCTGCCAGTACACCGACAGGTTGGTGAAGGTGGTGATGAGGATGGTGCCTTCCGGGATATACGGCACTTCGTACAGCGGCAGGCCACCGACGCGGCGCTGCGAGATGATCAGGTCGCTCGCCAGGGTATTGGTCGCGTCTTGGTCCTTGTTGACCAGGGCCAGGAACTTGTCGTGCACCAACTCTCGGCCTGTCAGTACCACCAAACCAGGGTTACGGCGGTACCAAGGGTCGAGCAACTGAATGGCGTCGTAGACCAGGGCGTCGATGTTTTTGAAGTCGCCGGTTTTACCGATGGTGATCTTGCCGGCGACGGCGCCTTCTTTCAGCACGCGGTCAGGTGCGTGAGTGCGGTATTGCTGGAGCCAACCGATGTTGACGTCTTCCAGCAACGGGTGCGCGGTGCGGTCGGTTTGTTCAGCGGCCGAAGTACCGTAGAAACCGATTTGGATACGGTCGAGCGCCTGACGTTGGGCAATTGCGCTGGCCAGGCGAGTCTGGAAGTCCGGGAACTTCGCCCAAGCGTCGAGCTGCTTGTAACTGACGTAGGTGTCAAAGTCGGTCTGCTCAGCTCGGTACTTGTCGCTGGACAGGGTGCCAATGCTGCTTGGCTCACGCTTCTTGACCTTGGTGTTGGTACGACTGGCAACGGTGCCGCCGACGCCTAAGCCGACCTTTTCGCCTTCCTGTTCGTCGACGCCGATGACGTTGACTTTGGTCAGGAACTCGCTGGATTCCTGAATCTTGGTTTCCAGGCGCTGCTGGATAGTCGGGTCCACGCTGAACGTAGCGGTGGCCGATTCCACGCCGTTGATCTGTGCCACCTGGGCGAGGTAGCCAGTGAAGAGTTTTCGAGTGTCGTTACGCATGGGTGTCTCCGATAGTGGGCTGGGCGGTTGAGGCCGCAGGTCAGAATTCAGCCAGGGCTTGTTTGCCGCCGCCGGTTACCGGTGGGCGCTGGGTTTGGGAGTGGTCTTGCGTGTTGCCGAGGGTAGTTTTCAGCTCGACGAGGTCTTTGCTGAGCTGCTCGACTTTGGTATTCAGTTCGCCGGAGAATTTCTTCTCGGCGGCGAGTTGATCCGGCAGGTCTTTGACGTGGTCGGCAATCGCTTCAACGGCCTGGCCGATCTGGGCAAACTCGGCATCGTCCTTCGCCTGCTTGCCGCCCAGCAGCGCCTGAACCTTGCTGAAAAGCTGGGCGCCGAGGCCGGGCTTGTCTTCGACTTCTTCAAACTGCAGCTCGGTTTCCACTGCCTCGGTGAACATCGACGTCGCCGAGTAGTGGCGGTCTTTGAAGGGGCTGGATTCGGGCTTCTGCGCAGAGAAAGACAGTACGTCGGTGCCCAGGCTGGCAGGAGAGTCGGTCACCGCCAGGCCGACGATGTACGCCTCGCCGGTATCCGAGAAGCTGTCGTCAATTTCAATCGAGGTGTAGATCTTCTGCTTGGCCTTGTTCATGGCGATCAGGTCGGGTGTTGGCTCGACCTGGGCAAAAAGGGCCAGCTTCTTCTGACCGTTGATTTCTACTTCTTCGGTCTTGACCGCGAGCACGTCGCCGTAGGCTTTGAACGGGCTGTCTGGCAGCAAGCTGCGGAAGTGCTCCAGCCAGATTCGGGCGCCGTATGTGGAAGGGTTGAAGTTTTTCGCCGCCTGTTCCAGCCAACTGCGTTTGATGGTGCGCTTGTCCGAGGTAGCGCCCTCGACGGCGACACGGAACCAATTACTGCGAAATTTCTTCATGCCGGGAATCCTCAATGCGTTGGGCGCTAAGTGCGTTGCAATGAGGGGCATGGTCGTGACGCGCGCGAGTTGCGGCAACGGGACGGGATTGTAGAGGGCGGGGCTACAAGGGGCGGCGCTACTGAGTCGCAGGCCAGAGCGGCAGCATCGCGGCCATGAATACGACCGAACTGCTCCCCATCGATCCCAGACGCCAATCCAAGTTCCTCTATTGGATGGGTTGGCGTATCTGCGAGATTGCCGAGGCTACGGGCGAAAAGGAAAAAACGCTACACAGCTGGAAGGCTCGCGACGAGTGGGACCGGGCCGACAACGTCGAGCGGATCGGCGGTGCGCTGGAAGCGCGTTTGGTGCAACTGATCCTCAAGGAAGGCAAGAGCGGCGGAGACTTCAAGGAAATTGATCTTCTGCACCGCCAGCTGGAGCGCCAGGCGCGCATTCAGCGTTTCCAGGGCGGCGGTACCGAAACCGAACTCAACCCCAACCTTGCCAAACGCAACGAAGGGCCGAAGAAAAAGACGCCGAAAAACGACATCAGCGAAGACCAGATCGAGCTGCTGCGCGAAGCGTTTATCGATGGGTGTTTCGACTACCAGAAGGATTGGCACCGGGCGGGAAACCAGCGCACTCGCGTCATCCTCAAAAGCCGGCAGATCGGCGCCACTTACTACTTTGCCCGCGAGGCGTTCATTGATGCGCTGGAGACCGGGCGTAACCAGATCTTCCTGTCGGCTTCGAAAAACCAGGCGTACCTGTTTCGTGGGTACATCCAAGCATTTGCCCGCGAAGTCATCGGCGTTGAGCTGACCGGTGACCCTATCGTCTTGCCGAATGGCGCCGAACTGTTTTTTCTCGGTACCAACGCACGCACGGCCCAGGGCTACCACGGTAATTTCTACTTCGATGAGTTCTTCTGGACGTTCAAGTTTGAGGAGCTGAACAAGGTTGCCTCCGGCATGGCGATGCACAAGAAGTGGCGAAAAACCTACTTTTCGACGCCGTCGACCATGGCCCACGAAGCCTATACGTTCTGGACTGGCGAACGTTTCAACAAAGGCAAGCCAGCGGCGCAACACACCAAGGTCGATGTTTCCCACGGCGCGCTCCAGCAAGGCCGGTTCTGCGAAGACCGGCTGTGGCGCCAGATCGTCACCATCCTCGACGCCGAGCAGGGCGGTTGCGACCTGTTCGACATTGAGGAGCTGCGCCGCGAGTACAGTCCCGAGGCGTTTGCCAACCTGCTGATGTGCGAGTTCGTTGACGACGGCGCGAGCATCTTTCCGCTGACGGTGCTGCAGCCGTGCATGGTCGACAGTTGGGTCGAGTGGGCCGAGGACTACAAGCCGTTTGCGATGCGCCCATTCGGTGATCGCCAAGTGTGGGTGGGCTATGACCCTGCGGAAACTGGCGACTGCTCCGGCCTGGTGGTGGTCGCGCCGCCGCTGGTACCGGGCGGCAAGTTCCGGGTGCTGGAACGTCACCAGTTCCGTGGGATGGACTTCGCGGCGCAGGCCAGCGTGATTAAAGCTGTCTGCGACCGCTACTGGGTGACGTATATCGGGATCGACGTCACTGGCCTGGGCAGCGGCGTGGCGCAACTGGTGCGGCAATTTTTTCCCAATGTCACCACGTTCAGCTATTCGCCCGAGGTCAAGACGCGCCTGGTGCTGAAGGCTTACGACGTGATCCACCGGGGCCGGCTGGAGTTCGACGCCGGCTGGACCGACATGGCGCAATCGTTGATGGCGATCCGCAAGACCATCACCGCAGGCGGTCGCCAATTCACGTACACCGCCGGCCGCAACGACAACACCGGCCACGCCGACCTGGCGTGGGCGCTTTTTCACGCATTGCACAACGAACCGCTGGAGGGGCAGACCTCTGCCAACACCGGGCGGATGGAGATTTTTTGATGTCGAACCGCCGCAGAAACACCAAGCAGTTGGCCCAGGTGCCTACCGTGGGTACTCAGGAGTTTATCCCTCGCAGTGACAGCAAGATGGAGGCATTCAGCTTCGGCGATCCGTCACCAGTGCTGAGTGGCCGGGAGGTGTTCGATTATCTGGAGTGCTGGTTTAACGGACGGTGGTATGAGCCGCCCTTGTCCCTTGATGGTCTGGCACGGTCGGTGGGTTCCAGCGTGCATCTGCATTCCGGTTTGATGTTCAAGCGCAATTTGCTGAGCAAAACCTTCATTCCACACCGATTGCTGTCGCGGGCAGCGTTTGAGCAGTTCGCCCTGGACTTCCTGTGTCTCGGTAACGGCTATCTGGAAGGACGGCGCTCGATGCTCGGCCCGGTGCGCGAGCTGGTACCGCCGCTGGCGAAGTACATGCGCTCGGGCAAGGACGGCCGGCAGTTCATGGTCCAGGGCTGGAAAGAGGAGCACGAATTTGAACCGGGCACCGTCTTTCATCTGCGGGAGGCGGATCTGCATCAGGAAGTGTACGGCCTGCCCGAGTGGATCAGCGCTTTGCAATCGGCCCTATTGAACGAGTCAGCCACTCTGTTTCGTCGCAAGTATTACGAGAATGGCAGTCATGCCGGTTTCATTCTCTACATGACCGACGCCGCACAGAACGAAGCGGACGTCGATTCGCTACGCAAAGCGCTGAAGGACTCCAAGGGGCCTGGCAACTTCCGCAACCTGTTTGTGTATTCGCCTAACGGCAAAAAAGACGGGCTGCAGATCATCCCTGTCAGCGAAGTCACAGCCAAGGATGAATTCAACTCGATCAAAAATCAGACCCGCGACGACGTGCTGGCCAGCTTGCGCATTCCGCCGCAACTGATGGGCATCGTGCCGCAGAACGCGGGTGGGTTTGGGTCGATCAGGGAAGCGGCGCAGATCTATGCGGCCAATGAGCTGGAGCCGATTCAAGCGCGCATGGCGCAAGTGAATGAATGGCTCGGGGAGGAGGTCGTGCGCTTCAAGCCATACGAAATTCCCGTAGGGGCATAAAACCCCCTGCGCAGTAAACGAGGCGACGAGCTGGTGCGCTAACACTCGCTCGACGCTGAATCACTCGAACACGCCGAGTGCTCCAACCAAGGCCCCGCCCCACTGCGCAGGGGGTGCGAAGCCTAAGCGAATCCAATTTTCAAAACAAGGATCACTTATGAGCACACCAATTATCCCGTGGATGGGTGGCAAGCGCCGCCTGGCAGATCGTCTAATTCCACTGTTTCCACCCCATGAATGCTACGTCGAGGTTTTTGCTGGCGGCGCCGCGCTTTACTTCATGCGTCCCCAGGCTGCGCCGGTTGAAGTTCTCAACGATATCAACGGCGACTTGGTGACTCTGTACCGCGTCGTGCAGAACCACCTGGAAGAGTTCGTGCGCCAGTTCAAGTGGGCGCTCAGCTCCAGGCAGGTGTTTGAGTGGCAGAAGATGACCCGGCCGGAAACCCTTACCGATATCCAGCGCGCTGCTCGGTTTTTTTACCTGCAGCACCATGCTTTCGCCGGCAAGGTCAGTGGACAAACCTTCGGCACCGCCACCACGGGGCCGGCCATTAACTTGCTGAGGATCGAGGAGAACCTGTCTGCAGCTTGGCAGCGATTGTCCGGCACCTACGTCGAGAATCTCGGGTGGCTTGAGTGCGCCGAGCGCTACGACCGGCCACATACCTTCCATTACATGGACCCACCGTATTGGCAGACCGCCGGTTATGGCGTGGACTTCCCCTTCGAAAACTACGAGCGGATGGCCGAGTTCATGCGGCGTTGCAAGGGCAAGGTGATGGTGAGCATCAACGATCACCCCGATATCAGGCGGGTGTTTGAGGGGTTCCACTTCGAAACGGTGGATATTCGATACAGCACGGCCAATCAACGCCAGGCGAAGGCCGAAGTTACCGGCGAGCTGGTGATCATGAACTGGGAGCCGAACGCCTTCGGCGGACTTTTCTAAATCAAGGGCCGGATCAAACCGGCCTGTTTGTTCTTCACGTTGCCCACCGCGACGTCAACCTTGAACCACTCAAAGGCCTCGGCGGGTTCGCCCTGGTGCAACACCATCTGCTCGGCGCGTTCCTTTGGCGTTGCCGGGTCCAACCATTCGCGGGCCAGGTCCGGGGTTAACACCACGGGCCTTCGGTCGTGAATATCCACCATGCCGCCGGCACTATCGGCGGTGATAATCACGAAGCCGTCATGCTCGCCTGGTCCTTCATCGGGGTCAGGCATCTGGCCGATGGACGCACAGAATATCGGCGCACCATCCCGCCGACGGATCAGGTAGGGCTGCTTTTTGGGTCCGCCTTCATCTACCCACTCAAACCAGTTGTCGATAGGCGTGATTGCACGATGTGGCCAGATCGCCCGGAAGAACGGGCCGTGGGCTACCTTCTCCACGCGGGCATTGATCGGCGCGGCGCGGTCTTTCGCCCAATGCGGCCTCCACCCCCAGCGCACCGGATCAGCGTGTAGCAGGTCGCCCTGCAGGTGCAGCAGCGCAACCGTAGTTGTCGGCGCGACGTTGTAGCGCTCTATCGGCTGATCACCCACGGAGTTCGCCAGAGCATTGGGCATACTCAGCGCTGCAACAAAGTCGTGGATTCCCCGGTACTGCGAAAGTCTCCCGCACATAAGCATCTCCGCTCGTCGGCGCCGATGAACAGCCGGTCCCCGGCCAATCTCTACACTGTAGACACTGGCTCGAGGTATTCGTCGTGGCGATCAACATTGATCAGGTGAACGCAATGGAGGCGTGGTTTGCGCTGCGTAACGATCCCGCATTTATATCGGCCACCCCCGAGGAGCGATACGAAACGCGGCTCGCCCTGGCTGACGACCTCAAGCACAAGGGACTGATCAACGAAGGTGAGTGGCGGGAGCTGACTGAGGAAGCAGTAGCGGCCTATGCCGACGAGTTAGGCTAATGGCTGCTTGTAAACGCTAAGCTCGACCAGCAGTCGCTGATTCTCCCTGAGCAAATGGTCTCGTTGCCCGGTAATAATCTTCACGCTTTGCACTGAGGCAAACGAGTACTGCTGTTCCAGCATGCTGATCTTTTCTTCAGCCGCTGCCAACCTCTCTTTCGCATCCGCCTTGCCTGCCATCAGCAGGTCATTCATCTGCACCAAGCCAGCGATATTCTCCCGCGCTCGACGCAGCATGCGCTCTGTCTCCACCAGCTCATCTACGAGGATTGAGCATTGGTGCTGGTACATCTCAAGTGGAGTGGGGCAACCGAGCCAATCATCGGTGTCCATGTCAACGTTCATAGCGGGAATCTCAATAGCTGTATGTGCGTACAGTAATCGAGGTTTAAATGCGCCGCGATTTGAGCCGACGAGCTGTAGGCGGAAGTGGGGTCGGAGAGCTGAAAAGTGAGCAGGGGAAGGATGAAAGTTTGGGCTTCTACGACATGAAAAAACCCATTTCAACATAGCATTTTCATGGTGTCACAACAACCGGAAGCGACGTTTCAGTCAATAAATACGGGGCGTGACCGTATCCCGACGTATTGACTGGCGTGCCGTAGCTCGGCCGCATCAGGACATGTCGCCGGCCCTACTGGCACGGCTACGGCTCGGGGAACTGGCGTGCCACATCAGGCCGGGGGAGTGACGTGCTACAGGCGGTCTGTAGGATGGTCTGCACCTGGCGCGCGCCGTCGTCCCCCCACCTCGCCTGCGGGCTAAATAGGTCGTTTTTTCTGCGCACCCGCGTACCACTCTCGACGGCGTAGGCTGGGGGCTTGCTCGGCGTTTTAGAGGGTGCAGAAAACCTGCGAAATCCTGCGAAGGTGGATGTTTTCAGCAACGCTCATAAGCACTCACACACAACTGAATTCAGTAGGTGCCTCGGGAAAAAGGTTAGTTTTTTTTTGAGGGGGGTGTTGTGACTCGGAAGGCCCGTGTTTGTTGGGCTTGAGACCTAACTTTGATGGGTTAGGTTGGGTTAGGTTAAAGGTTAGTAATCCGTAACCTATTGTTTTTAAAGGAATTAATATATTGAATATTTAACGCTATTAAAGGTTAGGAAATAACCAGACCTAACCCAAAAGCTAACCTTGCAAACCATTCGAAAAGCCATAACAAACAAGGCTTTCAAGGCGCTCTGAAAAAAACTAACCCTCCTAACCTCTTTCCCGTGGGTCAACATGAAAACGCGAGAGGGGTCATGGCGGGCTGCTTTTGAGACTTTGTGCGGCATTGCGCAGTACTCACGACCTTTGCGCTCACGCGCACACACTCTCGCGCACACAGCGTCAGATATTCACGTTTAGATGAGACGTTGGAATCGGGGCGACAGGCATTGGCGATCAGTACCATGGCGCAACATCAAGCGTGCCTTCTGACTCGAACGATAAAGTCACTGACCTGCGCCGGTGTCAGACAATTCAATTTCCCGAAGGTCGCCAGGTGCTGAATCATTGCTTCATGACTGCCGGGTTGCCGGGCGATCATGCGACGGCAGGTCTTTTCCAGGATCAATCGCGCCATCTGCGGGTTCTCAACCTTCGTCGCATCGAAGGCCAGCGCGATGGCGGTGGCGAGCTCGCCCAGGTCCGGGTCCTTGCGTTGCAGCGCCCTGAGCGCATTCATCTGCCGTGCAGTGATGGGGAGCGACACGTCGCTCGTCCTTAGCGATCATGCTCAGCCGTTATCAAGGATAATGGTAGACCAGGCTCCCGGGGTCTGGTTTCCGCCAACCGCAAAAAAGCCCGCCGGAGCGGGCCTTGATGTAGGGGGCCATTGAACATAGGACGCGTTACTAGCAGCGCCCTATAACAGCCAAAGGCTGATGGCGCTTCGGTCCGTTGAGCATTCCAGCAGGCGGTGTACGCCGAGACGCAAAATCCTCCCACTGCTCAGGCTTTCGCTGTTTTCCACAACACATGCACACGTACTCCTCTGGATCTAAGCCCAAATAGTAGCCCTTGCGTATATAGGGGTGATCACACTTATGAACAGCACGCGCAACTTCGTCTGACTTATTCATAACCATTGAGCACACAGTAAAAAAGCCCGTACTGAGTACGGGCAAGACAGGAGTTTTACTTAGAGACTGCTGAGGGAACAGGCTCACTAGTAAGAAATAGAAAATCCCCCATGAGTTTACTTTTTTCCGCACGCTGCCGACGGACGGCACAGTAAAGCCTGCGAAATCAATATTTATACGAAACGGCACACCATGTACAAGAAAAAAATCTGAACGTTCTCTCGGACCAAATAACAAAAAACTCAGAGGGAGCTAAATATGAAAAATTGCTTATATATCATCGAATATGAAATCCACCATGCAACCAGGTCTTTCATCATACGAAGCGAAGTAATGAATAATGCGGAGGCATGGCACTGGGCTTGCTGCGATGCGGGAATAGGCATCATTCCGCGGTCACGTAATGATAAGCTTAAACGTATAAGCAAACCGCTCGCCGAGCGCTACGGGCTTGAAAACGTAAGATGGCGGCCGTCCGGAGACGTACCATTCCAGCCAAAGCCCTACATTCCTCCGCCACCCGAATAAATGCACGAAACAAACAGTACACTCATATGAATAGATCACCTTGTCTATCCGCTGACGCTATTATTTGCGGTGGCCCGCGAGCATGCACATTTTCTCTACGTTGTTGCGCAGTGCAGTGTTCACAATCTGCGCCGAGTGTTTCCGCTTGCACTTAGGGCAAAGTAGATCTGAGGTAGTGGAAACCATGTAAGTGGGCTCCGCTTCTGTAGAGGGGTCATACGGCTTTTTGCATTTTGCGCAATTACGGCTCGCTTGTTTGGCAGTCATGACGGCTCCATCCTTAAGTGACTAGACATGTAAGATTGACCAATTACGGTGTATTTTCAAGAAAGCAGAATTGAAAATTCAAACGAGCGCTTAATTGATAGTTTTATGCCATCACGGATTACGATATTCCCTACTATTAGCAAGCTAACGTTTACATCGTCCGGTTAAGATGTAAATCACATCGACATCTATCTCAGCCAATCGGGCGAGATATAGAGCACTGGGACTGCGCAGCCCACGCTCATATTTTCCCTGAGCATTCACCAAAACCCCGCCCAATGCAGCAAAAGCAGCCTGGGTGTAGCCGAGTCGAACGCGCTCCTCTCTAAGCCGCCTGCCTATTCCGTCCATACCCCTTCCTTTCGATTGGAGATCACGCGAGCGATTAGCATCAAACGCCAAATAATCCCGCTTTTTCAATCGAAATCTAGGGTTGGCCAACACGCCCTTTACGCACCAAAACAGGGCGCCAGTCCCATGGTGGTCCCATGGAGGCTTTTTTGAGACGCCAAAAACCACAAACCCCCGATTTTCTCCAGGAAAATCAGGGGTTTGCGTTTTATCAATTTGGCGGTGAAGGAGAGATTCGAATGCCCGGTACGTTGGAGTATCCTTCCGCATTGGCGAAAAATTTTTACGGGCGATCCGGCTTCTTCAGCTTGGCTAAGCCTTGTTTGATGTGGCCTGCATTCTCACCAAGCGTTTGAAGGGCGCCACGGACGTTTCCACCAGTCGTCAATTCGCCACGCTCTTCTGTCCATAACACCAGTTCCATTACTGCCGCCTCTAACGCCAGTTGGTTCTCATACATCCTTTCCAGCACATCCGCTAGTGAGTATTCGCTCGCCATCAATATCGCCCTGGTTCCTAAAGCTTTAAGCATAGCAGCGGATATTCGCGGAGCCGATACGTGCGAAGAACTGCCGTCCTTTGCAGGGGAGTGGTACAGAAGTGGTACGTACATATTTATGGTTCGCTACATAGCACGTATTTAAAGGCCTGTAGAGTTAGTGGCTCCAATCCATCATGGGGGCGACGGAGAAGCGGCGGGAGAGTGGGGCGGTTTGTAGGGACATGGGGATCTGATTCAGCGAGGCGAATGGGGCGCAGTTTATCAGGGATGGATCTTGGGTGTCGGGGAGGCGTGTTCTGTGTTCATTACCAGTTTGAACGAGGGCGCTGCCGCGTATGAAATATGCCGAGTATTTGTAGGCGATCACCGCGTACCCGATAGGGGGTCAGATAAGACCAGTTGGGTACTGCCCATTCCCGAGTCTGTTTAACCCGACCTTCACGGTCCATTGAGGGAAAGTGAGTGAGTTTGTCGACGCTGGCGAACATGGCGACGGAGAAGTCGTCGGCCGCCTTGGGATTTTCGAGAGCAATGTAGTTTGCTTCGTCTTCCAGATTTTTGAGTGCTTTTTCAAGCCACTCAATCTGCATTTTTGCTCCAGCGCCTGGCGCGCATGGCGGCCACTTGGTCAACGGTGGCGAATTTGCCTTCGTCGGCTTCCTTTACCGCTTGCTCAATTTGAGCGGTCAGCGTTTTTTCATGCGCGATGTAGTCGCGAAGAACGTCCATCGCCAGGTAGCTCGCTGTCTGGCCGTTGGTTTTGGCAAGGTCGGTGAGAGAGTTGGACAGATCTTCCGGTAGGTTTAGGGATATCCCAGCCATGGCAGTCTCTATTATGGACGGTTGTGGGGCATCTTACCGCTTGGGGCGTTGGCTTGAATCATCAGGTCGTCGCGCGATGTATCTGCAAGTGATTCGGTCTTTTTTCCTCTGTCGCTTCGAAGCCGGGAGACCGTGTTCCGGCAACTGCATCTGTTCATTGTTCGTTCATCGTCGTCTGCAACTCATCTGCCAGAGCATGTCGCTGAATAGTCGTTGCTTGTCCGCGCTTTGCATTCTTGCTAGACGATATCAATCCTTGAATGGACTACATCATTATCTCTGGCTACGATCGTCAAAATACGCGGCCCTTGGTCGCCATGGTGTATCTAGTACCGTCATCTAGCAGTGGACTGCTAGCAAGGAGTCACAGATGAGCGACGAAGAAACGTGTCCCCCGGACGGCCAGAAGAAAGCCAGTTTTACGTTGGGTAGCAATGCGGATGATCTTTTGAACTCCGCTCCCTTGGCTAAAATCGTCCGGTCTTGGGAAGAAGGTCCAGCGGCAAAAGCTATGGCTGCAATGGCGGCATCAGCGAAAACTTGGGAAGAGGGTCCAGCGGCAAAAGCTATGGCTGCAATGGCGGCATCAGCGAAAACTTGGGAAGAGGGTCCAGCGGCAAAAGCTATGGCTGCAATGGCGGCATCAGCGAAAACTTGGGAAGAGGGTCCAGCGGCAA
>NZ_JAEKCY010000014.1:0-165313 GCF_016405475.1 Pseudomonas sp. MF6767 | reverse complement strand
CGCTTAGGGATCGGCGCGTCGTCACGGCTGAAAAGCTGGTCGTGCTTCTCTG
Organism: Pseudomonas sp. MF6767; assembly: GCF_016405475.1. Lineage (NCBI taxonomy): Bacteria > Pseudomonadati > Pseudomonadota > Gammaproteobacteria > Pseudomonadales > Pseudomonadaceae > Pseudomonas > Pseudomonas sp. MF6767. The sequence continues at coordinate 165,261 of NZ_JAEKCY010000014.1, read as the reverse complement.
CGAAGAGAGTCACGCGGCCGCCGGTGCCAACGTGCATGGGCGTGTCGAGGCTGGTGTTTTCGCTGCGGGTACCGCGCTTGGTCGGCACCTTGTAATCAAGCTTGTGCTTGATCTTCACCTGGTGCGATTCGCCGATCTGGCTGAAATCCAGAGTGATCACCAGCTTCCCGGCCTTGCCATGGTCAACGACCCCCGCAGCTACTTCGGAGATGGCGTGACCGATTTGGCTGGCGAAGGCGCCGCCGTTGAGTTCTTCAAGAAACTCGGCTGTATCTGTTGCTGTGGACATGGCTGTTTCTCCGTGGTGGCCAAGAGGCCGCTGGGTGGTAGGCTGAATTGCGATTGGCGCCGGCGTTGTCGCACCTGGTTGTTGATGCGTCTCATGGGGTGTCGGAGAACTTGAAGCCGTTCTCCTGGGCGATCAGTGTCACGCGCTTGATGTGCATGCCGAGGTTCTTTGCTGCCACGCTTGCTGTAACGCCTTTGTCCGCGTCTGTGCGTACTAAGTCCGTCAGAATGGTCATGTCCTCGTTGTTCGGAAAGTCGGGGTAGTGATGGGCCAGGACCGCCGAGGGGAACGGCTCAATCTCGGCGAACCACGCGGCACGCATGCCCAAAGTAATGGGCATGGTGGCTCCTGGCCGGTATAGTCAGCGCTTTATCCAAATGGTAAGCACGATGGGATTTTCGACGCGGGTAAGGAAGCCGGACCGATGGGATTGGATGCGTAGAAATTACATCTACCTTCTTGGGTTACTAGCCTTAATTATTTCTGTAATGGTGGGCGCGTTAGTAATCGTACATTTTCAGTTCGGGTTAGATATTTGGTGGATATCAATTAAGCACCCGGAGACCGCGCAATATTGGGGTCAGCTTGGCGATTTTATTGGCGGTATTTTGAATCCGCTATTGAGCTTCTGCGCCCTTATTGCTGTGCTTTATAATCTTTCTCTTCAGAGAGAGGAGCTTGCTCTCGCTCGTAAAGATGCTAGAGATGCTCAGGATATACAGATCAAGCAAAGTGCTATTTTCAAGCAGCAAAACTTCGAATCAGTTTTTTTCAGGCTGCTTGAAGTGCACTCATCTCTTTCAAAAAGTATGAGAATCAGGGTGGGTGCTGGAAGCAACGCTAAAGTGTATGAAGGTGAAGATGCTTTTAGGCACCTTGAGTTAAAGTATCTCGGAGCATCGTATTTGGAGCCAAACCAATACATACCTCTGGATGATCAGCTAAAAGAGGTAAGAGAAAAATCGCAATTATTTTTAGACGACCACGTCGGGTCGGTAGGTCATTACTATAGGAATATTTACCAAATATTGAAATATGTTGATGGTTTTGGCAGTGCTTCGTTTGGCGCTCCAAACAAGCCGCCAGTTGGCATGGAAGTAAGGCGTGCATTGCGATCATATAGATCGCAGAGAAACTATGCGAACATATTAAGGGCGCAATTAAGTAGTAGTGAGGTTTCCTGTCTTTTTCTAAATTGCTTAGCTAAGCAAGGAGATGGCCTGAAATTTTATGTAGAGAAGTACTCTATGCTGAAAACAATAGAACGATCAGTTGTTGGGGATAATAAGGGTTTTTGTGATCTTTTTAATAAGCTTGCATATGCCGATTATGAGGAGATGGATATGCTTGATATTGTAAGCTTAATACGCTCAAGATATAAAAGTTAACGAATGGGCGAGGATGAACTGACTGATCCCCCATGTACGCATATGGGGCGAGACAATCATGAGTTGTCTTCTTTGGCGTTCATTTGAAGCGAATCGGCGAAACCTGCTTGCTGTAATTTGCGCGCCACGATTTGGGATACACAAAAATCGTGGCGCGGAATTACGAAGTAATCGGCGGACTTAACAGTGCCCAGCGAGTGAGCATGCGCGATCAGTCGCCAGATGGCAATCCGGCCCTTCGTCTCGCCCAACTCGGCGGTGAGCGCCGCCAACTGGTTACGCATTCCTTGGCGGAAGTAGTGGCGGATTATGTCGGGTGGCCCTTTGACCTTCGGCGGTGCCGGCGGCAGATCCTCGGCCTGGCCATTCAGCACCAGCAACTGGACCGCTTCGCTTACCTCTTCAATCTCATGCCAGAGCATCAGCTCGTCGAGCATCTGCCGGGTGCCGTACGGGACCGTGTGCCGCAATTCCTGCTCGCCCAGCTCCTGCCGCTTCTCGGCAAGCTTGGCCGTGCGTTCCTTCTGTTCGGCAGCCATGGCCTACCTCTTCTATTCCGCTGGCCGGCAGTGCTAGCCAGGTTTGACGTTTGCGTTGCTGGGCGCGGGCTACGCGGCGCATGAATCGACCTTCACCTGGTGCCAAGCGCCGAACGCTTCGAAGATCCGTGCGGCGTGCGCCTCGTCCAGCGACATCACTTCTGGAATGGCAATCCAACCTGAAGCCACCATCTGGCTTTGATTTGCCTCATCGCGCAGCTTCTTGTAGCAATGCTCGATCACATCTTCCAGGTGGTCGGAGAGGTAGACGCCATCGGGCGCCACCTCCACTGACTTGCTATAGCGGTCGCCGCGGGCGTCAATGCAAAGGGCGCTGAGGTAGATCGTCCAGCGGTGGGGGATACCGCAGACGGCCTGGCCAATCGTCCCAGGTGCGATGTTCTTGAGCGACTTGTAATTGATCATGCCCTGGCGGCCGCTTGGGTCGATGTTCACCACCGCAACGTGATTGGATGCCAGTAGCGAGCGGCACGACCTGGCGATTCGTGCCTGCAGGTTATGCGGCTTGCGCTTGCTCATAACGCCTCCGCAAGTTTGCGCAGCGTCTTACGCTCGGCCCGGGTGATGGGCGGCTTGCGGCGCTTGAGAATGGTCTCAGGATCGATCTTGTTGGAGCGCTTCGCCGGTGGCGGGTTGATCGCCGGGCTTTCGCCTAGGTAGATCGTTCCGCCAGCGGCCAGGAACTGCGCGGTGCGCTCCGATATTGAGTCGACGTGCTGGCGTTGCTGTTCGACCAGGCTGAGGTGATTGCTGATCATGGCTGCCTCACTTAATTCTGATTGAACTGTCGCCGCGTTCCAGGTGCGCCCATTTCGGCTCTTCGAGCAGCTCGTGTTCGGCATCTTCGCCGGCGGCCATACGCTTGCGCACCGCCTCGTTGTGATCGCGGATTTCCTTAAGTTTGGCGGCAATTGCTTTTTTGTCCGGGGCAATGCTCGATTTCACAGTGGTCAACTCGTCCGGCACCGCGTCTTCGTTGTCGACGATCACCCGTTCACTTCCCATCGCTAGAGTGATGGTGAAGAGCGGACGCTTGATCGACTTGATGTTGGCGGCTTCCATGTTCCGGCGCAGGTAGTCGCTGATCTGCGACACGCTGTTGGATTTGATCCGCTTGAGTTCGGCCAGGCGCTCGATTTCGCTTTCGATGGCTGTCACGTCACTTTCGATATTGCGGCGCAACATGACGATGTTGTCAGCCTTGATGTTGAAATCGCCTTGAACCTCGTCCATGGCGTGCTGCAAAGCCTCTTTCAGGCCTTCATCATCAGTGTCGGCCATGGCCTGAAGTTCGGCGAGTTTGCCGGTGAGTGCGTAGAGCTGGGTCATGCTGCTGCCTCTGCGCCTTTCTCAAGGCTTGCTTTGCGCTCTTCGAATGCGCGAGTGATACGGGCAATGAACGCGGGCTCATTGCGGCGAGTGGCTTCGCGGATGTATTTCACGTTCAAGGTCTTCAGTTCGTACGTAGTAACGGCCTTGCCGATGGTCTCAACTGCTGAGGCGAGCCAGTCCACGCGCTCCTGCTTCTGCCGAAGGATTTCTGCGTCCTTGTCGTCGGCGTTTGCGATCGCTTCCTCTTCTTTGAGTTGAGTGACGTACGCTTCGTCATCGAACAGCCCGAGGAACACGTCGGCGCTGAACCCGAGCATCGAAAGCGATTTCTTGATGGCGTCGGTAAGCGATTTTTTTGGCGCTTCGCCGTCAGTGGTCATGCCGTAGGTAGTTTTGTACTGGTACCGAGTGCAGCCGTATTGCTCGATCTCGCCGCGCTGGCCGTCCTGCATGAACCAGAGGGCGATTTTGACTGTGTGACCAATCTCGCGACCTATGCATGCGCGCTTGTCGCCTTCTCCGATGAAGATTTCATGACCCTCATCGAAGCGCTCTTCCACAATCCTCCAGCCCCAACCGATGCCGACCGGGCCAAACAACTCGGTGGCCTTCATGGCCATCGCAGTACCACTCAAGCTAGTGATGTCCTGGCCGTTGACCTTGGCTTTCTTGGTGAACCTGGTGTCGGTCTTATCGACCTTGTTCCAGATATGCATGTTTTGTTCGGACATCACTTATTCCTCCAGCCGTCAGCACGCTTGGCCAGTTCCTTGAAGGAAGCGGCTGGCAGCCTGTTCATGTATTTTTTGTTGTCGCGGTACCATTCTTCCAAGGCCGCCTTGGGCGTCTGGATGGCAACGACGTGCGAGACCTGCTGCTTGTATGAGGTCGAGTTGGCGACTTGCGAGTAATACGCGCCGCGCACAACCACGGTATTGGTCATTCCCTGTTTGACCAGGCTGTTCAGCTCTTCCTGGGATTGAACGGCAATGGCACCGGGGTGCTTCTGCTGGAACAACCTGTAGCAGGCCTCCCGTACAAGCTCGGTACTGCCGTACTCGACGTATTCAACGTCCGGGATGCCCGCCTCGATCTTCTCTGCCACTTCATCCAGGCGCCCGGTGTCGATCCAGGCGTTTTTGGATACTTGCTTCAGGTCCCAGCCGCTGACCGTTTGGCGATCGCGCTCAAGCTGCAGGTGCTCGGGGAGGATGTCGTAGCCGTAGGTCAGGTCTGTGTCGCAGACGAAGAGCGTTCCGACGTAGAGCTTCCCCGGCCGGGAGGGCAGAATGTGGCCGTACTTAGTGCCAATGACGTCGCTCATTGGCGGTTGCATGCGAAGGCACATGCTGCGGATTTCCGTTTCGTCTTCCTCGGTGAGGCCGGAGACAACGAACTCAACACCCTGATTCTGCCGATGCGCCGGCGTCTCATTGATGCACAACACTTCCGCGTCGAACTGGTCGCTATGCCGGAACTCCGGAACCCACTGTTTGTTGCCGTTCCAAACCTTCACGTCGTAGCCGTTCCGGGTAAGCACCAGCAAAGCGATTTTGTAGCCTTCGCCAAAGCTACCGATGGCGTCGGCGCGGTCGGCCTTTGACGTACTACCCAACACCAGAGTGCTGGCTTTCAGCTTTGCAAAGCGGCTGGTGATGAACAGTTGGCCGTCGGCGAAGGCGTATTCGAAAGGCGACTCGCTATCCAGCGCGTTCTGGACCAGCTCCCGGATGGCCTCTTTCAGACCCCAGTGGCGGACGTAATCGCGGGACAGGGGAAGTTCGTAGGACTTGGAGCGGATGCGATCTGCAATTGCTGCGAGCATGGCGATACTCCCGCGCCATCCTTGCGGGGCGCTGTGAGGTGTATGGTTATTGGGTGATTCGATCAGCGAGGCCGCTGAGCAGCATCAGGAACGTAAAGAGGGCGAGGACAGGGAAGGCGCCGCGCCAGATGAGCATGCGTCGGGTGCGCTGGCGGGTTTTCAACGTCGGACCCTCACCGCAATCCGGCCACCTTTCATGGTCGGTGCCAGGCGCTGGGGCAGATCCCGCACCAGGTCCTCACGCTTGCGGCCGATGAGCTCGTTGAAGGGAAGGCCGAAACCCAGGATGGCGATGCGGCGCTCGATGTCGTCGAGCTGCTCGTCGATCAGCGATTTAACCGGTGCGGTGGTCATGCTGCCTCCTTACGCAGCCGGCTGATCTTCAGTAGCCAGGCGCTGTAGTGGTGGAACTCTTCGGCGTTGATGGCGCCGGTAGTGAAGTGGCGGACAATCAGGCCCTCAGTCAGTGACTCGGCAAGGTCTGTTGTGTCCGGATGCTCAAGCTCGAGCAGAGCGGTGGTTATCGCGACGTGCGGGCTCACAGGTCCGCATCCACGTCGTCTTCGGCCGCTTCCCGCTCCGCTGCTACAGCTTCGGCGGCGTAGGGCCTGAGCAGGTCCATGGCGATCTTCTCGGCGGCTTCGATGGGGCGGGGCTGGCCGATCAAGTCGGCGGCGTGGCCGCGCGAGTCCGCCTGGCCGCCGAGGATCGACGACAGGAACAGCCGAGCAAGTGAGTCGCGCTCGTCCAGGCCGTCGATCTGGCGTTGGTTCAGGTGGCCTTGCAGGTAAGTGCAGAACCGGTCAAACGTAACCGCTTGCGGCTGGCCGTGGCGGCGCTTCCACTTGATATCGACGCCGCACACTAGCTGTTCCGCTGAGTGTTCCAGCCACTCCTGTTCCGGATTGGCCTCGCTGACCTCTGGAGGCAACTGAGCGTCGTAACGCTCCTGGCATATCTTCAATGCTGCATTCATGGTCGCCTCCAAAGTGGCGGGTTGTTCACCTGTATTCGTCAACACTCATGCTTCCCGCTGGTTGCCGATGGGCGTGGGGGACGAGTGCTGACGGGTAGAGGCGAGGTGTTTAAAGCCCCAGTTAAGGGGCTTGAGGTGGGCGGGGTCAGACTTTGTAATGTCCGATGAACTCGGCGTGATCCGGCAATGAGGAAGAGTGGCCCCAGTCATCCGGGTTCTTTGGACCGAAGTCGCGGCAGTTCAGGCCGTGTCCCGAGGAGACCAGGACCTTTCCGCAAGGCAAGACAGCGTAGTGATTTTCGGTAGTTCTGTTCTCGTCGTTGGTGTAGGTGAGGAAACCTTTTGCCAGATCCTGTTTCATTTCGTCTTACTCCGGTGTTCGGTTGTTTTCCAAATGCCCACCGCTCTGGATGTGCATCAGCGAAAAGGTCCGTCACGCCAAAACGTTGTTGTCGTACTGCCGGGTGCCTATGTCGCAATGGCTATGGCCTTGGGCAATGGCGTCGTAGTGGTAGAACAGCGAACCAGTAGCGCGGCACTCTCCGCTTTCTTCATCAGCGATCACTACCGCTGTGATCCGAGTGTTGCGTGCGCTGCTGGTGAAGTGAGCGCTGTATTCACCCAGACGGGCGATGGTCTTTCCGTTTTCTTGAGTGCTGGTGAAGTTGAACATTGCATTTCCCTCCAGGGCTCGGTTGTCATCCCAAGCAGCCCTCGCAAGAAGGCTGCTCAGTGATGCTTTCCGCCGTGACCCGCATAACACCTGGCGTCGGTCTCCGGCTTGAATCAAATGTCACTCCAGCCGCGGGCCTTTCGGCTTGTTCTCCCGCTGGATAACTGTTCTTGGCGCTTTACGCTGCACGCCCGGGTCAGTTGCCAACCCTCTGAACCGTTTAGGCCGGTTCATCGCTGCCTTTGAATCTGGGCCGGTAGTGATCCGGCGAGGGGTGTAACCAAAGAGCGGCGGGCGGAGGCCCTTCGCAGTGGCTGTGTGTCGCTGCGATGGATTAAATATAAGCATGCTTATCTTATGCGTCAATAAGGATGCTTATATATTTTCATGCGGGCGATAAAAAGCCCGCTCAACGGCGGGCTCTTTTATGAGTCGCAGTACTCGCGCCAGCCGATCCTGACGGCGCCGTCATCTAGATGCTCGATCCTTATGCCGGCTGTGTCGCCAATATCCTGGATGACCCGGTGCCAGGCTTCAGGGCTTTCGTCGTCGCGCCTGGAAACCTCGACCAACTGAACCCGCTGGACACGGGGAGAGGCGATCAATCCTTGAAGGCGGCGACCCACAAGCTCGTAGGAATTTCTCGGTTTGGGTGTTGGGTAGGGTGCCTGGTTCATGCTTCGCTCCTTGCGAATACTGTATGTATACACAGTATTGATGCTGTCATGTGTTGGCAAGAGGGCGGTATGAAGTTTCATGCACAAATGCATAGGTTGTCCCCTGCCTGTCGCCTGTGCAGATTCTGCGAATGAGGAGCAGCAAGGAAGCAAGCGAAGCAAATACTGCTGTGACCCAACAAAGGATTTGATTGATAGCCCATCAGTGTTGATCATTAGTCGCTTAATTAGGATGGAGCAGTTATGACTCAAGCACGGAAGATCTCAGTATTCGTCTTATTTGGGCTCCTCAGCTCCTGCACGATGACAGGACCAAAATTCACGCCACTTGAAAACGTAGATTCTCAGCGTGGTGTTATCTATGTCTACAGGCCCAGTAACTACGATATGGGCCTAATGTCCGCCTTGATTTCCTTGGATGGAAAGCAGGTAGCATCTCTAGAGAACGGTGGCTACGTAGCCGTGCCTGTAGCACCAGGTGAGCACACGATCACTCAGAAATGGAAAGCGGGAATTCTGGGGAACTCCAATCTTGAGAGCGGCACCACCACCACTATGGTTGAGGTGCAAAGCTCGAGTGCCTCTTACGTCAGCCTCACATCCAGCGGCAAGAGAGTGGAGGCAAAGCGATTCAATGCGGTTGCGGTTGAGCTCAAATGGCAACTGAATCAAGTCTCTGCCGATCAAGCATTGCCCGAGATATCTCAATGTAGAAAGGTTGAGGCGATCTAGCTTTAATCGGAGCGCAATAAGGAAAGGCAAATTGCAGACAAAGAAAAGCCCGCGATGGGGAGTAGCGGGCTTTAAGGGATGATCGCTAGGAGCTGGGATAACCATAGGCGCTCGACTGTGAAAAGATCGTGAAAGCCCAGATACAAGAAGCCCGGCGCCGGGCCGGGCTGTTCGTTATCTAGCAGATGGTGGTGCCGACGCTGGAGGAGTAACCATGCTTTTCTGCTGAGCTTGTATTTGCTCAAGAAGCTTCCTGGTTTCGGTCGCTTGCTGTTTTGCCTCTTGCACCAGTTCCGAGGTTTCTCTTCCAGAATCAAATGCCGTGAAAGAAAGCCCTACTACAGCGACGATGGTGCCAACCATGACAGCGGTTGCGGACCAGATATTCGCCTTCATACCCTTGATAGGCTGTATTTCCAGTCGGAAGTCACTAACAGCCTGGCGCATGTCGCTTTGGAAATCGGCGATACGACGATCCATCCGCGCTTCAACAGCGGATAATTTGGCGTCCAGTTCTTCACGATTGATGTCACTCATAGCTTCAGTATCGCTCGGTTTTGGAGCGATGTCATCCGGACGGCTTTTAATCATGCTATCAACATCGGCAAGCATTGAATCCAGCGCTCGCCTTGCCTCTCTCATCTTTACCTGGCGACCTGACGCTGATCGAGTTTCGATAGAAGCCTTGCTGCCAATCACGCCTTCGCTGAGGTCAATTACTTTTGATGCTTGAGGGGGATGTGGCTCTCTACCTTCATACGCCTTAATAACGGACCAATCTTCTGCCGTGACGTTTAAGTGGTCAAAGTTAAAGCCGAATCCCTTACTCACCTGATCGCGCCGCCTTCCGCTTGTTTTCCTGAGAGATCATTTTCAGGAGAGTGACGGCCAACTCTTCAGCAACTTCAATGGGGATGGTCAGAGCTGCAATATCATTACGATAGGGAAGCGGAGTCTGTGGCTCAAGAGTGGCTTTTTCAGTATTGTTTGGGTCCGGAACAATCCGCTCCCCAGGTATCTCAAGTGAATCACGACCAAACGTTACGTGCAGTCTCGTTTCACCATTCCAGCTCATAGCCATCGCGGTGAACTTGTCTGCAAACTCATCAACGAATGAGCCAGACCGACGATGCTTGAGTATGCTCCCTTCTTTCGTGCTGCTCACTATCGTCTCCCTGTCTGGATTAATTTTCTACGCCATCCTACCGCGCCAAACGACGCGACTACTCGGGCTTGCTCCGACTTATCTGGCCAGCCTTCACTTCCTCCGCATACCCCACCAACCTGTCAGCTTCCTCATAAAGCGTACCCACCAACCCCATCAGGGCTATAGCGTCGTCATCACTGAGCTTTTCTGCGAGCTTACCCAGGTCGATACAGGACACCTCAAGGTTTGAGGCGATCGCCTTGAGGTCGCGGCGCAGTTGCTGGTTTGGCTTCGTTAGGGACATAGGCCCTCCTGAAAAGCATCAGTAAAACTTCTGCAGCGCCTGTACCACCACACCCACGATCCGGCAGTTCTCGTCGACCGCCTCGATGGGGTAGCTCGGGTTCAGTGGCTTCAGGAACAGCCGGCCGCCATCGCTGACCAGCTTCTTGAACGTCGCTTCATTGCTATCCGGTAGCTTGGCCACCACGAGCTTACCTGGTGCAACCTCAGCCTCTGTGTCCACAAGGATCAGAGTGCCCTCGGTAATGCTCTGGCCGGCGGGCGCCGTCATCGAGTCGCCTTTGACTGTCAACCAGAAAGCGGGGCCTTTGGCGTCGTACTCCGAAAACTCATACGTGTCCGAGATTCCGGTCGGGTAGGGCTCAACCGCCTCGGCCCAGGATCCGGCAGACACCCAACTGATCACTGGATAGCGGAAGCTCTGAGGATTCTGGGCAGCCAGCGATACGTTCGACTCTTCCTTTTTTGAGTCAATGACCATGGGGCCAATATCGTCCGACAGCCAAATAGCACTCACGCCACATATGTGGGCGAATTTTGGAAGGTGTGCGCTTTGAAGGTTCTTGCCTGTCTCCAACTGGGAGATCAGGGGCTGCTCAACACCGGAAACCGTCGCCAGTTTTGCCTGGGTCAGCTTCGCGTGTTTCCGCGCTTCTTTTAGACGTTCTGCAAGTGTGCTCATGCACATGAATTTATAAGTTCCCTTATTGGCTTGCAAATAAGCCTGCTTCTACATAGGATATAAGCAGGCTTATTAGGAGGGCGCTCATATGACCCCTATCGAAAGGCTCGTCGACTTCTTCGGCGGGCAAACCAAAACCGCTTTAGCGCTCGACGTATCCCAGGCGGCAGTTTCGTACTGGGTCGCGGGAATTCACCCAATGCGCGCAGAAAAAGCTTTCAGGGCTGAAGAGTTGACCGGCGGAAAGATCACAGCCCGTGAGCTGTGCATGCCCCAAAAGGGATCCCGATCCGCCGCATGACATCCCTGTCCCCCGTTCCATTGAAGCCAGATTAGAAGAGAGTAGTCGCCATGCATACGTCCAGTTCCAGACACACCGTACAAACCCGTGATCAGGTGCTGGTCGCCCACGCTGCAAACCAGATCGCACGCACCAGCTTGAGCCAGGACGACTTCGCTCAGGCGCTGAGCCGCGAGCTTCACCTGTCGTGCCCGGAGAAGGCCGTCGCCAAAGAGGTGCCGGACTTCGCCGCACTGACCACACAGAACGATGTTGCCGAGTTCGTTAAGGCGACCGGCCGCTGGCTCAAGCGTGTTCAGCGCTGGTTGTCCGGAGACCAGGAAATACCGTCATGGCTGGAAGAGTCGTGGGTTAACGCTCTTGAGCCTGAATACCGCGATCACTGCCTTAACGAGTTGGCGAGCCGCCACGGCCTGACCGGCGCCCGCCAGATGACCAGCGACCAATGCGCCAACAAGAGCTTCGGCGCGCTGATCCGCGCCCTGGGCGATGTGATCGACACCGGCAGCGAAGTCTTCGACGACCAGGTGATGTGCGAACTGGATCTGCCGCACTTACCGGCGTTCGCCAAACAGTGCCGCCAGGTTGAAGCGAAGGCGGGGGAGTTGGGGCGCCGTGCCGAGCAGTTGCTCGTTTCGGTCCAGCGAAATTTGAAATCTGTTTCCTGATTTCCCGCGCATGCGCGGAAATCGGTGCCCATCGGGTTCGCACTATGAATTAAGCGGATCTGAAGCCCAGGCACAAAAAAGCCGACGGTCGAGGTCGGCTAATTCGATAACACTTTGTGAGGCCGATTATATGCAAACCCCGCCACATATCAATAGCTCTACCAATCTCGCGCCACGTTTCTCGCAATCTGAAAACGTGGCGCACAATTCAGCAGTGATTCCGTTCGACTTCGACGGCGCCGCAATCCGGGTCATCACCGACAGGCTCGGCGATCCGTGGTTTGTTGCGCGCGACGTCGCTGACGCCCTCGGTTACTCCAAACCGGAGAACGCGGTGGCCCGTCACTGCAAGGCAGCGACCACTACCCCGAAACAGGGTGGTGGTTTCATGACCATCATTCCTGAGGGGGACCTGTACCGGCTGGTGATGAAGTCCAAACTGCCGGCCGCCGAGAAGTTCGAAGAGTGGGTGGTCGGGCAGGTGCTGCCGAGTATCCGCAAGACCGGCACCTTTTCTGCCCAGAGCCCGAACAACTCCAAGATCGTCGGCGAGCTTGCCATTTTGGAATGCTTCGACCGCCTGTTGAAGCCTGCCAACTCCAGCAAGATGCTGATGCTGGCCAAGATCGCCGCCAACAACGGCCTGGACGCCAAGTTCCTTCCAGGCTACGCCGTTGACGCCGCCCCTGACGCTGCTGGTGGCTCTTCGATGCCCACTAAGGCAATCACCGCCCTCATCAAAGATCACTCCATCGCAAGCACGGCTCGCGCCTTCAACCTAGCATTGGAGGCTCACGGTTTCCTCAAGGTTCTCCAGCGCAAAAACTCCAAGCAGGAGATGGTGGACTTCTGGTCCGTGACCGAGAAGGGCATGGCCTACGGCAAGAACCTCACCAGCCCTCAATGCCCCCGCGAGACGCAGCCTCACTGGTACGTGGATCGCTTCCTTGAATTGGCCGCTAAGGTCGGGAAGGCCTGACATGCAATACACCGTCACGATTAACCAGGTGAAGGCGCTGGAGTGGGGGCTGAATTCTCAGCAGGCCCTGCTGTTCGCCTTCGTCTACGGCTGCCCGAGCTGGACCAAGCCAATCAAAACTGATGACGGGATCTTCTTCGCGCTGAGCAAGGCCAAGATCATCGAGGAACTGCCGCTGCTCACTGATAAGCCGGACACCGCTTACCGCATGCTGAAGGCCTTGGAAGAGGCCGGCTTGATTGAGCTTTCCAGTACTTCGAACATCACGCTTTTCCGCCTCACAGAGAAGGCCGTCGAGTGGAATCAGAAGCTGGACGGGTCGGAAAAATATCCGACCCCACCAAACAACAAGGGTCGGAAAAAAATCCGATCTGCCTCGGATAATTCTCCGAGCAAGGTCGGAAAAAAATCCGGGCAAGGGTCGGATAAATCTCCGACAAATCAGGATACCAATCATCAGGGTACCAATCAGGACACCAGTCAGGACTTGCAGGACGCCGCCGGCAAACCGGCTCAGTCCCGCGGCTTGGTGGTGGTGGTTGACCGCACCGATACTCCCCGGGTCGAGATTCCCGCCGATATGCCGGGCCCCAAGGACCAGGCCTGCAAAACTTTCAAGGTCTGGGCGAACTACGCCATGGCTTACCGCAAACGCTACAGCGCCTGGCCGGTTTGGAACGCCAAGGTCGGTGGCCAGCTCGGCCAACTGGTTGACCGCCTCGGCGCCGATGTCGCCCACCACGTCGCAGCCCACTTCCTGAAAACCAGCGATGCAGTTGTTCTTCGCAAGTGCCACAGCCTCAACGAGCTACTGGCCAACGCCGAGAGCTACCACACCCAGTGGGTAACCGGACAGCGCGTTAACGGCACAACCGCCCGCCAGATGGAACGGACTGAGGCAAACCACTCCGCAGCGGAGCAAGCCGCCCAGATGGTTCTGGCCAAACGCCAAACAGGTGACCGCAATGAATACCTCTGAAATGAACGACCAGCAGGTCGCCGGACTGGCCGCCGCCATCTGCGCCACAGCCGAGGCCATGGGCCAGGAAATGAACCCAGGCACTGCCGCGATGATGGCCGAAGACCTCTGCGCCTACCCGGTACCCGTCGTCAAAGCCGCGCTGAAGGCATGCCGCTTCGAGGTGAAGGGCAAGCTGGCAATGGCAGACATCCTGCAGCGCGTCCAGTCCTCCGACGGCCGTCCCGGCAAGGACGAGGCTTGGGCTATCGCCATGACCACCAACGACGAATTCGAAACGGTGGTGTTGACCGACGAGATCCAACTGGCCCTGGCCGCTGCGAAACCGATCTTGGATGGCGGCGACAAAATCGGCGCGCGCATGGCGTTCATCGACGCTTACCAGCGGTTCGTGAGCAAGGCTCGCGAGGATGCGAAACCGGTCAACTGGCACGTGTCCGTGGGTTTCGATGCCAATCGCCGTATCCAGGCTGTGACCAAGGCGATGGAGTTGAAGCGAATCCCGCGCGAACACGCCCATAAGTACCTAGAGGACCTGAGCGTCGAGCCGATCAGCGAGGATGGTCGGGCCATCGCGGGTTTGCTAACCGGCACCGTTACGCGGCCAGCGCCCGCGCTTCGCCAGAAGCTCGAACTGGTGAAGAACTCCATGCTGGAGATGCGTAAGGCCAGTACCGAGCGGAAAACCGAAATGCGGATTGATGCAGCGAATGGATTGGCTGATCGTCGAGCGCTGCTGATCAAGCAGGTCCGAGAGCTGGAAGCGAAGAGGGCGGCGCAATGACCGACAAGATCAGCGTCAACTGCCAGGCCAAGCTCTCCGAGGCCATCACCAGCCTGACTGCCATGTATCGCGACAAGAAGTTCGTGGTGGTTTCCCTGCGACCTGGCAAGGATCGCACCCTGGATCAGAACGCCTTGTGGTTTGCGATGTACAAGCGCATCGCAGAGATGACCCAGATCGGCGATGCGGCCGACACCCGCCGTTACTGCAAGCTGCACTTCGGTGTGCAGATCCTACTGAACGAGGACGCTGGATTCCAAGCCGATTGGTACCGAGTCATGCGTCACCTTCCATATGAAACGAAGCTGGCCATGATGGGGGAGTGTCATTTGTTCGGCCCTGATGGCTTCCCGGTTACCAGCCTGTTTAATCGCACCCAGGGCATCAATTACACCGACCGCATCGCCACCTATTTCACAGGCCAAGGTGTGGTTTTCACTGATCTGCTCAGCAAGGAGGCTGCATGATCGCCAAGCAACCAAAACCGCGTCGCCCGAAGAAGTGCAGTGTCTCTTCTTGTAAGGCATCTTTTATCCCGCGCGAGAGCTTTCAAACCTGGTGCTCTCCTGACTGCGCTGTAGCTATTGCCCGCGATAGGCAGCAGAGGAAACGTAAGGCACTGGCTCAGGTCGAGCGCCGCGAGATCAAGGTACGCAAGGAAAAGCTGAAGAGTAGGGCGGACCACCTCAAAGATACCCAGCACGCATTCAACGCATGGGTGCGTGCCCGTGATGCGGCACTGCCATGCATCAGCTGCGGCCGACACCATGAAGGTCAGTATCACGCAGGCCATTACCGCACTGTAGGAGCGAACCCAGAGCTGAGGTTTGAACCGCTCAACGCCTGGAAGCAGTGCGCCCCGTGCAATAACCACCTCTCGGGAAACCTCATCAATTACCGAATCTCGCTCCTACAGAGAATTGGCGAGGAAAAGGTGGCATGGCTTGAAGGCCCTCATGAGGCCAAGAAATACACCGTGGAAGAGCTGAAGGCGATGACCGCCGAATACCGGGCAAAGACCAGAGAACTGAAAAAGGGGCAGGCAGCATGAAGATCAACTCAGCGCGCCAGGCGTGGCATGACTGCAACTACAACCCCGCGCCTGGTCAGTCCTCAGATGCCGCGGAACTTGGGGTGGTGGTGCAGAGCAGCGAGCGGGGGCCTACGGCAAATCATGCGGTGCACGGTGCTTTGGCTGGCCATATCCAGTCGGCGATAGCGCGTCTCCATTACCAGTTGCGGGCCTTCGGCAACGCCATGTACGCGGCAGAGCCAACCGATGATGATCGGGAGGAGGCGGAAGATGCGGTTTTCCACCTAGCGTGCTCTCGGGTAGAGCGCATGACTTCCAGTAAGCGTGAACGTGCCGCGTACGTCGCAAAGGGCGTGTTTCGCCGGTATCGATATATGCACCAGGGGGGGCAGTCTTCCAATCCTGACCCGCTCATCAAACCAGAGATCTTTCGTACATGGGTGGAAGGGGAGTACGGCATCAAGCTCTCCTCAGCAGCTTGGGGGAGGGATTGGGAGCCCTTCGTGCAACTCTGCTTCGATGCCTGCTACGACATCGACGCCAAAGCACTGAGCCCAATTGGCGGGATAATTTACAAGATGAAAGAGGCCGCTTGACTTCCCGCACGGCTGAGGGCATTATTTCCCCACAGTTAGTATTTTGCCTTAGGCAACTTGTAATGGAAATTCAAGAAAACCCGGCCATCGAGTCGGGTTTTTTATTGCCCACGGAAAGGGCGATCCAGCAAAAGGAATTTGCAGATGTTGAAAGAATTCAGATGCGGTAACTGCAAAAGACTTCTCGCCCGTACGGGTGGGTTTACAGAGCTCCAGATCAAATGCTCCCGATGCGGGACGTTGAATCATGTGAAGGCCACGAGCCTCGAGCAATCGCCCTTGAGCGACATGAAAGCGGAATCCTCCGCGACAAATCATTCGACTTAAAGGTGACAACGATGGAACCAGTAACTATTGGTGCGAAACACTTCTCCGGCAGCGTTTACATGTCTGCCCAAATCATCAAACCAGCCGATAACGTGGCTGGCGTGATCATTCGGACGGGCCTTTTCTCGGGCCCGGGCGGCTCTGTTATCACGACGGGCACTGCAGCGGCTTCTGGTGTCGGTGATGCAACCAAGCCATTCTTGGCTTACCTGTCGGCCTCGAACGTTATGCAATTGCAATATCCGATCTTTCTACCGCCAGGCTATGGTCTTTGGGCTAAAACTAGCTCTTACCTCGATACCTACATCACTTACGATCTGCTCACCTAACAGGAGGGGCTGCTTTCGCGGCCCTATTCATTTCTATTCAGGGCCTCGACATGATCGGGGCCTTTTCATTTTCGGCTCCACCACACCCATTGCTCCGAGCTGGGAGTGCTGTGTGAGCCGATTCAATTCCCAAACATGCCCCACGGAGTCGAGCGCATGGAGTATCTACAGCGCCTGCTCGACAAGATCGACAGGTTCGAATTGTTGATTGCGGGCCTGATTGGGGCCGTTGTTGCGAGCTGGTGGCACAAGGACGATTTGTCCGACTGGCGAGCCTGGATGGTGTTCTTGATCACCGGGGTTGCATGCTCTCTGTACCTGACGAGCATGGTCAGCGCCTACCTGAATGTCACTGAGCCTAAGATCGTCGCCGGGATTGGTTTTCTCCTGGGCACGTTCGGCGGTTCGCTCCTGGCAGCAATCAACCGAGCCATCAAAGCCGCTGACCTCTGGGCGCTTATCCGCCAGCGGTTCGGGGGAGGCAATCCACCATGAATCTTGAACTGATCAACTCCATCGCCTGCGGCCTGATCGCGGCATGGGCGACCTGGTGCGTACTGAGCGGGAAGGTAAGGGACGGCATCCTCGGGAAGCTGATCTACACCACGATCGCCATCACGGGTTTCGTCGTGTCGGTGCGCAGCCAGAACATCTTCTTCGGCCCGACCACTGCCGGCCTGACGCTGCATGTCTCACTTGCCCTGGCCGGTGCCCGCCACATCTTCATGGTCACCTACTGGCAGACGGTAAAGGCCTGGCTGTGCAAGACGCTGAACTGCGAACACTGCATGACGTGTGCTGATGAGCTAAAGCGCAAAGCCGATTAAATCAAACGCGCCCGGTACTGCCGGCGCCAATCTATTGAGGGCGGACCGAATGGATTACGTCCTCGGCGACCATACCTACTCAGCCAGCTACCAAGACCTACGCGAAGAGCACGCCCGATACGTCCAGATGACTGACAAGCGCTACCTGAAGAAACTGCCAGGGGCTCTGCACTTCGCGGTGTTCGTGTGCTGGTTCAAGGAGCTGCCATCAAGCCAGGTGCTTTCCGATGAGGGGATCGTCCATCAACTGGCTCACCTGATCCATCTGAAGGGTGAGCCCATTGTGATGCGACGCCTTGGTGAGATCCGGGAGCTGTTCGACCAACAACTGCGGCTTGCACCTTAATCCGCGCCACGTTTTCGAATGCGCCAAATCGTGGCGCGAGGTTTTGCAGATGAGCAATGTCACACGCCTGCGCCACGCACTGCCGATGAGCCAAGACATCAACGCCGCGGTAGGCGCCCTCGACAAGGCCATTGCTGATGCAGTGGACGCCGCCAAGACTGCCGGGCTGCCCCAGGGCCTGATCGTTGGATTGCTCCACGGCCACGCCCACGCACAAACGCACCAGATGGTGATGCAATGACTGTCAAGGTTCTTGAGTTCAAGCGGGAAGACTGGCGCGATGCCGCCAAGACCCTGCGCAAGATTGCCGATGACCTCGATGCTGGTGAGCATCCGGAGTGCACGGTAGGCGCCTTGACGCTGATCGGCGCGAAGGGAGAGGTGACCGTGTTCGGCCTCGGCCCTAAGTGCGACGACCTGCAATGCCTGGGTGCCATGCGCCTGGGTGAGCAGAAGCTGATTGATGTGCTGTTGGACGCCGGCGACTGAGGAGAACCAATGGATAGGCCAATGCCACCGGCGTCACTGCTGGATCTGTCTGAGCTATCCGACTTCGGCATCCGCCTGACGCGCGCTCCCGAGGTATGGGGGTGGCTACAAGCCGAGATCCTTGCCGATACCGGCAGCATTCACAACGAAGACCATGCCCATCTACTGGATGCAGACATCCAGGTCATGTGGGCGTCGTCGAGCTTCGAGAAGCAGGGTAGGACGGTCCTGGGCCAGGCCGAACAGGTAGCGTTCCGTGCTGGTGGCTGGCAGAAGGCGCGGATGGAGCAACAGATGCGTGATTGGTTCGGCGATGTGCCGGCCTTCATTATCACCCTAGCTGCGGACTACTGCGCTCAGTGCAGCGACATCGACTTCTGCGCTCTGGTTGAGCATGAGCTGTACCACATCGCACACGCCATGGATAAGTACGGACAGCCTGCCTTCACCAAGGAGGGAGCGCCGAAGCTGGAGATGCGTGGTCACGATGTTGAGGAGTTCGTCGGTGTCGTCCGCCGCTACGGTGCGAGCCCTGACGTTCAGGCGTTGGTGGATGCTGCAAACAAACCCACCGAGGTGGGGAAACTGAATATATCGAGGGCTTGCGGAACCTGTCTGCTCAAGCTGGCCTGATTCTTGACAGGCTCTAGACGGATGAGAACCTATGGCGAACCTGAAAAATGAGGTGAAGAGCTTCATCGTTCAGGCGTTGGCGTGCTTTGACACACCGTCCCAGGTGGTGGAAGCCGTCAAGAACGAATACGGGGTTGTGGTGAGCCGCCAGCAGGTGGAGACGCACGACCCAACCAAGTCTGCCGGAAAGGGGCTTGCTGTGAAGTGGGGGACCCTGTTCCACGACACCCGCAAGCGATTCCGAGAAGAAACCGCCGAGATCCCGATCGCCAACCGCGCCTTCCGGCTTCGTGGCCTGGGCCGAATGGCTGAAAAGGCCGAGAACATGCGCAACCTCGCACTGACCGCTCAGCTGTATGAGCAGGCAGCCAAAGAAGTGGGCGATGTTTACGTGAATCGCCGCATCGAACCTGAGAAGCCTTTGGGCTCCCAAGCGGACCAGCAGCACGCAGTTGCTGAGTACACCCTGGAGCCTGATGAGAATGTCCCCGCTTCCCCGCACCTTTGATCCACCGGTAAAGCTGACGCCCAAGCAGGCGAACATTTACTGCTGGGGTTTCCAGCCTGAGGCCCGCTTCCGTGATGCGGTGTGTGGCCGGCGGTTCGGCAAGACGTTCCTGGGCAAGGCCGAGATGCGCCGCGCTGCTCGCCTGGCTGCCGAGTGGGGTGTAAGCGTCGAGGATGAGATTTGGTACGGCGCGCCGACCTTCAAGCAGGCCAAGCGCGTGTTCTGGCGGCGCTTAAAGCAGGCTATCCCTGAGGCATGGCGTGCACACCGCCCAAACGAAACGGAATGTTCCATCACCCTCAAATCCGGCCACGTCATGCGCGTGGTGGGGCTCGACAACTACGACAACCTGCGCGGCTCCGGTCTGTTCTTCGTCCTGGTGGATGAATGGGCGGACTGCCCGTGGGCTGCCTGGGAGGAAGTGCTGAGGCCGATGCTGTCGACCTGTCAGTACACGATTCCGGGTGTCGGGGTGCGCAAGGGCGGCCATGCGCTGCGAATTGGCACTCCGAAGGGCTTCAACCACTGCTACGACACGTACCTGGACGGTAAACCAGGTGGCGAGCCTGATCACAAGAGCTGGCAGTACACGTCATTGCAAGGTGGCAACGTTCCTCCTGAAGAGCTTGACGCCGCTCGTCGCAAGATGGACCCGCGAACGTTTCGGCAAGAATACGAAGCCGGCTTTGAGAACTACGCGGGCGTCGTCTACTACACGTTCAATCGTACGGACTGCCGCACCAGCGAGCGAATCAAGCCAGGTGAGGCCCTGCATATCGGTATGGACTTCAACGTCATGAAGATGGCGTCAGTTGTCTATGTCGTACGGGACGACCTGCCGCTGGCCCTGGATGAATTCCATGGGGTGCGCGACACGCCGGAGATGATCGAGAAGATTCAGACACGGTTCCCTGGTCATTCGGTGGCGGTCTATCCCGATGCCAGTGGGCAGAACACCAGCAGCAAAAACGCGAGCGAGTCTGACCTTTCGCTACTGAAGAAGGCAGGGTTCACGGTGGTCGTTGACTCAACGAATCCAGGCGTTAAGGACCGCGTCAACTCAGTGAATGCCATGTTCCTGAACACTTACGGTGAGCGCCGACTGAAGGTCAATATTGATCAATGCCCACAGCTGATGTTGTGTCTTGAGCGTCAGACCTATACCGACAAGGGTGAGCCGGACAAAGATCCGAAGAAGGGTCACGACCACATGAATGACGCCGCCGGATATTTTATTGCCAAGCGCTACCCGATCAAAACACGCACAGGCGGAACACGCCGAATTGGAGGCTTGGCCTGATGCCAGTGCAATCGACAAACCCCGACTACGACGCGCACATCGCCGAGTGGGAGATGATGGACGACGCGCTTGAGGGTGAGTGCGCCGTGAAGCGCAACGAGCGCAATCTGCCAAAGCCGAGCGGCATGGTTGAAGCGGAAAAACTCGACGGCGCGGGTAACAAGTACCTGTATGAGAACTACACGAGCCGGGCTCAGTACGAGCATTGGGTGCGTGACTCTCTGCGCTCGATGATGGGGTTGGTGTCTCGGTTGATCCCTGAGATCGAGTTGCCCACCGGCCTGAAAGGGCTGGAGGACAACGCCACTGCCGACGGCTTCGGCCTGAAACAGCTGTTCTTCCGCATGGTGCGCCAGGCCATCTCCCACGGCCGGGTACCGCTGGTGGTGAACATCGACGAGAGCGGCGAGCCGTACTTTTCTACGTACGCCACTCGCAACGCGATCAACTGGGACACGGCTGATCAAGGCGGTCGGCAGGACCTGGTCCTTTCAGTGTTCCGGGAATTCCGCAAAAAGGGCGGGGACCGATACAGCCATGACTGCGACACGGTGTTCCGTGAGTTCTTCATGCTCAACGAGGTTTGCTACACCGCCGTGCGGAATGAAGGCGGAGAGCTGGTCGAGGACGAGAGGCCGTTGGGCACCACCGGTACCGACAACCGCTTGGTCAAAGGCCTGCCATACCTGCCCGTGATCTACTGCGGTTCCACCGACAACTCCCCGGATGTCGACGAGGTGCCGCTGCTGACCATGGCCCGGGCCGCGCTGAAGTCCTACCAGTTGAGCGCTGACTACTTCACGTCGCTGCATCAGACCAGCCACCCGCAGCCGTGGGTCTCTGGCCTGGATGAGGCGGTGGAGTTGAGCGTCACCGGCCCATCTGCTGCGTGGGACTTGGGCCCGAACGGCGAATGCGGCTACTTGGAGTTCCAAGGGGCTGGTATTGAAGCTGTCCGCAAGGCGATGGACGACCAGAAGAATGCAGCACTTGAGGCTGGTGCCAAGGTCATGGACGTGGGCGGTACTGAGTCGGGCGAGGCGCGCAAAACACGCCAGAACGACCAGCACGCAACCCTACACAGCATCGTCATCACGATGGCTGAGGCGATGGAGCAGGGCCTACGGTACGCCGCCGAGTGGAAGGGCTACGACCCCAAGCAGGTCAAGTTCAAGGTGAACCCTGAGTTCGTGACTCCGGTGGTCGACGCCCAGGTGCTCGCCGAACTGCTCAAGGGTGTGATGGCCGGCACGATCAGCGCCGACACCTACTGGCAGTACCTCACCACCGGCAAGCTGCCGGACCGCCCATATGACGAAGAGGCCGACCTGATCAGCGATGAGCGCGAGTCGGCCGGCATCAACTTGGACAAAGACGATGCCATCGACAAACCTGGTGCAGGCGGACAGCCAACTGCTGGAGCAGACGACACGCCACTCAGTAATGCTGGAGCGGCTTAAGGCTGGCGAGGTCAAGAAGTTCGAGAAGTACCTACGCCAGATAGACAAGCTAGTAAGGGAGCAACTCACTCGCAAGGAGCTGACCACCTATAGCCGGGACCGGCTTGAGCAGTTCCTGGCCCGAGTGGACGGCAAGCTGCTGGATATCTACAAGGCCTACGGCGACCTGGTGCAGGCCGACCTGGTCGATATCGCGCTGTACGAGTCAACCTTCGAGGCTAAAAGTCTGAGCAATGCGCTCTCCATCGACGCGGTGGTTCCGACCAACACGGTGATCCGTGCGGCGGTGTTCTCCTATCCGCTTCAGGTAAAGGGCATCGACGGCGGCAAGCTGCTGAAGAGCTTCGTCAGCGGCTGGACGCGCACCGAGACGATGCGCATCACGAACACAATCCGGCTCGGCTTCGGCCAGGGTCAGACCAATGCCCAGATTATCCAGGCGATTCGCGGCACCGCGGCGCAGAACTTCACGGACGGCGTGCTGGCGGTGAGCAACCGCAATGCTGCCGCTGTGGTGCAGACGGCAATCCAGCACGTAGCCACCACGGCACGAATGGAGACGCTGAAGGCCAACAGCGACGTGGTGCTGGGCTATCGCTGGGTGTCGACACTCGATCGCAAGACCTCACAGCAGTGCAAGGGCCTGGACGGCATGCGCTTCGACTTGGGTAAAGGGCCGCTGCCGCCGGCGCACATCAATTGCCGGTCGACTACGGTGCCGACTACCAGGCTTTCGGAGACGTTTGCCAAGGACGCCACGCGCGCTTCGGTGGGGGATAATGGCGGTGCGCAGGTCGATGCCAGCCTGAACTATTACGAGTGGCTGGCAACGCAACCGGCGAGCTTCCAGGATCATGCTCTCGGGCCGGTCCGGGGCAAGTTGTTCCGCGATGGAGGGCTGACGCCGGAGAAGTTCGCCAAGCTGCAGCTCGACAAGTCGTTCAAACCGCTGACCCTAGCACAGCTGAAAGAGGCAGAGCCCGACATGTTCACCCGAGCAGGCGTTACACTCGGCGCTCAACCAGGCTGAGACAGCGCATGCAGATCATCGTTGAGGACGGGAAGGGCGCGCCAGACGCGAATAGCTTCGTTCCGCTGGAGAAGCTGATCTTCTACCGCGACTACTACGGGTTCCGGATCCCTGAAGCAGAGGCTGACCAGGTCGAGCTGCTGTTGCGCGCTGCGGCCGACATCAATGGTCGCCAGTGGAAAGGGCGCAAGGCCAGGCCTGAACAGGCAATGGCTTGGCCTCGGCGTGACTGCAAGATCGAATACCAAACGCTTTCCGAGACATTCGTGCCCTTTGAACTTGAGTGGGGTCAGGTGCGGCTGGCGGTCGAGTTGTATGCCGCCGAGCAGGGCTTCCAGATCGAGGAACCGACGCATTGCACTGAGCCGAATGGCCGTCGCTCCCGGCTAAATCGCGACACTCCTGGCCTGCGCATGCGTCCGCCGCCGTACGCGCCGAGCAGGACACAGTTCGCCGACTACCTGATAATGCGGGGATTGCATTTGGTCACTAAGGAGTAGCTGATGTTCAAATTGCTTCGGTGGGCATTTCTGATAGTGGTATTGGCCACCGTCATTGGTCTCGCTTTTTTGCTCGGTCTGTCGTTTGGCCTTGGCAACAGCCACGGCAAGTTCATTACAGAGACCGTTCCCGTCCTATCAATGCTTGGCGGATGGGTTGCAGGTATTGGCGCGCTGGCAGCGGTTCTCACTACCCTTTGGCTGGCTGATAAGCAGCGTAGAGAGGACGTCGAGAACCTTCGCGTTTCTGTTCGCTCGGCCATCGCGGATACTGGGGAGGGAGGTTGGTTTATTGCACTCGGGATCACGTCTGATGGCAAGCGTCCAGTCAAAGTGACAAGTCTCTCCGTGCAGTCGCTGCATGCGAGAAGTTACCTTCATGTCAGCCAGTTCTGGTGGGGTAGTGATCCATTGCCAGCGTCGATGACGTACGGCGACAGCATTTCCTTGCATTTGGCGCCTGGTTTTGACCGGCAGATTAGTAGTTACGTGAACCAACACTGCCACGGCAAAACTGCGGGCTTGCAGTTTGTTGTAAGCACGACGCTCCATGAATTCAAAGCTTCCATAGACAAGAATCTGCTCACCTTGAGCGACTGAACCTAAAACCTGATTCATACCAACCTCGGCAATGCCGGGGTTTTTTTATGCCTGCAAAGCGGGCTGACCAAACCCAAGGGGTGCACCAAGTGGCAGACGAAAACCAGATTGATCTTGAAGACCCGGCAGTTAAATCCGCGATCGCCGAAGCGGTAGGCGCGGCCACCCTGGGCCTCAAGAACAAAAACACCGAGCTGCTTGGCTCGCTCCGGACCAGCAAAACCGAACTGGACGGCTTCAAGTCCCAGTTTGAAGGCCTGGACATCGCTGCCGTGAAAGGGCTGCTGACCAAAGTTGGCCAGGATGAAGAGACGAAGCTGATTGCCGAGGGCAAGCTGGACGAGGTCATCACCCGCCGTACCGAGCGTCTGCGCACCGACTATGACACCAAGCTGGCAGCCGAGAAGGCCCGAGCCGACAAGGCTGAGCAATTCGCTGCCAAGTACAGCGACAAGGTGCTGGCTGATTCCATTCGCGCTGCAGCCATTAAGGCCGGCGCGCTGCCTGAGGCTGCCGAGGACATCATCCTGCGCGCCCGGGGCACTTTCAAACTCAGTGAAGACGGCGAGGCGATCGCCACCGACCGTGACGGCGAGGTCGTTTACGGGAAGGACGGCAAAACCCCGCTGTCGCCGCTCGAATGGGCGGAATCGCTGCGTGAAACAGCAACACACCTGTGGCCAAGGGCTCAGGGTGCCGGGCAGACCGGTGATCAAGGTGGCAAGGCCACGAAAAAGTGGGGTGAGTACACGGAAACCGAGCGCGCTGCGATCGCCCGTGACAACCCTGAGCTCTTCAAGAAAATCCAGGCCACCAAAGGAACTTAATCCATGGCAACTACCCAACTGACCGACATCTTCGTCGGCGACTACTACGCCTCCCTGGCGCCGGTTAACAGCCCGGAAAAGACTGCTGTATACGAGTCGGGCATTGTGACCCGCTCGCCTGTGCTGGACGCGATCGCATCCGGCAGCCAGGGCACCGCCGAGATCAGCTACTGGCAGGATCTCAACGCGGATGAAGCCCCGAACATCAGCAACGATGACCCGAACGATCAGGGCGAAGTCGGCAAGGTTGAGCAGGACAGCATGCGTGCCCGTGTCCTGTATCTCAACAAAGGCTACGGCGTAACCGATCTGACTGCCGAACTCGCCAATACCGAGCCTCAGCAGCAGATCCGTAACCGCTTCGGCACCTACTGGACCCGTCAGTGGCAGCGGTACACCCTGGGCGCCGCTCGCGGCATCATCGCCTCGAACATTGCCAATAACGGCGGTGACATGGTTATCGACGCGGGCGCGACCATCAACGCCAATGCCTTCCAAGACGCCGCGTTCACTGCGGGCGATGCTGCTGATCAGTTCGGCGCGATCGGCGTGCACTCGGTCGTGATGAACCAGATGGTCAAGCAAGACCTGATCGAGTACCTGCGCGACTCCGACGGCAAGATCATCCTGGCCACCTACCTCGGCAAGCCAGTCTTCATGGACGACGCTCTGGTGTATGGCGCTGGCAAGTACCTGTCTGTGTTCTTCGGCCAGGGCGCTTTTGGTTACGGCGAAGGCACGCCAAAGGTGCCAGTGGAACTTGAACGCAAGCCGGGCGGCGGCAATGGTGGCGGTGCTGAAGTGCTGTGGGAGCGGAAGACTTACATCCTCCAGCCTGCCGGCTTCAGCTGGAAGGGCTCCGAGGCTCAGAACCTCAGCCCGACCGCGACTCAGTACGCGGCTGCTGCGAACTGGCAGCGCGTGTTCAGCCGCAAGCAGGTTCCATTCGCCGCTGTCATCAGCGGTACCACCACGCCGTAATCCGGCCCACACAACCTGGCGCCTTTATGGGCGCCGGGGTGCTTTTGAGGTGACTCATGAAAGTGATCTACACGGACAAGCCGGGCAAAGAGCGCGGTGTGTGCTACCGCCTGTTGAGCGAGTTCTTTGGGGTGATCGGCACCGCGACCGAGGTAGTCGTCGATGGCGATGCCCCGGATATATGCGATGCCTACCAAGCAGCCGGCATCAAGGTTTCCGATGGCAAGGAGCAGGAACCCCCAGAAACCGACCCTCTGAAAATGAAGGTCCCCGAGCTGAAAGAATGGCTGACCGAGAAGGGCATTTCGTTCGACGCGACCGCCAAGAAAGAAGACCTGCAGGCCCTGGTGCCAGCAGAATAAGGACAAGCACATGACCGACTTCATCACCGTTGTCGATGTTGACGCCTCGCTGGGTCCTGACTGGGCCGGCGCCGGTGTTCCGGTCCTTGCTGTGGCTATGGCAAACGCCTGGCTCACAGCCAAGATTAAGCGGGCTGTTCCTGATCCGGTTCCGGCCGAGATCAAAACAGCCGGCGCCCAGGTTGCCAAAGAGGCGGCAGCGGGCAAGTTGTACACGTCCACGCAGAAGGAAGTGCAGAGCAAGACAGTATCCGCGCAGTCCGGCACGTCCGTGAGCAAGACCTACGTGGCAGGCTCTACCGATCAATCGGCCGGCGTGAACTTCGCCCTTGCGCTGCTGGCGCCCTGGATCACGCGATCCGGCGTAATGATGCTGAAAAGGATCTGATCATGGGCATGCGCGAAGAGATCCAAGCCGAGCTGGCGGAAGCGTTCGACGATCCTAATGGCCTGGCCGATGCCGTCAAGCCTGCGACGGGCGTGCGCAAGGTTGCGGGCGAGTATGACCCTGACCTGGGCGGCGAAACGTCGGCGATCACCCTGACGTACGCAGGGCGCGGTGTTCTGGGTAGCTATTTGTCCAAAGAAATAGACGGCTCACTCATCCAGACCACGGACAAGAAGCTGCTAGTGCTCCAAAACGAGCTATTCGTCTCCGAGGCAGGTGTACCGACGGCTATACCAGCGGCACCGGCCATCGGCGATATCGTCAATGGCCTACGAGCTATGAATGTGTCCGCCGATCCGGCAGATGCAACATGGACCGTACAGCTGAGGAAGTGATATGGCGAACCAGTTCTTCTATTGCGAGCATCAACTGAGTTCGCCTAAAGTAAAGAGGAGTGCGATTCCGATCTTGAATAAGCGCCTAGTAGGCGAGCATCTCGTCGATTTTTTTAAGCGTATCGATGTTCGCTTCTCCCTCCTCGAGTTCTTGCTCAAGCAATTTTAAGAGTTCAATCGCGTCGTCAGTGAGTGGTTTGTTATATGGCACTCTTCCGGTAGCAAAACCCGTTACCCATTCCCGATGTGAACTTCTGCAACTAGCTGCAATAGCGTCGCGAAGCTTTGTTGCACTATCGGTGAGGTCTCGTCCGGCGGCCGTATCATCTTGCATACTCTTTCTTGCGTTAGCGATGTTTTTAGCGGCTTGTTGAGAGAAGGGAATTCCCGCTTTTGGAATGATTGACGGGCTGGTTTTTTGCTTGTTCATAGAGAGGATTTCCTTATGCCAATGTTCTATGAGCGTAGAACTAAAATGGCTCTACGATTCACCGTGATGAGTCAATTTCAAGTTGAAATTTACTTTATCACTTATGAACATTGCACTGAAACAAGATCAGTTGACTGGGGAGAGGTCAGTCCCGCCGGGACGTCGATTCTGTATGAAATGCAGGTGCGGTCGTGAGCCGGTCAGGTGTCGGCCAGTCCGGCAGCTTCGCCCTGAGCCTTGCTGAATTCGCCGCCCAGACGGGTGAAGCCATCGACGCCAGCGTGCGCGAGATCATCATAGAGGTCGGCAGCAGCCTGATCCGCATGTCTCCTGTGGGCAATCCGGAGATCTGGGCGCAGAACGCCGTGGCGACCCAGTACAACAAGGCCGTTGACGATCACAACAGCGCGTTGCGTAGCGACCCGGCCAACCTCACGAAGGGCGGCAGGCTCAAGAAGGGCCGCAAGCTCAACGACGGCATGGACATAAAGGCGCCTGAAGGCTATGTCGGTGGTCGTTTCCGTGCGAACTGGCACATTTCGCTCGGCGTGGTCGAAAACGTCACCTTCGACGAGGTAGACCCTAGCGGTGCCGAGACAGTCGCTGCTCTGGTCGCGGCAATGAGTGACTTCACCGCCGGCCAAATGGCCTACATCATCAACAACTTGCCCTATTCGATCCCGCTGGAGTTCGGTCATTCGACCCAGGCCCCTGGCGGGATGGTCCGGGTAACAGTGGCTCGCTTTCAGCAGATCGTGCTGGAGGCCATCAGGAACAATCAGGTATGAGTCACGCACGCGCCCGTCAGGCCATCGAAACGAAGCTGGCCGCATGGGCGGCTGCGCGCCCGATACGAGTGGCCTACGCAAACCAGCCTTTTACACCAAGTGCCTCTGAAACGTACCTGCGAGCCTACCAGCTGCCGGCCAGCACCACCTGCCGCTATCTCGACGGGGAGGCTTACGAGTACGCCGGTGTTTATCAGATCAGCATCGTCTGCCCCTCCGCCCAGGCCATGGCCACCGCCGAGACGCTTATTGATGAGCTGACTCGTCTATTCCGCGTTGACACGCCTCTGACCCGCAACGGTTTCGAGGGACTGATCATTGAGCCAGTAGATCAGGGGCCAACTATCACAGAGTCGGCGACCTACACGGTCCCGGCCAGCTTCACCTATCTGGGTGTCGCAGACCAACCGCCCGCTGGGGCATAACCTACCGCCATCAGGCGGGCATTTAAGAGGAAACACATCATGGCCGCACGCTTCCCGCTGCCGAACGGCGCTGTGCTGGAGATCGCCAGCGTTTTGGGATCTGCTGTACCGTTCACCGCCCTGACAAATGCGAAGCCACCTGTCGCCGCCTCTGTAGGGCACAGTATTGAAAACGGCGACGTCCTGCTGATCAATTCTGGCTGGGCACTCATCAATGACCGCGCTGTAAAAGCTTCCGGCATTACTGCGGACGCTTTTGCTTTGGCTGGTCTCAATACCGCCAATGTCGACAAGTACACCGTGGGCGCAGGCGCTGGCTCGGTGATCCCGGTGTCCGGCTGGACGCAAATCTCGAAGGTCACATCGTTCACATCCTCCGGCGGCGAGCAGCAGTATCAAACTGTCGGCTACCTGGAAGATGACGACGACAAGCAGTTCCCAACCAACCGTAACCCCACCACCATCACCATCGTGGTGGAGGACCAGCCAACGGCCCAGTACGTGGAGACTGTCGAGGGCTACGACGACACCAAGGAGCTGGCAGTTGTTCGCATGAAGCTGCGTAACGGCGATCAGATCCTCTACCCCGGCTACGTGAGTATCACTCCGGATCCGACCATGGAGCGAAATAACGTAATGACGCGCACCATCAGCATCGGGCTTTCTGCTCGCTCGCTCCGCTACTTGGCTGGCGCATAAGGAGTTCCCATGGCAAAAATCAGGATCGCCCAGAGCCCTACATTCAAGGCATTCGTGCTGATTCCAATTGTTGGGGAAGAGCCCGAGAAAATCGAGTTCACCTTCAAGTATCGGGATCGCCCAGGGCTTGCAGCCCTGTTCGATGATTGGAGTGCAAAGGGAAAGGAGATGCGCGCGAGCTTCGGTGAGGCGACCACACTGTCCGATGTCGTCGCGGCCGAGACCGAGCTTCAGGTGCAGCAGATCAAGGATCTAGTTGTTGGTTGGGGTTTCGATGACAAGTTCGACGACAAAAGCATCAACGCCCTTGTTAAGTCCTGTTACGGCACCGCCGAAGCGGTTGTTAACGCTTATCAGGGCGCGTTCAGTCAGGCTCGCCTGGGAAACTGAAGGCGGCAGCCAGCGCGATGTACGCAAGCGGCCAATCTGCTGAGCAGTTGGCTGCTCTCGGGCTGACGGCTGCCGACCTCGATGAGGAAGAGGTCGAAGTCTGGCCCTGCAACTGGCCGTCCTTCCTCTTGTTCAACCGCATGTCCACTCAGTGGCGAGCAGGCTCCAGCGGCGTTATCGGTCTCGACTACAGCAGCATCCGCGACGTAGCCGGGTTCCTCGGCATCAAGAAAAAGAAACTCGCTGAAATCTTCCCTGACCTTCAAGTCCTGGAAGGCGAAGCCCTGCGCGTTATGGCGGAGGAAAGGGAAAACAGCCCGTAACCACGGGCACTTATTCAAGGTGAGTCGATGAACATTGCAGAACTCGGCGTCAAGATCGACTCGGCCGATGCAATTCAGGCAAAAACGAGCCTGGATGAAATGGCGAAGGCCGGCGGCCGGGCCGAGCAGTCCGCCGTTTCGCTGATGAACGAAATGCAGGCGCTGGAAAAGTCGCTGTCCACCAGCGCCAAAACCACCCAGGACCTAGCAAAGCAGCGTGACGCGCTTGCCAAGCTGACCAAGACCGGCGCCTACGGTGAGGCTGAGGCGGCGAAGATCTCGGCTCAGCTCGATAAGCAGCAGATCGCCCTGGCCAAGTCGGCCATGGATGAACAGAAGGCACTGAACAGCCTGCTTGGGGCGATTGACCCGGCCCGCGCGGCGCTGGCAAAGCTGGACAACCAGGTCGAGCAGCTCGGCAAGCACCTCGACGAGGGCCGGATCAGCCAGGATCAGTACAACAGCGCCCTGGGCAAGATTGACAAGGATTATGCAAAGCTTGAAAAGACCACCACCGGCTTCGACAAGCTTCGCCTCGGTACCCGCCAGGCTCAGGAAAACGTTGTTCAGCTTGGTAACGCGCTATCGTCGGGTGACTGGGGCAGCGGCGTGCGTGCCGTGGCTCAATTGGGGGCTGGTGCCGGTGCCGGTGCGGCTGGGTTGCTTGCCATACTTGCGCCGCTGGCCCTGGCCACTGCCGCAGTGGGCGGCTTGGCCTACGCCTATCACAAGGGTAGCGAAGAGCAGGACAGTTACAACAAGTCGCTCATCCTCACGGCCAACTACGCCGGCGTCAGCGCCGGCCAACTGGGCGACATGGCGCGGCAGGTCAGCGCAACCGTGGGCACCACCGGCCAAGCAGCCGCAGTGCTGGCGATGCTGGCTGACAACGGCAAGATCGCAGGCGAGAGTTTCACCGGGATCACCCAAGCCGCCGTATCTATGCAGGAAGCTACTGGCAAGGCTGTCAGCGAGACGGTCTCCGAGTTCTCCAAGCTGGCCGATGACCCAGTTAAAGCGTCCGCTGCGCTCAATGAGCAGTACCACTACCTGACGGCTTCGGTCTACTCGCAAATCGTAGCTCTGGAGAAACAGGGCGATCACGCCGCCGCCGTAAAGCTCGCAACCGATACTTATGCCGATGCGATCAACGACCGCACGCCAAAGATTCTGGCGAACCTAAGCCTTTGGGAGAAGGCGTACAACGCAGTCGCGCGCGCTGCTGACGGCATCAAAAATATCGGTCGTCGCGACATCAACACGGACATCGAAAGCGCCAAGACCGACCTCCTTGAAGCGCAGAACATGGACGGCTTGTTCCAGAACAAGAAGTCCAAGGATGCACTGATCGAGTTCCGGCAAAATCGCCTGAACATGTTGGAGGACGAGAAGGCTGCGCAGGCCGATATCGCCAAGTGGGAGGGCGAGCAAGCCAAGGCGCAGAGTAATGCCGTGACGTCGATGTCGAAAATCGACGCCCTGACCAAATCTGCATGGACGAATGAGCAAAAGCGCACAGAGGCGATCAAGGAGTACAAGCGGCAGCTCGAAAACATCCGCAAGGTTGCGCCGAATGACCCGCGGCTGAATCAGGCAGCGATCGACAAAAACCTAGCGAACATCAACGATCAATTCAAAGATCCAAAGTCTGCCGGAACCCAGGTCGATCTGACCGGCTTCAACGCTGCCAAAAACAACCTAGCCTCCATTGCCGCAGACTATAAAAACTATCAAAAGGAGCTTGACGCAGCGCAGAAGGCCGGGCTTGTGTCGGAGGCTGACTACCTTCTGCGGCGCCAGGCACTGATAGGCAATGAGCGTGACCAGGTGACGGCAGCCTACGAAGCCGAAATCAGCGCGCTTGAGTCCGCCAAGGGGAAGAAGACCACCTCAGCCGCGCAAAGCATCCAGTTGGACCAGAAGATCGCTGACGCACGCGCAGGGCTGGTCAAGGCGCAGAAGGACGCTGATAGCCAACTTGAGGTGCTGGCTACCAACGAGACCGGACGCCTGGCCAAGCAAGAGCGGGCGATAAGCTCCTACGTGCAGGCATTGGGGCAGCAACAGCGCGCCCTGGAGCTTGCCGGTCAGCGTGCCGTATTGGGCGTGGGCCAGGGCGACCGCCAGAACGCATTGAGCGGTCAATTGAACAGCCAGCAAGACCGGTTTGCTCAGCAGTCGCTTGAGCTGGAAAACCAACGCTCCGATCCGTCGCGGAACATGTCGGAGGAAGAGTTCAAGCGTAAGTCGCAGGCGCTCGCAGACGCGAACAAGGCCGCCACTGACCAGATCCGACAGAACTATGCGGATGTGGAGGCAGCCCAGGGTGACTGGACGAAGGGTGCTACCTCGGCCTGGGCCAACTACCTGGATTCCGCACAAGACACCGCAGGACAGACAAAAAGCCTGTTCGGCAATACGTTCAGCTCCATGGAGGACTCAATCGTCAACTTCGCCATGACCGGGAAGATGTCGTTTTCCGACTTCACCAAGTCAATTCTGGCGGACATGGCGCGCATTGCTACTCGGCAAGCAGCGTCTGGGCTTCTCGGCTCGCTTGTAGGGCTCGGTATATCTGCCGCCGGCTCGTACTTCGGCGGCGGGGCCACCACGTCAGCTGGCTCTACAGCGGCAGGGTACAGCCCTGATGTATTGGCGGGCTGGTCTGGCGTGACCCAGGCCAATGGCGGCGCCTGGTCAGGCGGCGTACAGATGTTCGCCGATGGCGGCGCCTTCACCAACTCCATCGTTAGCAAGCCCACGGCGTTCGGCATGGCCAACGGCAAAACCGGCGTAATGGGTGAGGATGGTGAAGAGGCAATCATGCCTCTGACCCGTACGTCGAGCGGCAAGCTGGGCGTTATGGCCATGGGCGGTGGCGGGGCCGGTGCAACGCAGATCAACGTTGAGGTGCATATCGATGGTGATGGAAACGCATCGTCAACCGCTGACGCGCCTGGCTACGACCTGTTCGGCAAGGAGCTGGCGACCTTCGTAGAGCAGAAGTATCAAGAGCTGCGCACGAAGGATATGCGCCAGGGCGGCGTCATCAACAAAGCAATCAAGGGGCGCTGATGGGTATCGAACGATTCACCTGGGCGACGGAGAAGGGCGCGGAGGGCGATATTGCCCAGCGCGTCCGCTCCAAGAAGTTTGGCGATGGTTATGAGCAATCGGTCGAAGATGGCCTGAACAATCAGTGGGAATCCTGGCCGGTGACGTTTACCGGTATGGCAGTGCGAATCCTGGAGATCAGGAAGTTCCTCGACAAACACAAAGGGGCAAAGGCGTTTCTCTGGACGCCACCCCTTGGCGTGCTTGGACTCTACAAGTGCAACGGCTACAAGCCAGTGCACCGCGGCGGCCAGGTCTACGCCATCACCGCCACCTTCGAACAAACCTTTCATCCCTGAGACCTACCCATGGCACTGATCACGGACATCCAGAAGCTGGAGCCCGGCGGCGAAATTCGCCTGTTCGAAATTGACGGGACCGAGTACGGCGCGGATTACCTGCGCTTTCACGGTCACGCGATCCCTCACACGCCCGAGGAACTGCTGGCGTATGAAGGCTCGGAAGACGATCTGCCGGCCAAGTCGATTTGGTGGCAGGGCGCCGAATACGCGGCCTGGCCGGTCCAGATCGAAGGAATTTCTTCCAGTAGCGACGGCACCGCCTCTCGCCCGACGTTCGCCGCCGGCAACATCAACGGTCGCGTCACCGCGCTGTGCCTGGCCTTCGAGGACCTGCTGAAGTTCAAGCTAACCGTCCGCGAGACCCTGGCCCAGTACTTGGATGCGGTGAACTTTCCCGAAGGCAACCAAACTGCTGACCCTACCCAGGAAGCATTGGAGATCTGGTACATCGACCAGAAAACCAGCGAAGACGGCGAGGCGGTGGTCTGGGAGCTGTCCTCACCGGGCGAGATCGATAACCACGGTCTGCCCGGACGGCAAATGACGACGTTCTGCCACTGGGCCATGACCAATGGTTACCGGGGGCCAGATTGCGGCTACACCGGCGCGGCCATGTTCGACGACGAGGACAATCCCACAGATGACCCGGCACTTGACCAGTGCAAGGGCTGCCTGTCGTCCTGCAAGTTGCGCTTTGGCGAGAGCAACGAACTCTCTTTCGGTGGATTCCCTGCCGTTTCTCTGATTGCCCGGAGCTGACCATGCGCAAGCACATCATCGCGGCCATCCAGGTGCACGCGGCCGCCGAGTACCCGAAAGAGTGCTGCGGCCTGTTGCTAACCATCGGGCGAGCCCAGAAGTACTTCCCTTGCCGGAACATCGCCACGGAGGCGAACGAAGAGTTCCGACTTGATCCCGAGGACTATGCCGCTGCGGAAGACCTGGGTGAAGTGATCGGCATCGTTCACTCGCACCCGGACGCTACCAGCAGGCCGTCACCGCACGACCTGGCCATGTGCGAGGCCACGGCGCTGCCCTGGCACATTCTCTCCTGGCCCGAAGGAGACCTCAGGACGATCACGCCGTCTGGCGCCGTGCCGCTGCTCAAGCGCCCGTTTGTTCATGGAGTTTGGGACTGTTGGGCTGTATGCGCAGATTGGTATCAGCGCGAGTGGGGGCTTGAGTTTGAAACCTTCCAGCGCATTGATGGCTGGTGGGAAAGCGCGGAAAATGCCAGTCTCTACGAACAGCATTACGAGGCTGCCGGCTTTGTGCGCGTAGACAGCCCTCAGCGCGGCGACATGATCGTTATGCAGGTTGGCCGGACGGTGCACCCGAACCACGCAGGCATATACCTTGGCACCGATCCGGCGCTACCTGGTGAAGACTCAGGCACGTTCGGCCCAGGGCCATTTCTGCTTCACCACCTATACGGCAGGCCGTCCGAGATCATCGTCTACGGCGGACCATGGCATGACCGAACACGCCTGATCCTCAGGCACAAAGACCGGCGTGCATCATCTGATGTGAGGGAGGTACTTCAGCAAGTTAATGGACGGTGAGCAGCAGTGGGTTCTCTTCTTCAAAGATGTTTTGCTCAGGCATATTTCTGGAGAAAAAACCCTCAAATACCACCTGGAATCTTTCCCGACAGTCGTATAGCTGTGCTCTCTTGAGGTTACGTATTCTGTAGCCGTCATTCCGATCGAGGTGGCAGCCAAATGAAAGGAAACAGTGGCTGAAGATGCGAAACACCTGCCAGTAGAGCTCAGGGTCGATTTCCTCTTCCTTGGCCAATTGGTAGAGAGCCCACTCTAAGAGCCAGTATTCATCTTGTGCCCAGAGCGCGTGCTCGTGTAGTTGACCATTGAATGAGTTTTCGTCGTAGTCATCGCACCGCGGGAAGTTTCTTTGAACTACAAATCGAGGGTCCATCACGAGGTTCCTTATGTCTGCGTGGCAGACCGTTCTTTAACCACGACGATGATCTAAGCTCGGAGGGCCAAATGCAAATCATACACCGCTACATGCTGACCATTCATGACCTCTTCACCATCACTGGTGGCGGAATCTGCGGCGCTGAAGCCGAAGTCGCCATTCTTGATGGCGGTGTCGAGATTGATCGCGTGAAATTTTCCGGCAAGTGCCAGAGCAAAGGCGGCTACAGCCGAAGCTACCATGGCAAGTCAGGGCTTCAGGCTGCGCTTGTATCTGGTGCGGGTAGAATCGATTTTGGCTTGGCGCAGGCAGTCGCTATCTAGGCTCTACGCCGCCCCCCATAAACTCATCGGTTCCTAGCCTGTGCGACCCATACTTCACAGTGTGGCCATCACCTAGACGCTCAGCCTCGATCTCTGCCACATTCTTGTCGGCGTAGATGTCAACAAAGCTCCATGGATCATTACAACCCACTGCCCACCCCAGCACCCATCCAGGCATATCCGGATCTGCTGGTAGATTTTTCACGAGACTTCTGACTGACATGGCCATTCCTTGGTAATTGAAGGCGCAACGCTACTACGGCAATCGTCAGGCGAGTTACTGGCATTCCATCCACGCTGGATGCCTGGACAGGAATAGCGCAAGAGGTTGGAACCGGCATCGCTAATAAGGCAAGCTCTCCGGATATTTAGCCAGCAACACGGATAGGAGGATTTATGCCGAGCAAGTCGTATGAAGAAGGCCGCTGGGGTGTATTCAAGGATCGAGGGCCGGGCAGTCCTATTGGCCATTTGATCGACGGAGTCGGAGAGCCTGTTAGGCAGGGAGAGGGGGTGTTTCAAGTTAGGGACGGCGTTCTCTTCGATACCGATGGATCACGTATAGGTTATTTGGCACCTTTGGGTGATAGCTGGGCTGTCAACTTTGGGGATCATATTGGTCATGTGCTTAGACGTTTGCCTGCTTAGCCAGCGGCGGTGGCCTGGCCCCGCGCTGGGCTTTTTGCATCCGTCCTTCAGTGAAGCGGATGCCTGGCCAGACTCGCGTTTTCAGTGTGATTAGCCTGAATCGGCGAACAGCGTTCACAGGATGCTGAAGTGGGTTTCATCATTCATGTCCTCCAATCTGATCTGCACTCCATTTGCGAAATGAAACGCTATGGTGCTTCCGGTGGCGGTGGGTGCCATGACGTATCCGTTTAGCGCGACTCTACAACGCCTGCGAGCGCACCCACATCTATGTGTGGGCAATTCCAGCCTTGTTCCGGATCGCTCCAGGGCTCAGGCGGTGTTGATGAGGAGCGCCAGAAGATAATGCCGCAATCAAAATAGGCCCTGTACTGCCGACCACCGAAACTGATGTGACTCACGTTGGCCGGGGCGAACACTTTCCCATCACAGGCAAATGATTCGCAGATGAAGGCGTCGCATACCAGTCCGGATAGGTCCGGAGGTGTACCGTTGATTTCCAGTTCAATAGTTTGAGTCATGTTCCCTTGCTCGGTTGAAAAAACGCTGAGGTTGTGCGCGACGCTTTTTGCATCCTACCCCTCAGTGCTACAGTCCCGCCAAACCAAAGAGGGAACGATATGCGGATTTTGATAGCGGCAGTAGCGGTGGCGATGCTGGCGGGGTGTATGGCGCCAACCATGAACGAGGCTCGCCAGTCTGGCCCGTACAAGGTCCTCACTTCCAAAAAAACGGACGCTGCGCTGGCTAAATGCGTCCAGTACGAATGGCAGAACCAGTCGATCTTCGGCGGTACGCCTGGCGCCACCCTTCAGCCTGGCCGCGACACCGGATACACGGTATTCACCGAGGGGTCTCAGTACTTCGTTGACATCCAGTCCAAGGGTTCTGGGTCCGAAGCGAAGTATTACGTGGTGGTCGGCAACTGGATTGCGAATAAGCGATTGACCGCGCTGCAAGGCTGCCTATAGGCCGCACCATTTCATCAAGGCTCGCTTCGGCGGGCTTTTTTATTGTCTGGAGAAAACTCAATGGCAGCACTCGCCATCAATTACCAGCCCATGACTACGATCATGCTTTACGGTCAGCTTCGACAGTTTGGCCGGTCCTTTCGCATGGCAGTGAAGTCGCCGGCAGAGGCTATTAAGGCGCTGTGCGTTCAGATCCCCGGCTTCGAGCGATTTTTGTCGAACGCCAAATCAAGGGGGCTTGAGTTCGCCGTATTCCGAGGAAAGACGAACCTGGCAGAAAAGGAGCTTGGGTTTGCGGGTGGCGGCGATATTCGTATTGCCCCGGTCATCACCGGCAGTAAGCGCGGCGGGGCGCTGCAAACCATTATCGGCGCTGTACTGATTGTTGTCGGCCTTGTCATCACTGGCGGCACTTTCGGCGCAGGCGCCCCTTTTGGCTCAGCGCTGATTATGATGGGTAGCTCCATGGTACTGGGCGGCGTAATCCAAATGCTCAGCCCCCAGGCCGGCGGCCTCAAGACCAGCGCAGCGCCAGAGAATACCCCCGGCTATGCCTTCGGCAGCGCCAAGAACACCACTGCGTCAGGTAACCCTGTACCGCTGTGCATTGGCGAGCGTCGGTGGGGTGGCGCAATCATCAGTGCCGCGATTTACGCCGAAGATCAGATGTAACGACCATCCGCAGCACCAATGCCGGCCATGAGCCGGTTTTTTATTGCCTGGAGGAAAGCATGGGCGCAGCACGCAAGATTGATATCCACGGCGCCAAGGGCGGCGAAGAGAAACCCAAAACGCCAACCGAGGCTCCGGACAGTCTTCGCTCTGTTGCTATTGCCAAGATGCTTATCGCAATTGGAGAGGGCGAGTTCGAAGGCACCCCGACCGCGCGCGATATCTACCTCGACAACACCCCTCTGCAAGATCCCCAGGGCAACATGAACTTCCCGAACGTGAAGTGGGAGTGGCGCACCGGGGCGGTGGATCAGACCTATATCCAGGGCATTCCCTCGGTTGAGAACGAGACCACTATCGGTACTGAGCTGCGCAGCGGGACGCCGTGGGTGCGTTCGATCAGCAACACCCAGCTTTCCGCCGTGCGCGTTCGGTTCGCTTGGCCGGCACTCCAGTCTGTGGATGCCGACGGCAACATCAATGGGTACCGGATCGAATACAAGGTTGAGTTGGCCATTGACGGCGGCGCCTATCAGCAGGTGATGAGTGAAGCTGTCGACGGCAAGACCACTAGCGTATACGAGCGTACCCGCCGTATCGACTTGCCGAAGGCCACTACTGGCTGGCTGATGCGCATCACCCGTATCACGTCCAACCAGAACAACAACAAAATTTCCGACACTATGCAGATCGCCGGCTTCACCGAGGTGATTGACGCAAAGATCCGCTACCCGAACACCGCGCTGCTCTACATCGAGTTCTCCGCTGAGCAATTTCGCAGCATTCCGGCGGTAACCGTCGGCTGCAAGGCTCGCAAATGGCCAGTCCCAAGCAACTACGACCCAGTTTCGCGCACATATAGCGGAATTTGGGACGGGACATTGAAGGAGGCTTATACCAACAACCCTACCTGGGCTACCTACGGCATTACCACCATTGATCGCTTCGGCCTTGGCCGGCGCATCAAGCCGTGGATGGTGGACAAGTGGGAGCTTTACCGGATTTCCCAGTATTGCGACCAACCGGTACCGGACGGGAAGGGTGGCCAGGAGCCGCGCTTCATCTGCAACCTGAACCTGCAGAGCAAGGCTGATGCCTGGTCGCTGTTGCGTGACATCTCGGCAATCTATCGAGGCATGACCTATTGGGCCCAGGGCCAGGTCTTCACCTTGGCTGATATGCCGCGCGCTACTGACTTCGACTTTGCCTACACCCGCGCGAACGTCATCGACGGCAAGTTCACCTACTCCAGCGCCTCTGAGCGCACTCGTTACACCCGGGCGCTGGTCAGCTACGACAACCCGCTGAACAACTACGACACCGACGTCACCGCAGTGACAGACCAGAAGCTGCAGCGGCGCTACGGCGATAACCCGCTGGAGATCAGCGCTATCGGCTGCACCCGCGAATCCGAGGCCCAGCGCCGCGGCAAGTGGGCGCTACTGACCAACTCCAAGGATCGGGCCGTAACCTTCAAGGTTGGTTTGGATGGCCGTATCCCGCTGCCTGGCTACGTGATCCCGATTGCTGACGAGCTGCTGGCCGGCCGCGCCATTGGCGGGCGTATCTCAGCGGTAAACGGCAAGGTCATCAAGCTGGACCGCGACACCCAGGCCAAGCCCGGCGACCGACTGATTCTCAACCTGCCTGACGGCAAGTGCGAGGGCCGCACCGTGCAACTCGTCAGCGGGCGGCAGGTTACGGTCACCGTGGCCTACTCAGTGACGCCTGAGCCGGAACTTGTGTGGGCGCTGGATGCTGATGACTTGGCTGTCCCGCTTTACCGGGTGGTCAGCGTTGCGCGGCCAGAGCCTGGCGTGTTCGAAATCTCGGCCGTACAGTACGACCCGAGCAAGTTCGCGCACATCGATACGGGTGCACGCCTGGAAGAACGCCCGATCAGTGTTGTCCCGGTCACCGTGGTACCACCACCGGCCAGCGTCACGCTGACGTCGAGCTACGCGGTGAACCAGGGCATTGCCATCAGTACCATGAACATCTCGTGGCCAGCCGTCGCTGGCGCCGTCGCCTATGACGTGGAGTGGCGCAAGGACAGCGGCAACTGGATCAAGGTGCAGCGTACCGGCTCGACGAGCGTTGATGTCACCGGCATCTACTCGGGCGCCTACCTGGCCCGCGTGCGTTCGGTGAGCGCCTTCGAAATCTCGTCGATCTGGAAAAGCTCTAGCCTGACCCACCTGGAAGGGAAAACCGGGGCGCCGCCGGCGGTGTCGTTCCTGACCACCACCAGCCTTGTATATGGCATTGGCATTCAGTGGGGATTCCCACCAGGTGCGGAGGACACTGAGCGCACGGAACTTTGGTACAGCCAAACGGCTGACCTGACGACCGCGATAAAGCTGAGCGACTTCAGTTACCCGCAAGCCAAGCACGAAATGCACAGCCTGTTGGCTGGCGCGAGTCTGTTCTTCTGGGCTCGCCTGGTGGATCGGACCGGCAACGTCGGCCCGTTCTTTCCTGTACCTGGTGCAGTCAATGGTCAGGCCAGTTCGGATCAAGCCGAGTATGAAAAATACTTTGCGGACAAGATCGGAAAGGGCGCCCTGTACCAAAGCCTTCGAGAAGAGATCGAGCTGATTACAGGCGATGGGCCAGGGTCGGTGAATGAGCGCCTGGAGGAGGCCAAGCAGGAGCTTGAAGAACTGATCAAGCAAGTAAGCGATGCACTCGCCTACGATCCTGCAAAGCCTTACCTCAAAGGCGACATTGTGCGGCTTGATCAACATCTGTATCAGGCAAAAGGCCCGGTCCCTGTGGGAGAGGCACCACCCAATGCAGTCTACTGGACCGATATTGG
Organism: Pseudomonas sp. MF6767; assembly: GCF_016405475.1. NCBI lineage: Bacteria > Pseudomonadati > Pseudomonadota > Gammaproteobacteria > Pseudomonadales > Pseudomonadaceae > Pseudomonas > Pseudomonas sp. MF6767. Next base: position 124,194 of record NZ_JAEKCY010000014.1, on the reverse strand, counting down.
CACCATCCTTGAAACAACTGAGGCGCTGGTGTCACAGGTCCAGATCATCGAAACCAAGATCGAGGAAATCGACGGCAAGGTGTTGGCCACCGCTACTTCCGTCGAGGCGTTGCGTTCTGCTGCTCGTGGAGATGATGGTGCAGGCGATCTGGCCGACGCAGTCAAGGGTTGGACATCCACGGCGGATCTTGCAGTAGAGCGTAAAACCCGAGCCAGCGAGAATGATGCGATGGCCCAGCAATTGCTGACCCTGGGCGCCCAGGTCGGTGACAACAAGTCGTCGCTGACGGTGCTTGAGCAGGTGGTTGCCACCAACCGCGAAACTTCCGCAACGCAGATCACCCAACTCAAGAGTGATCTGTCTGCGGTTGATCAAAAGGCGATCGGCAATGCCCAAGCGATTAATGGCCTCGACACGAAGGTCACCAACTTGGACGGGCGGGTCACGGCCCAGGCATCCAGTAATGAATCACTGCGTGCTTCGGTGCGTGGTGACGACGGCGCCGGCGAGCTGGCGGGGGCGTTGAAAGCGTATGAGTCCACCGCAAGTATCGCCCAGCAGATGCGTGTTGAAGCATCTCGCGAATTAGCAACTGCTGAGCGGCTGACTACCTTGCAGGCCGGGATTGATAGCGCGAAGGGGCTTATTCAGCAGGAGGAGCTGGTTAGGGCCACCGCGATCGAGGTTCAGTCCAAGCGAACTGATACGGTCCAGGCCAGTTTGGGCCAGACCAATGCATCGGTTCAGCAGGTGAGTCAGGTCGTAGCGGGCCTTGACGGCAAGGTTTCGGCACAGACAACCATCAAGGCCCAGACCAATGTGGACGGAAAGAAAGTAATGGCGGGGCTCGCCCTTGGCAGCGATGGGGAGACGTCCGAAATTCTGGCGTTTGCTCAGCGATTCGCCATTATCGACGAGGCCAGTGGCGTTGCAACTTTCCCATTTGTGGTTTCTGGCGGGCAGGTTTTCATTAGTTCGGCAGTAATTAAGACGGGCATGATCACCAATGCCATGATCGGTGATTACATTCAGTCAAATAACTACGAGGCAGGGGTCAGCGGGTGGAGGCTTTCATTCGACGGTACGTTTGAGATGAACGGGAATATTGCTGGCCTTGGCACCATGAGGCTAACAAATACATTCCTTAAATTCATTTACGCCAACGGTGTGATTGGTATTGATTTGAGTCTCTAATATGGTCGGATTAGTAATAAGGGATCGCGATACGGGTCTGGTTAAAGTCGATATGACTATGAGTATTAGCCAGACCCAGGGATCAGTAGTTACCAACTCTGCAAATGGTTCAATAGCGATCTCGGCACCGCCCCCTGGCAAGGTCCAGTTTCCAATCGTCGTTCCTCTTCAGGACAGGCAGCTAGAAAAGGGAAAGGTCCCCTCGGTAACCATATCCAACGGGATTCTCTCTTGGATCTACTCGTACAACACCAATGGCTGGGGTAATTTTTCAGCCAATTGCATTATTTACTACGGTTATTATTAATGGCTAATCTCGTAGTTAAAAAACAAGATGGCAGCCTTCTGTTTGATACGGCCAAAATTACCTATGGTCTTGTGAAAAGCGGAAACCTGAGCGTTATCGAGACCTGGTGGCGTCGAAGTTTTAAAGGAGGGAACGTAGATCCTAATTGGGGTGGAAATTGGACAAGCGGAGGTGTAAGTCCTAGCGTTGCCTTTTCAGATGTCATTTATGGCTTCACTGTGGTTGGAGTCACGTCCCCAATTGTATTTCTCACTGGCAGCGGCTGCTTGCAGGGGACAAAGATTACCGGCGATTCAATGACTTTTCTTTACACCAATGCAAGCGTGAATACTAAGTTCTATTGCTTTGATTTGATGAAGGACTCTATTGCGGGGTCTCCGTACCTCAAAACCCGGCAAACGGACGGTGCAGTTACGTTTAACTCTCTGCAACTGGCCTTAAATGTGGTTGCATCCATTCAAGCGCCTGCGCCGACGGGAACGCAGGAGTCGCAATACCCAATCCCGACGGGTAGCAGGCCATACGCGAATGCCGTCTTGAACGTTGAGCAGCGCCAAACACTTCCCAGTTACCAGTCAAATATATTCACCGCAAAGGTAACGATTAATATCAAGTCGGGCATTGAGTACGCCGCGTACCTTCCCTGGAGTAGGGGGTGTCAGATTTGGTTGTACGGGAGCAACGAGGCGAAGGTGACTTATCGTTACGGTGGCAGTGAAGGATGTGGCGGGGTTGTAGGTGGCATTCAGTTTATGTTCGGACCTGCCGGGGGGACACCTGAAGATAGCCCGACGGTTGTGAGTGGTACTCCAATGCCACCGAACTTTTCGCAGATTGCAACGGATAGGCTACCGACGGCTTTGGTGATCGAAACGGCCAACCTGCCATTTCCCTTCAACTGATTTACTTACTCAAAAAGCCTGCCGAGCGCGGGTATTTTTTTGCCTGGAGAAAAATATGGCTTCTTGGTTCTCAGAAGGAACCGTCACCGTCAATAACGGCAACACCGTTGTGACTGGTGTCGGTACGAAGTTTTCTAACTGCCGCTCCGGCGACATGTTTGTCGGTCCGGATAACGGCGTCTATCAGGTTATCAATCCGTCGAGCGATACCTCCGTGTCGATCTCGCCGGCTTATCGCGGAGCCAATGTCTCCGGTGCGTCCTACGGCATTGTCCCTGTAAACGGCTACCCAAAGGCCCTGGCCGATGCGGTCAACCTGATGGTTCAGCAGTGGGGAGCAACGCTCGCAGGGCTTGGCCCCGTCTCCAGCATGACGGTTGTCCCGTTTGCAAATGGTGGTTTAGGTACTACCACCAAGGCAGCAGCCAAGGTAGCTCTGGACCTGGGTACAGCTTCTGCAAAAAACTTTGGCCTTACTAACGGCGACTTGATCCCGGCGGGCGTTCTCAGCGGGATGTTTTCCAATGTCGCCCCAGACGCCTATCAGATGGACAGGCCCGGCGAACCTGGCCAACAGGGCGCGTTCTACAAGTTTCTCAATAATGGTTCTTCGTCTGGGCTGAGCTACTCAACCCTAATTCGAATTCCGTACAACGTTGGATATGAGGCGCAAATCTTCATTCCCGTTTCGCAAGGCACCGGTTCGCTGCACTTCCGCACCACGCCTGGTGCCGCTGGAACCTTCGGTCCCACGTATAGCGTTTACCACACTGGAAACACCACTCGTGCCGCAGACGGCACCTTAAAGGCTATTTAAATGACTACTCGCGCAGCGGTAAACATTCTAGGCGCAACTGGCGCTGTCATTGACATCGCCTCCCTGGGTGTCGACTCCATTACCACAGAACACCCCGGACCCGGCCAGTACCTGGTCTACGGCACGCTCGGGATGGCGCTGGCCCCTGAAGGTTGGGGCTACGTTTTGAACCAGATGGATGCGGCTTGCTCAGTAGCGATCAGCTACCATGACGGGGTGCTGGCGGTGAGCGTTGCTAAAGACGGTGAGCCTGCAGATCTGGCACACAGTATTACTCTGCATGTGGCAGTTGACGCCCTGCCGGCCCAGGAGATTCCTCAATTGCCCCCAACTCCAGCCGATCCCCTGGAAGCCGCCCAGGAAGAAATCGCCAAGCTACGTTCAGCCGCCGACTACGCTATCGCGCCACTTCAGGATGCGGTTGATGTCGACGAAGCCACGGATGCGGAGCTCGCTGCCCTGAAGGTATGGAAGAAGTATCGGCTGGCGCTTAGCCGAGTGGTCGACCAGGCGGACTATCCGCAATCCATTGAATGGCCCGTCGTCCCGGCTTAACGGGTACCGCGCACCACCAGCCGCCTTGAGCGGTTTTTTTTCGCCTGGAGAAAAGCCATGCCTATCACCGAGCAGCAAATGCTGCAGATACTCCCGAACGCCGGCCGCAATGCCGGCGTTTTTGTTCCTGTGCTGAATGCGGCGATGAGTCGACACGCCATTGTCACCCCGCTGCGCATCGCGGCGTTCATCGCCCAGGTTGGGCATGAGTCGGGCCAGTTGCGATACGTGCGGGAGATTTGGGGGCCAACGAAACAGCAGGCCGGGTACGAAGGTCGTGCCGATCTGGGCAACACCGTGAAGGGGGACGGTTCCAAGTATCGCGGGCGCGGGCTGATCCAGGTCACCGGGCGCGCCAACTATGCCGCGTGCGGCGAGGCCCTTGGCCTAGACCTGATCAACAGGCCTGAATTGCTTGAGATGCCCCAGAACGCCGCTATGTCAGCGGCCTGGTTCTGGTCGACTAAGGGCCTGAACACGCTGGCGGATCAGGGTCAGTTCGAGAAGATCACCAAGCGCATCAATGGTGGGCTCACCGGACAGGCCGACCGCCAGGCGCTGTACGACAAGGCGCTGAAGGTGCTGGTATGACGTTGGCGCAGAAGTTGGCTGGCTTGGTCCTAGTGGTGATCCTGCTGCTGGTCTTGGGTGGTGGTTGCGGGGCCTGGTTGGCCGCGCGGCATTACAGACCGCTACTCGATGCAGCGAACACAAACCTGGTAACCACCAGATCGGCCCTGGATAGCTTGGAAGCTCTGGCTGTGGAGCAGGGCAGGAAGCTCGGCGAACTAGTGCAGGCCGGTGAGCTGCGGGAGCGGAACGCCGCGCTGGCGCAGGAGAAAGCCCGGCAGGAGGCCCGGCCAGACTACGCGGCAGCCAATAACCTATTGCGGGAGCGAACCGGTGGTGATCCGGCACAGGCTGCCAGGGCGATCATCGATAAGGAGTTGGGTCTATGAGGGCTTTGCTGGTGGTGCTGGCCATGATTTTGTCCGGATGCGCGGTCCGCCCGCCAGAGGTGCGCACTGTTCGCGTCGAGGTGCCCGTGCTGGTGCCATGCAAGATTAAGGAGGTCGCAGTCCCGCCGTGGGCGGCGCAAGGCCTGAAAAAGTCCGATGGTCTGGAACTCAAGGTGCGCGCGCTGCTGGCTGAGCGCAGGCAGAGAATCGGGTATGAGAAGCAGTTGGAGGCCTTGGTCCAGTCTTGCAACTAAAGTATAGATTGATTGTTTAGGTTGCCGGGTGATATCAGTCTGACTTCATTCATGAGATAGGAAGTCGAAATGTCAGTCACTTTTGCAACAACCAAGCCACAAGCGTTGCTTGATGCCTTCAAAAAGCGTGTTAATCAAGATGAGCAGAAGGACAAGATCACAACATGGGAGGAAAACAAACAAGGCAACTTTACGCATAAAGCTCCGCAGGTTGCGAAGCAAGCCTATATGTGTCCAGTCGTTGGCGATAATGTATTGACTTTCAATATCCGTGCTCCCAAGGGTGAGCCTATCAGTGATTACATCTATGCGTATTATCACGGCCATCTGACCGAAACCTTCATTACTCACTTCAAGAGCTATTTCAGCACGGCCAGCAGCACGGCTGCACCGGCGAAGGGCGACAACATAAAAGGTGAGTATAAATAATTCAGCAGACGGCTGCGATGTGCATGCCTCTCCCTCGGTGCCGTTGTCGTGGTTCATGCAGCCCGTCGAGCCCAGCTTGACCCAGCGCATGCGCAACGAATTGTCCGCATCACCGGTGACGGGGATAACGCGATAATCGCGTTGCGTGCTTGTCAGGCGTATGTTCGGACTATTGCGCGTTGACAGGATTGATAACTCCGGCCTGTTGGTTCCGCACGTTGCCCACAGTCGTATCAACCTTGAACCACTCGAATACCTCGGAGGGTTCGCCCTGGTGGAGCGCCATCTGTTCGGCTCGCTCCTTGGGCGTGGCCGGGTCCAACCATTCCCGTGCCAGGTCTGGCGTCAGCGCCACAGGCCGCCGGTCGTGAATGTCCACCATGCCCCCGGCGCTATCGGCGGTGATGATCACGAAGCCATCATGCTCGCCCGGGCCTTCATCAGCGTCCGGTAGCTGGCCAATGGCAGCGCAGAATATCGGTGCACCATCCCGCCGGCGGATCAGGTAGGGCTGCTTCTTGGGCCCACCTTCGTCCACCCACTCAAACCAGTTGTCGATAGGCGTGATGGCCCGGTGCGGCCAAATCGCCCGGAAGAACGGGCCGTGGGCTACCTTCTCCACTCGGGCATTTATCGGCGCTGCCCTGTCTTTCGCCCAATGCGGCCGCCATCCCCAGCGAACTGGATCGGCGTGGAGCAAATCGCCCTGCAGATGCAGCAATGCAACCGCAGTCGATGGCGCCACGTTGTACCGCTCAATCGGCTGATCGCCCACAGAGTTCGCCAGAGCATTGGGCATGCTCAGCGCTGCAACGAAGTCGTGGATTCCCCGGTACTGCGAAAGCCTTCCGCACATAGGCACCTCTCCGTCTGTCGAAATCCCCTACAGAAAAATTGACCGCAAGCCGGCTGCAAAGTTAACTGTACATTCGTACAGTATGTGTAGAAGGCTGCATCATGAGCTTTACCATTTTAGGTCCTATATCCGAAGGCGGCACGAAGCTGCCTTTCTGCTCGTTTCGTGTACCTGCTGGGTTCCCATCACCGGCAGCCGATCACATCGAACAGCACATCTCATTGGATGAGGTCCTAAATATCAGGGCGCCGCACGTCTATCTGATCGCGATTACTGGCGAAAGTATGCAAGGGGCGGGAATTTTTGAGGGAGACCTGGCTGTTGTGGATCGGTCAATTGAGCCGGCCCATGGGCACGTTGTTGTGGCTCTCTTGAATAATGATCCTGTCTGCAAGCGACTGTGCAAGCGTGGGAAAGAGGTGATTCTTCTGTCAGAGAATCCGAAATACCCAGCGCGGTATGTCCTGGAGGGGGATGAGCTATCGATCTGGGGCGTGATCACCAGCACGGTGCGCAGTCATGTCTAACGCGCCGGTCTTCGCGCTGATTGACTGCAACAGTTTCTATGCGAGTTGCGAACGGGTCTTTCGTCCAGATCTGGCAAAGGTGCCTATCGTCGTACTGAGCAATAACGATGGCTGCGTCATTGCCCGCAGCTACGACGCCAAGCCGTTTATCAAGATGGGCGAGCCGTATTTTCTAATCAAAAACAAGCTGAAGCAACACGGCATCATTCCCTTCTCGTCTAACTACGCACTCTATGGCGACATGAGCGAGCGAGTGATGACTCTGATCGAATCGATGGTTCCTGCCGTTGAAATTTACAGTATCGATGAGGCGTTTGCTGACCTATCGGGTATTCCCGGGCTGGATGCTTTGGGTCGTCAAATCAGGGGGCGAGTGCTGCGCTGCACTGGCATTCCAGTGGGGGTTGGAATAGCGAACACCAAGACCTTGGCCAAGCTGGCCAACCACACGGCAAAGCGATTGCAAGCTCAAACCGGTGGTGTAGTGAACATCACCGATCCGATCAAGCGCGATTGGGTCCTGCGTAATACTGACGTCTGCGAAGTGTGGGGCGTGGGCCGCAAAATGAAACTCCACCTCGACGCCATGGGCATAAAATCAGCGATGGACCTGGCCAAAGCAGATCCTTGGACGCTCCGTAAGAAATTCAGCGTAGTGCTCGAGAAAACGGCGCGTGAACTGGCCGGCACGTCGTGCTTGGAGCTGGACGAGCCGGACCCGCCGAAGCAGGAAATCTGCTGCAGTCGGATGTTCGGCAAGCGGCTGACTGAGCTGCCACCGATCAAGGAGGCGGTGGCCACCTACATGATGCGAGCCTCGGAAAAGCTGCGTGCGCAGAACTCACTCTGCAAGAAGGTCCGCGTGTGCATCCGCACAGGCATGTTCAATCCGGAGGAGGCAAAGTACGCCAACGGCGTGGTGGTGGATATGCCATACCCCACCGATGACGTGCGCCTGCTCACGAAAGCCGCCGTCGATGCGCTCGACAGGATTTTCCGGCCGGGTTTCAAATACAGCAAGGCCGAGGTAATGCTGCTCAACCTGTGCCAGCCAGGCGAATACACCGATGATCTTTTTGCAATATCGCAGCCGACCGAGGCAACCCAGGTGATGACGGTTCTTGATCAGATCAATGAACGTTGGGGAAGGGGAACGCTTCGATCTGCCAGCGTACCTACCAACCCTGACTGGGGTATGCGTCGAGAGATGATGAGCCAGAGCTATACCACTAAGCTGGACCAACTCTGGACGGTGGCCTGCAAGTAGTGCTCATTCCTCCGTCATAAGGACAGCCAGAGACATTTTGATGAATTCTTCATTGTGGCCGATTGTGAAGAGGGCGCCTCGCACGTTGTCTGCTACCTCGGCGGAGCCACGCTGCTCCACCCAGTTAGACAATTCCAGGATGGACGCTTCGAGGGCGAGCTGGTTTTCGTAGAGTTTGGAAAGCAGGGAAGGGATTAGGTCTGAATTCGGCATTGTTGTTCCTCCGTAGGGTGAACAGGGTAGCAGGCAAATTATGGGTTGGGAGATAGGTCGGCAGAACGCCGGAGGAGGGATAATTGCGGAACAGTTATTAGAATTGCGGAACAGAAAAGATAAGGGCCTGCCCAGGTTTCCCTGGCAAGCCCTTGATATCTATGGTGCCCGAACCCGGAATCGAACCGGGACGCCCTTACGAGCGGGGGATTTTAAGTCCCATGCGTCTACCAGTTTCGCCATTCGGGCGGTAGCGCGGTGTAACAGGGTTGGGAATATATAGATCCAGCCGCTTCAGCGCAACCTCCCAGCCGGTTTTCCCGTATAAAGATGCGCAGAAAAAAACGTGACAGATCAGTGATCTACATGGCCTTTGTACCAAGTCCTGATGAACGCTTGCAACCCAGGAACAAGCCCCATAAATGACAGTCATAGCGATATGCCATTTCGGCATTTCGCAGGGAGTCGTTTGATGCTCAGTATCCGTAAGCAGGCTTGGATCATGGCCGCAGGTGTAGCGGGGTTGTTGGGCACTGGCGCGTTCAGCTCGGCGCAGGCGGGGAGGGCGGTGCAGTGGGGCGAATTTAGTGCGTCGTCTTCAGACAAGTTGACGGCCGGCTCGATGGACGTGGGCGGTGCCTATGTGTTGAAGCCGTCGGGTGTTTCCGTGGGGGATGTCGAGGCGCTGCAGGCTGGGCAAAAACAGAGTCAAAGCGAACTGCAAAGCTTGAAAAGCAAAGTGGAGGGCCAAGAGCGTGCGTTTGATGAGTTCAAGCGCAAGGACGGTTCGAGTGCCAGTAGCAGTGACAGTCAGCTATCGAGTCTCAAGCGTACGGTGGATGAGCAGAAGAGCATGATAGAGCGGCAGAAAAGCGAGATCGACGGTCTCAAGCGCAGCCTGGATGATTTGAAGCGCAGCGTGGAGACCTTGAGCAGCAAGGTGAAGTGACAGCACTGATGCTGTGGGCAATATAGGGCAACTGTGGGAGCTGGCTTGCCTGCGATAGCGATGTGTCAGTCACAGGTATGAACCTGTTACACCATCGCAGGCAAGCCAGCTCCCACATTGACCGTGTCGGCCTTCAGTCAATCAGTGCCAGCAAGTCGGTGACCCCCACGTCCACACCCGCCTGGCTCAGCAGTGTCGTCACCTGGCCGCGGTGATGAGTCTGGTGGTTGAAAAAGTGCACCAGCAAACCGAAGAAGGGTTTCTCGGCGGCCACGCCGCGCATGTTGTGATAACGCAGGCGTTGGTCGAGGTGGGGCTCTTGCAGGCTGTGGGCCCAATCGATGATGAGTTGATCCAGCCAGGCGCGATGGGCCGCTAGTTCGGCAAGACTGGCGAAGGCCAGTTGCTTGAGGTCGCCGGGCGTGGCAACCCCGTTCAGCGGCGCCAAGGCCGCAAAGTTGGCCGGGTGTTCGGCGAAGCGCTTGAGCCAGACGGTGTCACCCAGCATCAGGTGGTTCAAGGTGCCGAAGATCGAACCGAAAAACGCTTGGCGGTCCAGGGTCAACTGCGCGTGCGTCAGGGCGGCGGCGGCGTCGTAGACCTTGCGGTTCATCCATTGGTTATAGGTGGCCATCAGCGCAATGTGCTCGATGCGGTTCACCGCGGTTCTCCCTTCTTGGCGTGATGGCGCCATCATAAAGCTTGCCCGCCCGACGGTCATGGTGTTCCATCGCGGGAGGACTATGTTTGATCAATGCCACTATTGCGCCCCGGAGGGCGACACCATGAATACCAGCGATCTACTGGAACAACTGTTGCGTGCAGGGCAGCAAGGCGGCGGGGCTTCGGGCGGCGGCCTGGGCGGGTTGCTTGGAGGGTTGTTGAAGGGCGCCGGCACCGGCAATGCGTCTGCGGCGGGTGGCGGTTTGGGTGGTTTATTAGGTGGCCTGGGCGGCTTGTTGGGCGGCGCTCCGGCAGGTGGTACTACCCAGACGCGCAGCGGCGGTGGGATGAACTACGCGGCGCTGGCGTCCCTGGGGATGGCGGCCTTCCAGGCGTATCAAGCCTGGCAACGCCAACAGGCTTCGGCACCGCAGCAAGCTATCCAGACCGTTGACCAGCTTGAAGGGCCTGAAGCCGAAGCCCATAGCCACGGCGTACTGCGTGCGTTGATCGCGGCGGCCAAGGCCGATGGCAAAATCGATGCGCAAGAGCAGCAGATGATTTCTGCCGAGATCGGCCGTCATACCGACGACCCACAACTGCAGCAGTGGCTCGACGCCGAAGTCGCCAAGCCCCTGGATGCCGCCGATTTTGCCGAGTATGCCAATGACCCCGCACTCGCTGCGGAGATTTACCTGGCGAGCGTGATGCTGGTCAATGATCAGCAGGACGCCGAGCGCAATTACCTCGACGACCTGGCCGGTCAGTTGCAAATCGATCCGCAATTGCAGCTGCATCTGGAGCAGCAGGCCAAAGCCTAGAACCTCAGCGTCGCCCCAGTGGTCAGCCACTGGGCGCGATCGCCAATCAGGCTGCGCCCGACCAGCAGGTCCACGTCAACACATTCACCAATGTGCAAACGCGGCCCAGCCTGCCAGGCCTGTTCGCCGCCTTCCTGGCCATACCGCTCGCCAATCAGCGTGAGCTTCTCTGCCAACTGATATTCGAACCCCGTGCCCCAGGTCAGGCGATGTTGTTGATCACCGTCGTTGTAGGCGTGGCTCCAGCCGGCGTTCAGGTTCAGGCGCAATGCATCCAGGGGTTGCCATGTCAGGGGGATGTTCAGGTCTGCGCCGTCAAGCCCGTGATGGCGATCCAGCGCGACATGCGCCCCGACAGCAATCGCCAGTTCCAAGCCCACGTCTTGCCGTGACAGCACCTGCACCTTGGCTTGCGGGCTGATCTGCGTCTCGCCTTTGCCTGCATCCACGGCCCGTGACAACGCGGCGCCCCATTGCACGGCGGGCATGGCGCTGAACGTGCAGGCGGGCGACAAGGTGCCGTTATGGGTACTGCCCGCGTGCCGCTGGGCGCTGTACCAGGCGTCGACATTGCATTCACCCGGCGTGTTGATCGCGCCGTCGTCAACCACATAAGCGCCGCCTGCGGCTTGCGCTTTTGAAATCAACGCGGCCACCAGGACAAGGCCCAGGATCACGCCGATAAAGATCAGGTTGCGCTGCAATGCGCGGCGCTTTGCTGGCGGCAGTAACAGCAGGGTGTGGCGAGAGTGGCGTGCGCGATATTTGGCAAACCCGTCGCGGCGTGCCGGCGTGTGTTTTTTGTGCATGATGCACCTCGCTTGAGTTCAGCTTTCTACGGTCAGCACCGAAATGCCGCTGGCTTTGGCCTGGCAAACCAGCTCCGAGGTATCGTCACCGCCCGGCAGGGCAATGATCAGATCGGGGCGGCTGTCGGCCAGCATGAAGTGATTGCGCTGGCGTTCCGCCTGTTTGCCATGGCGCTGCCAATTGGGTGGATAACGCACCACGTCGATACCGATTTCCCGGGCCCATTCCTCGATCTCACTGCCCAGGAACTGGTTGCCGCCGTGGATCAGTACCTGCACCGGGCGCAGGCGGTGGTAAGCGTCCAGCACATGGCGGGACTTTTTGGTGTCGGCGTAATGACGACCTGCACAGATCAACACGCGCATGAGCAAATCCTTGTATTGCACGCAGGCGACCGGGCGGCCGCCTGCGTTTGAACGGCGGGGAGGGTCAGTACCACTGCTTGAAGCGGCGGATGTAGATCGTCTTCATCAGTTGGGCGACGCAGCAGTAAGCCAGCAAGGTGCCCACCAGCCATGGGAAGTACGCCAGCGGCAGCGGTTGCAGGCCCACCAGGGTGCCCAGCGGTGAGAACGGCACGTAGATGCCCAGGGCGATCACGATGCAGGTCATCATCAACACCGGCCAGGCGGCCGTGCTCTGGAAGAACGGGATCTTGCGGGTGCGCAGCATATGCACCACCAGGGTTTGCGAGAGCAGCCCTTCGATAAACCAGCCGGACTGGAACAGCGTCTGCATTTCCACACTGTTGGCCGAGAACACGTACCACATCAGCGCAAAGGTGGTGATGTCGAAGATCGACGAGGTCGGCCCGATCCAGATCATGAAGCGTCCGATGTTTTTCGCATCCCACTTGCGTGGCTTGGCCAGGTATTCCTTGTCCATCTTGTCCCAAGGCAGGGCCAGTTGGGAGATGTCGTACATCAGGTTCTGCAGCAGCAGATGGATCGCCAGCATCGGCATGAACGGGATGAACGCACTGGCCACCAGCACCGAGAACACGTTGCCGAAGTTGGAGCTGGCAGTCATGTTCAGGTACTTCATGATATTGCCGAAGGTTTCGCGGCCCTTGAGCACGCCTTCTTCCAGCACCATCAGGCTCTTTTCCAGCAGGATGATGTCGGCCGATTCCTTGGCGATGTCGGTGCCGCTGTCCACCGAAATACCCACATCGGCATCCCGCAGCGCAGGTGCATCGTTGATACCGTCACCGAGGAAGCCGACGGTGTGACCGTTGGTTTGCAGCGCCTTGAGCACGCGGGATTTTTGCAGCGGCGTGAGCTTGGCGAATACGGTGCGCTCTTCTACGCGGCGCAGCAGGGTGGCGTCGTCCATGGCTTCGATTTCCACACCCAGCAGCGGCTGGCCGGGTTCCAGGCCAACCTGGCGGCAGATCTTGCTGGTGACCACGGCGTTGTCGCCGGTCAACACCTTGATCGCCACGCCAATCTGTTGCAGCGCCGCAATGGCCGGGCCTGCGGTTTCCTTCGGTGGGTCCAGGAACGTCAGGAAGCCCTGGATCACCAGGTTGCGTTCGTCGCTGGTGGTGTACTGCTGGCGTGCCAGCGCTTTAGGGATATTGCGGGTCGCTACCACCAGCACGCGGAAACCGTCTTCGTTGTAATCATTGGCGAGCGCCAGTAGCGCCTCACGACGGCGGTCATCCAGGGGCAAGGCTTCGCCGGCCTCCATGACATGGGTAGAAATGCTCAGCATCTCTTCCACCGCTCCCTTGCATACCAGCAACTGATCACCGGCGGCATCCTTGACCACGATCGACAGGCGACGACGGACAAAGTCGAACGGCAATTCATCGACCTTGCTGTAGGCAAACGGCACCTGGAACTTGGGGTTCTGTTCCGAGAACTGCACCACCGCCTGGTCCATCAGGTTTTTCATGCCGCTCTGGTGAAAGCTGTTGAGCCACGCCAGGGACAGCACGGCGTCATCGCGCTGGCCAAAGGCATTGACGTGATGCTCGAGGATGATCTTGTCCTGGGTGAGGGTGCCGGTCTTGTCAGTGCACAGCACATCCATCGAGCCGAAGTTCTGGATCGCATTGAGGCGCTTGACCACCACTTTGCGCTTGGCCATGGCCGTAGCCCCCTTGGCCAGGTTGGCGCTGACGATCATCGGCAGCATTTCCGGGGTAAGGCCGACGGCTACCGCCAGGGCAAACAGGAAGGCATCGCCCCAATCGCCCTTGGAGAAGCCATTGAGGAAAAACACGATGGGTACCATCACCAGCATGAAGCGGATCAGCAGCCAGCTGACACTGTTCACGCCCCGGTCGAAGGCGGTTTGCACCCGCGAGCCGACAATCGCCTTGGCCAGGGAGCCAAAGTAAGTGCGCGGCCCTGTTGCCACCACCACTGCTTTGGCGCGGCCGCTGACCACGTTGGTGCCCATGAAGCAGATGTTCGGCAAGTCCAGCAGGTTGCCCTGGTCGGCGGCCAGGGTAGAGGCGGACTTTTGCGTGACATCGCCCAGGGTGTCGTACTTCTCCACCGGCAAGGCTTCGCCGGTCAGCACGGCCTGGCTGATAAACAGGTCGCGGGACTCGATCAGGCGGATATCGGCGGGGATCATGTCGCCGGCTGACAGCTGCACGATGTCGCCGGCCACCAGGTCGCGCATCGGCACTTCGCGCAAGACCGGCTGGGCGCCAACCTGCTCGCGGCGCAGCACGGTGGCGGTGGTGCGTACCATGGCCTTGAGGGCTTCTGCGGATTTGGCCGAGCGGTGTTCTTGCCAGAAACGCAGCAGGCTGCTGAGCAACACCATGGTCATGATGATGATGACTTTGGTCAGGTCGACTTCTTCACCTGCCTGAAGTGGCAACCAATAGTCGGTGACAAAGCTGATACCGCCCAGGGTCAACAGCACGTAGATGAAGGGGTTGTTCAGTGCCTGCAGGAACTGGACGATAGCGTGTGGCGGCTTGTCATGGGCCACTTCGTTATAGCCTTCGCGTTGCAGGCGCGCCGAGGCGTCCAGTTCGGTCAGGCCGTCCTGGGTGGCGCGTACATTGGCGAGGGTGGCCGCCAGGCCATTGTGGGCTTCGCGGGCGGCACGCATCGACAGCCTGGTGTCGGCAGCGGTGCCATTTTTCTTGTGCAGAGGCGTGTTTTTTACGGCGCTCATTGTCTGTACTCCTGTCGCCAATTCTCGACAAAACATACCCTCTACTTACCTGCAGACAGGCGAGCGAAAGCATGCCGAGCCGCGGACTTCGCGATCGGTTAAAATAAAGTATTTAAATAACTTCTGAAGGGCCCGCTAACAGCAAGTTAGTTAACTAGCGTGCAGCAGGCTACTACTGGACGTGTTCATAAAGAACTCCAGGGTCATCAATAAGAAAGTTGCTGTTTCCAGCGAGGTCAGGCGGCGTGAGTACTCAGGTAGAAACCGAGCATCAAGCGCGCTTGCGCCAGGCAGGAAACCTGGGGTCTCTGCGGGTCTTGAGGGTCGGCATGATCCCAGTGCTGCACCAGGTGGCCGCTTTCAGGGCAGATACGCCAGTGCGCCAGCGGCGGGGCTGGGCGCACTTGAGGGGAGGGTGTGACAAAGATCGAGCGGCTTGGCGAAAAGCCCGCCGGCGCTCGGCACAGCTTGGCGCGCAGGGCTGCGACCAGTGTGCGCGTATCAGGCAAAACAAGGAGTTGGAAGGTCATAACACACCTCGGGACCGGACGGGCGACCGGTGAGGCAGTTACGGTGGAGCATCAAGCTCTAGCGCAGCTTACCGGACCTGGAACGCGAGTCCTGTCATATTCTGGGTTTGGCGCCCGATGCCCGCAAAGGCGGTGCTCGGACAGCGACTAGATACTGTGTCCATTGGCTTCTTTTGTGAGGTTTAAAAAAGGCCCCAGTTGCGGGCACGGGCAATCTACTCAGGGCGTCAGTGAATGTCAACGTATGATTAATTAAATTAACCAGTGTTCAGAGTTTGTTCAGACAAGAGGCGCGCGTAAGTTGTGAGTTGAATAACTTCATACACCTTGCGCGGCGAGGAGTGCCAGATAGATCAATACTAAACCGCAGGCCGCATAACTCACACGCTGCCAAGTCGGTGATGCGTTCTTGCGTAGCAGGTTCACCAAGGCGGCGGTAAGAAAACACGAGAGTACCGACGCCAGCATGAAGCCGGCAAAAAACATCAGGGTCTGTCCGTGACTGGGGGTGGTGCCGACAATCCCCGACAGTGCGCTTCCCAAGGCGCCCCAGTAGACGATGTTTTTCGGATTAGCCAAGGAAATCGCCGCGCCCACCGCCAACGCATTTTTGCCTGAGCTGGCAGGGGCATTGTCCATTGCCGGTAACTGCCAGGCATCAATCAGGCTGCGAATGCCCAGCCAGGCCAGGTACAGCGCGCAGACGATTGTAAGTGGAACCCGCACTGCATCATGCTGGATCAGCAGTGCGATACCGGTGAGGCCAATCACGGCCCAGACGGCGTCGCCCACCAGTGAGCCGAACTGCACCAGCAACGCCGGCGTGAAGCCATGGAGCAAGCCGCGGCGCAGAGTCTCTGCCAGCACGGCGCCGGGGGAAAGGCAAAATACAAAACCGAATACCAGCGCATAGACAAAGATCGACAGCATGCTCAGTTCCTTTCGAGAAAGTGCCAGAGCATACGTCAGTCCGGGAGAGGGATACCACGCCCTCTGTAGGAACGCCCGCGATGGCGGCGCGTCAGCGACTGAATCTTCAACTGAACCACCGCTATCGCAGGCAAGCCAGCTCCCACACTGGCCGTGTATTGCCCACAGGATCAGCGCCCGGCACAGATCCCCTGTGGGAGCGGGCTTGCTCGCGAAGGCGGTGTGTCAGCCACTGAATCTTTAACTGAATCACCGCTTTCGCAGGCAAGCCAGCTCCCACATTGGCCATGCATTGCCCACAGAATCAGCGCCCCCTGTAGGAGCGAGCTTGCTCGCGAAAAACTTCAACGATAACGCGTGTTGCCTGAATGATCGCGGTGCCTATGAGTTTTTCGCGAGCAAGCTCGCTCCTACACAGGCTGCGGCGTTGAGGCAATGCGGTGGAGTTCAGCCTTCAATTCATCCGGCGATAGACGTGCAAAGGGCAGCGCAAAAAACGCCTCGCAGCGTGCGGTGATAATGTCGAGGGTGGCCTTGAATGCTGCCTCTACTTGCGCCTCGTTACCCTGCACTTCGGAAGGGTCCTCCAGGCCCCAATGCGTCTTCACCGCTGGGCCGAAATATACTGGGCACGCTTCACCGGCTGCTTTATCGCACACGGTGATGACCACATCAGGCGGGCTGTCTTGAAAGGCCTCATTGCCCTTGCTGTACAAACCTTCGATGCTGATGCCCGCCGCCTCCAGCGTACTCAGGCTACGGGGCAACACCTGGCCCCTGGGAAAACTGCCCGAGCTGATCGCCTCGAATCCCTCCGGCGCCAGGTGATTGAACATCGCTTCGGACAAGATGCTGCGGCAGCTGTTGGCGGTACACATGAACAGCACTTTCATTGCAGTCTCCATTAGACGCTCAGGCGCAAGGCGAGGGCGGCGAGGGTGATCAGCAGGACGGGCAGGGTCAGCACGATCCCGACCTTGAAGTAGTAACCCCAGGTGATGGTGATGCCTTTGCGTGCCAGGATATGCAACCACAACAAGGTGGCCAGGCTGCCGATGGGGGTGATTTTCGGGCCCAGGTCGCTGCCGATCACATTGGCGTAGATCATCGCGTCCTTGACCACGCCCACGGCATGGCTGGACTCGATGGACAACGCGCCAATCAGCACGGTCGGCAGGTTATTCATGGCTGATGAGAGCAGCGCGGTCAGCACCCCGGTGCCCATGGCCGCGCCCCACACACCATAGGTGGCGAAGGTATCGAGCCAGGTGGCCAGGTAGTCGGTCAGGCCGGCGTTACGCAGGCCATAGACCACCAGGTACATGCCCAGGGAAAAAATCACGATCTGCCACGGGGCTTCCTTGAGGACCTTGCACGTGGAAATCTGATGACCTTTGGCAGCAATCACCAGCAGCAGTACCGCACAGAACGCCGAGATCGCACTGATGGGAATGCCCAACGGTTCCAGGGCGAAACAGCCGACCAGCAAAATACCGAGTACCCACCAGCCGGCACGAAAGGTCGCACGGTCATGGATGGCACTGGCGGGGTCTTCCAGGTCGGACGGGTTGTAGGTCTGCGGAATATCCCGGCGGAAAAACCACAGCAGCACCGCGAGCGTGGCGGCGACACTGACCAGGTTCACCGGCACCATCACCGCGGCGTATTCGTTGAAGCCAATCTTGAAATAGTCCGCCGAGACGATATTCACCAGGTTCGACACCACCAGCGGCAGGCTCGCCGTGTCGGCGATAAACCCTGCGCCCATGACGAAGGCCAGCGTCGCCGCCGGGGAAAAGCGCAAGGCCAGCAGCATCGACATCACGATAGGCGTCAGGATCAACGCCGCACCGTCGTTGGCAAACAGCGCCGATACCAGCGCACCCAGCAACACCATATAGGCAAACAACCGCCGGCCGCGGCCACGCCCCCAGCGCGCCACATGCAGCGCCGTCCAGGCGAAGAAACCGGCTTCGTCCAGCAACAGGCTGATGATGATCAGCGCGACGAAGGTGCCGGTGGCGTTCCAGATGATCTGCCACACCGCCGGGATGTCCGCCAGGCTGATCACCCCGCAGGCCAGCGCCAGGATCGCGCCCAGTGTGGCACTCCAGCCGACGCCCAGGCCCTTGGGTTGCCAGATGACCAGCACGATGGTGACGAGGAAAATCGCAATTGCGACAAGCATGAATAAACGCTCCGATGGCTCAGCAGCAGGTGCTGGCCCGTTGTGGTCTGTCGCCCATTGCATTCAGACGCAGTGCGTCATCCTGCAACCATGGCTGGTTGGCTTGCAGAGTGGTGTCCAGCACCTGAGTAACCCAGGCGGGCAGTGCCGGATTGATGCGGTAGTAGATCCATTGCCCTTGACGTCGGTCCACCAGTAGCCCGCAACTGCGCAATTGCGCGAGATGGCGGGAGATTTTTGGCTGGCTGTCGTCCAAGGCATGGATCAACTCACACACGCAAAGTTCGCCCTCGCGCAGGATCAGTAAGGTCACCCGTGCACGGGTGGCATCGGCCAGGCACTTGAACAGGGTGGGAGGAGAGAAGAGGTCTGACATGGTCAAGGACTTTTCAAGTAGAGATATTCGAATATACGTATTTGCATATATATAGGTCAAATCTTGTTTCAATTGATATGGATCAAAACCCTTTGAAAGCGCCACAACTGTTTGAAATTAAAATGAAACACAAATGTCCTAACGTGCCTGCCCATTGCTGATGAAGGAAGACCCCGCGTGACCCGAGCCACCCGCAACCTGCGCAAGACCCTGGATTCCGTCGCGGAAAATAACGAAACCGCGGCCTTTGACCTGATGCGCGCCGTGGAAAAACTCGGCGATGAAGTGCTGCGCCAGCGCCTGCTCAATACCATCCACCGGCTGAACCAGGATGCGTATGAATTGCGCGAAGCCCGGGATTCGGTGGAGCAGGTTTCGGTAAAGCTCGCCTGAGCAAGATCGTTCAAGACAAGCTTTCGTTCGCGCTGGCATGCTTGTCGACTGTCTGTCGATGAGCCGCTTCCATGCCCACTGCATTACCTCATTACGCCTTCACCCGCGGCGCCATCGCCGTCATTCCCTTATCCCTGGCCTGTGCGCCCTGGGGGTTGCTGGCCGGCTCCATGGCCATTGACGCGCAATTTACCCCGCTGCAAGCCCAAGGCTTGTCTGCCATTGTGTTTGCCGGTGCCGCACAACTGGTGGCCATCGGCATGGTCAAGAGCGGTGCCAGCCTGATTTCCATCGTGCTGACCACTTTGCTGCTCACATCCCAGCATCTGCTCTATGGCATGCACATGCGTCCTACGCTGTCTTCGCTCAACACCCGTTGGCGCATGAGCCTGGGGTTCTTGTTGACCGATGAATTCTTTGCCCTGGTCAACCACTACGACCGCGAGACCTTCAACCGCTGGTACGCCCTGGGCGTCGGCCTGACGTTTTACCTGGTCTGGAACCTCTTCACCCTTGCCGGCATTGTGCTGGGCAAAAGCATTCCCGGCCTTGATCAATTGGGGCTGGAGTTCTCGATTGCCGCGACCTTTATCGCCTTGATCACCCCTGTGGTGCGCGACGTGCCCACGGTGGTATGCGTTGCCGTGGCACTGCTGAGCTCGGTCTGGTTGAGTTATCTGCACTGGGAGTCGGCGGTGGTGGTCTCGGGTGTGTTGGGGATGAGCGCGGGGTTTGCCTGTAAACGGCTGGGAGTGGGGCAACGATGATTTACCTGATGATTGTGGCCATGGGCCTGGTGGTGTTCTTCAACCGTTACCTGTTTATCGAGCCGCGCTTGCCAGTACGGCTCAATCGCGGTGCGCGTGAATTTCTGGGCTTCGCCGTGCCGGGCATGCTCACCGCGATCTGCGGGCCGATTATTTTCCTGGCTGACCATCGGCTCAACCTGAGCCCGAGCAACCCTTATCTGCTGGCCGGCATCTGCGCCGTGGCGTTGATGTACTGGACGCGCAGCGTGTTGACCACGGTGCTATTGAGCATGGCGCTGTTCTATCTGTTCCGTTGGTGGTTTTGACACCCGGGCAAAAAAAAAGCCCGCGGGGTGGCGGGCAGAAGGGAGACTTCTAAAAAATGAGCCTGGCCACTATAGGCGGCGTGTTTGCCCTTCACAGTGAAACAAAGTTCATGGGCGCGTCAGTTGGCAGACGCACAGTGGTAGAGTCACGGTTTTTCCAAGGAAGCAATGGCATGCACAAAGTGGTAATGGGCGCATTGATACTGGCGGCACTGACCGGTTGCGCCGGTTCGAAGATGAAGGAAGCGCGCGCAGGCAGCCCCTACAAGACCCTGGCATCAGACAAGGCCACTCTGGTCGTTGCCCAGTGCATCCAGTTCGGCTGGCAGGATGAAAGCGTGTTCGGCGTCGATGCTGGCGGCTTCAAGGAAGCGACCGAGGCGGGTGGTTTTACGGTGTATACCACCGGTGGCGATTACTTTGTCGATGTACTCAGCACCGGCGCGGGTTCTACGGTCAACTACTATGCAGCACAGGACAATATGCCGGCCAAACGTCGCCTGGCAGCACTGGCCACTTGTCTGTAAGTCGGTTGCCTTAGCCATATTCCGAAATGCCTGGCGGGACAGCCGCTGGGCATTGGCCTATGATTCACTTGCTCGTTCGACGTGATGGCTCTTTACCGGTACACGGATGTCGAGGCTTAAACGTCGAACGAGCTCCTCCACCCCAACCTCACCGGGGCATGAAACCCAAGTGCCAGCGTCGCGGAATCAACAGTGTCGCCACCCCCAAGGCCGCAGCCAACGCACCACTGACCCACAATGCGCGCAGGCCCATCTGCTGTTCCAGCAGTGCACCGATCACAGCGCCAATGAACATCCCGCCCCACGGAATCAATTGCACGCGCCAGCCATTGCGGCGCTCCCCCAATAACCAACGGCCGAGCCCGCGACCAAAGCGTGACAGCGCTCCGGTGACGTAGGTCAGCCCCACCGGCAGCCCGTTCACTTCCTCGACGGCCGCGTTGAGCATGCCCATGGCAATGATAGCTGCGAGCAACGCGGGCAAGGTGTCGGTCGATGGCCACAACGCCGCAGCGCAGAGCAAGGCGCCGATGCACAGTAATAAGGGCAACGCATGGCGCTTGCTGAAACGGCTGACCAGCACGCCCAAGGCATTGCCGACCACGAAGGTGGTGACCAGCAATACCAGGCGCCCGGTGAGCCCCAGGTCGCCCGCACTGATGGCCACCGCCAGGCGCGTGGTGTTACCACTCATGAACGAGACGAAATCGCCGCTGGCCATAAAACCGATCGCATCGGTCATGCCCGCCAGCACCGACAGGCAGGCCACCAGCATCAAGCCCACGCGCCCGCGCCAGCGCTGACGACGGGCGAGCGTGGCATTGGTGTAAGGCTTGCGGGACGAAGGCAGCATGGGGCTGGTTTCCTCGGTGAGATTATCCGGCCACTACCGTAGGGCGCTTTGCCTGTCCGCGCAATGACCTCAGACACGCTCCAGTTGCCAGCCGGTGGCGTGCCACGTCAGATGGTGAGTCGGCTCGATCGCCTGCAAGAATGCCTCGTCGTGTGATACGGCCAGCAGCGCGCCGGTAAACCCCTTCAAAGCCTGCTCAAACGCTAGCACTGACTCCAGGTCCAGGTGATTGGTGGGTTCATCCAACAACAGTAATTGCGCCGGTGTATCACGCCACAAGGCCAGGGCCATCGCGGCTTTCAAGCGCTCGCCGCCGCTGAGTTGCCCTGCCGGCTGCGTAACCCGCAGCGCGTCCAGCTGCAAAAACGCCAGACGTGTGCGCAGTTCGGCTTCGGCCAGCGGCGTGTCGAGCAGGTTGAGTTGCTCGACAAGGCTGCGCCGGTCGTCCAGCAGCGCCAGGTGCTGATCAATGTACGCACTGGGCACCGCTACGCTGCACTTGCCACTGACCGCCTGCCAGTGGCCGGCCAGCAGTTTGAGCAAGGTCGATTTGCCGCAACCGTTCGGCCCACGCACGGCAACGCGAGCCGGACCTGTCAGGTTTAGCGTCAGGTAGCTGACGGGCGCCAGGGGATCGAGCCAGGGCAATTGCGCCTGCTCCAGCACCAGTACCTGGCGGCCATTGGGGACCGTCGAGCCTGATAATGCGAGCAGTGTGGGCGTCTCATCCGCCACGCGCTCGTAAGCCTGGCGCACCTGGGCGTCGAGTTGGTTTTTGCACGCATGATGGGCGCTACGCACGCTGCTGACGATCTCCTTTGCTGCGCTTTTCCAGCGCGCCTTGGTAAAACGGTCGACGTTGGCGGTCTCGGCCTGTTTACGTGCGCGTGCGGCATGGCGCTGCAGGTCGTCGTGGTCTTTTTGCAGACGCCGACGCTCACGGCTGCGGGCCAGACGCGCCTGTTCCCACGCAGCAATCGCGGCCTGCTGGTGAGTATCGCGTTGCTGGCGATAGGCGTCGTAGTTGCCGCCGTAGACCTGAATGCCAAGGGGCGAAAGCTCAATGATGCGACCCATGACGTTGAGCAACTGTCGATCATGGCTGACCACCACCAGGCCACCTCGCCAATCGCGCAACACACGCAACAGCCAATCGCGCCCGGCAGCATCAAGGTGGTTACTGGGCTCATCCAGAATCAGCAACTGCGGCGCAGCCAACAACGCCCCGATCAGCGCGACCCTGGCGAGTTGGCCACCGCTGAGTTGATCGGCCGGGGTACTGGCACTGAGGGTCTGCAAACCCGCTGCATCCAGTGCCTGGCGCAGGCGCTCGGCGAGGTCCCAGCGATCGTCGATCAGTTCCAGGTCACCGAGGCGTGCATCGCCCTGGGCCATACGTGCAAGGGCAGCCAAGGCTGCGGCAGTTGCGGTGATATCGGCGATGGTTTGCCCTGGTTGAGCCGTGATGGCCTGGGGCACATAGGCAACGTGGGCCGGTTTTTTCAACGTGCCGGAGGAGGGCAGCAGCACGCCGGCCATCAACTTGGCCAGGATACTTTTGCCCCGTCCATTGCGCCCGACGATACCGGTAGGCGTTTGATCAATGGACAGGTTCACGTCGGCCAGCAAGGTTTCGCCATTGGCGAACTGGAAAGACAGGTGTTGCAGGGAAACAAGAGCGGGCAGCCGTTTGACGTCAGTCATCAGCACCTCCAAAAAAATGTCGAACAGGCCAACAAGCGCGCCAGCGGCTCGTTGCAGATACATTTTGGAAGGCTTAGATGTTCACGTCGGCGGTCATCCCGTGAGTCAGAAGGGAGGCAGAGCCTAACCCACCTTAACTTTGTGCGGCAAGTCTTCGGCCAGTTTTTCCAGGAACATCGCCAGCGCGACTTCTTCGGCTTTCAAGCCTTTGCGCACCCGCGGCTTGGGCAACTTCGACAATTCGCCGAGGCTGAAATGCTCGAGCACCGCCGGGTGGATATAGCACTTGCGGCACACCGCCGGCGTATTGCCCAACTGCCGGGAGACATCCTTGACCATCGCCACCACATGCCGCTTGGCGTCGGATTCGGGCTGCCACGCCAACTCGCGCAACACCGCCAGCGCCATTGCTGTACCAGCCCAGGTGCGGTAGTCCTTGGCGGTAAAGTCTTCGCCGGTCAGGCTGTGCAGGTAGTCGTTGACATCCTGGGAGCTGACGGTATGCCGCTCACCGTCTTCGTCCAGGTACTGGAACAGGTTTTGCCCTGGCAATTCCATGCAACGCTTGACCACCCGGGCCAGGCGCCGATCCTTGACGCTGACTTGGTGCTCCACGCCACTCTTGCCACGAAACTGGAACTGGATCTCACTGCCCTTGATGTCCACATGGCGGTTGCGCAAGGTGGTCAGCCCGTAGGATTTGTTTTCACGGGCATATTGGGTATTGCCGACGCGGATCAGCGTGGCGTCCAGCAACATCACCACCGTGGCCAACACCTTTTCGCGGGTAAACCCCGGCTCGGCGATTTGAGCTTCGAGCTGTTTGCGCAATTTGGGCAACGCGGCGCCAAAAGCCTGCAAGCGCGAGTACTTGTCGCTGTCGCGCACCTCGCGCCAGCGTGGGTGGTAACGGTATTGCTTGCGGCCACGGGCGTCGCGGCCGGTGGCTTGCAGGTGGCCGCGAGGGTCGGCACAGATCCACACGTCGGTGTAGGCGGGCGGCACCGCCAAGGCGTTCAGGCGTTTTATTTCGTCCGCGTCGGTAATGCGCTCGCCCTTGGCGTTCAGATACTGGAACTTGCCTCGCACTTTTTTACGGCGGATGCCGGGCTGGGTGTCATCCACATAATGCAGGTCGCGGGGCAGGTCGGCGGGTAGCGAAGAGTCAGGCATGGGGCGGGTTCCTTGGCAACAAATCAGGCCGGTATGTCTGATTGACCGCAGCACCCTGCGGTCGTGCCAAATGGTTAAGCCAGCACCGCCACCGCCTTGATTTGCGCCCACAGTGTCTGGCCCGGATGCAGTTGCAACTGGTCGTGTGAGAAGCGCGTGATGCGTGCCAGCAAGGGCGTGCCGCCGGCGTCGAGGCGCACCAGCACGTGGGCGCTGTTGTCCGCGCCAATAGTCTGGGTGACGGTCACCGGCAAGCGGTTGAGGATGCTGCTGTGTTCCTGGGCCTGCAGGCTCAGGCTTACATCCCGTGCCTGGACCTTGACCCGCAGCGGGCTGCCCACCGCCAGCGGGACATGGGCCACGCGCATCTGCAACGGGCAATCGGGCAACTGCAGAGTGAGCAACTGATAGTGCGCGTCGTAGGCAACGACGCTGCCGGCGATCACCACGCCGGCATCGTCGCCCAGCGCCAAGGGCAGGTCGAGGCGCGCCAGGGTCTCGCCGATCGGGCCGCTGGCCAGGGCCTTGCCGTCGCTGAGCAAGACAATATGGTCGGCCAGTCGCGCCACTTCGTCCTGGGCATGGCTGACGTACAGCACCGGGATATCCAGCTCGTCGTGCAGGCGTTCCAGGTAAGGCAATATCTCGCTTTTGCGCTGGCTGTCCAGGGCCGCCAGTGGTTCATCCATCAACAACAACTTGGGGCTGGTGAGCAAGGCGCGGGCGATGCCGATGCGTTGGCGCTCGCCGCCGGACAAGTGTTGCGGGTGACGCTCAAGCAAGTGCCCGATGCCCAACAGTTCGGTGGCCTGCGCCAAGTCCACGCGCCGTTGCGGGCGCGGAATACGTTTGAGGCCGAACTCCAGATTGGCGCGCACCGACAGGTGCGCAAACAGGCTCGCCTCCTGGAACACATAGCCCAGAGCGCGTTTATGCGGCGGTACAAACATCCCTTTGCTGCTGTCTTGCCAGACCTCGCCGTTGACTTGTACAAAACCGTGTTCGGCGCGTTCCAATCCGGCGATGCAGCGCAGGCACGTGGTCTTGCCGGAGCCAGAATGCCCGTACAGCGCGCTCACGCCACGGCCGGGCAATTGCAGGTCAACATCCAGTGTGAAGGCGCAATACTTCAGGTGCAGGCGTATATCCATCATCGCGATCAGCTCCAGCCCATCTTGGTTTTACGGCTGGAATAGAGCGCCAGCAACACGAGGAAGGCGAACACCACCATGGCCCCGGCCAGCCAATGGGCCTGGGCATATTCCATGGCTTCGACGTGGTCGTAGATCTGCACCGAGACGACACGGGTCTTGTCCGGGATATTGCCGCCGATCATCAGCACCACGCCGAACTCACCGACGGTATGGGCAAAGCCCAGGATCGAGGCGGTGATAAACCCAGGGCGTGCCAGCGGCAGGATCACCGTGAAAAACGTGTCCCACGGGTTGGCGCGCAAGGTCGCGGCCACTTCCAGCGGGCGCGTGCCGATGCTAGAAAACGCATTCTGCAACGGCTGCACCACGAAGGGCATGGAGTAGATCACCGAGCCAATCACCAGCCCGGCGAAACTGAAGGTGAGGGTGCCCACGCCCAGCCATTGGGTGAACTGGCCGACGTACCCGTTGGGCCCCATGGCCAACAGCAAGTAAAAGCCGATGACCGTTGGCGGCAACACCAACGGCAGTGCGACCACTGCGCCGATGGGGCCGCACCACTTGGAACGGGTGCGCGACAGCCACAGGGCGATCGGTGTGCCGATGATCAATAGGATCAGGGTGGTCAGTGAGGCCAGTTTGAGGGTCAACCAGATCGCAGAAAAATCAGCACTCGTCAGGGGCATTTACAGCTCGTAACCGTAGGATTTGATAACGGCAGCCGCTTTCGGGCCTTTGAGGTAGTCAACCAGAGCCTTGGCGGCGGCGCTGTCCTTGCCCTTGTTGAGGATTACGGCGTCCTGTTTGATCGGGTCATGCAGGGACGCCGGAACAATCCACGCCGAACCGCCGGTGACTTTGCCGTCTTTGTAGATCTGCGACAAGGCCACAAAACCCAGCTCGGCGTTGCCGGTAGACACAAACTGATAAGCCTGGGTGATGTTCTGGCCCTCGACGAGCTTGTCCTTGACCTGGTCGCTCAAGCCTTCCCTGGCCAGCAATTGGGTGGCGGCCAGGCCGTAGGGCGCTGTTTTGGGGTTGGCGATGGACAAGTGCTTGAATTGGTTTTTCTTCAGCACATCACCCTTGGCATCCACATAGCCTTCTTTGGCCGACCACAGCGCCAGGGTGCCGACCGCGTAGGTGAAGCGTGAACCCTTGACCGTAGCGCCTTCGCTTTCGAGTTTTTGCGGGGTCGTGTCATCGGCGCTGAGGAACACCTCAAATGGCGCGCCGTTCTTGATCTGAGTGTAGAACTGCCCGGTGGCACCGTAAGCCGCGACCAGTTTATGGCCGGTGTCTTTCTCGAAGTCGGCGGCAATCGCCTGGATCGGGGCGGTGAAGTTGGCGGCCACGGCCACCTGCACTTCATCGGCATGGGCCGTACCCAAGGCAAAGGCGGCAAGCAGGGGGGCCAGGCGCGAAACGCGGGTCATCATGAAGCAACTCCTTGAAGGTGTACGGCAGGTTGTAGGTAAAAAGGCTTACCGCTATGTATGGGAATATATAGCGGTAGGCTGTTGCCGGTACAGCACCAAGTTGCTGCGCAGGTCAGTCGCGGGTGAATCTGGCTATCGCGTGCTCGGCCAATTCGCGGGTCAGGTCATAGGTGGACAGGTCTTTGCCCAGCCTCAGGGCCTGGCCTGCCCACAGGTTACTGAAACCGGCTTCATCCTTGGCCTTGAGTGGCATTAATGCGCCTCCGGCTTTGGGGAACGCCGGCGCCGTCGGGTTGATTGCGCCGAGCTCACGCATCACCCGGTTGACGATGCCCCGCGCCGGGCGGCCGGTAAACAGGTTGGTCAGCGCGGTTTCGCTGGCTTGGGCATGGCGCAGCGCATGGTGATGGGAGGCGCTTACCGTAGCTTCGGGTGTGAACAGGTATGCCGTGCCGACCTGCACTGCCGAAGCGCCCAGCGCAAAGGCGGCGACGATGCCGCGCGCATCGCCGATTCCGCCCGCAGCAATCACCGGCACGCTGACCGCGTCGACAATCTGCGGTAGCAGCGCCATCAAGCCGATCTGGCTGTTGAGGTCATCGCTGAGAAACAGGCCACGATGCCCACCAGCTTCGATGCCCATGGCGATAATCGCGTCGCAGCCGTGCTGCTCCAGCCACACGGCTTCCTCGACAGTGGTGGCCGATGACAGCACCTTGGCACCGGTGGCTTTTACCCGGTCCAGCAAAGACTTCTCTGGCAGGCCAAAATGAAAGCTCACCACTTCTGGCCGAAACGCTTCCACTACCTGGCAGGCTGCGTCATTGAACGGCGCGCGGTTGGACACCGGGGTTGGCGCATCGAAGTCGGCGCCCAGCTCATAGTAGTAAGGTTGCAGCAAGGCCTTCCAAGCCTGGTCCCGCGCGTCATCGGCATCGGGCGGTTGATGGCAGAAGAAGTTGATGTTCAGCGGCGCATGACTGGCCTGGCGAATGAGAGCCAAGGCATCGCGCAGTTGCTCCAGGCTCAGCGCCGCCGCAGGCATCGAGCCCAGGGCTCCGGCTTGCTGGGCGGCGATGACCATGGCGGTGGTCGTCGCGCCAGCCATCGGCGCCTGGATGATCGGCACCTCAATGCCCAACAGGTCAAGAATGCGGGTGTCTGGCCAGGTGCTCATGGGGTGCTTCTCCAGCGTTAGTAGGGCTTTTCGCTGTTTTAGCAGGGCAATCAGCACCCGGCCAGTCTGTTTTATTCACTGGACGGAAGCGGCGTTTTGTGGGGCTGGGTTTCGCGCTCGAGTAACTGGCGCTTGCGCTCTACGCCCCAGCGGTAGCCCGACAGCTCGCCATTGCTGCGCACCACGCGATGACAGGGAATCGCCACCGCCAGGTGGTTGGCACCGCAAGCCTGGGCCACGGCGCGAAAGGAGGAGGGGGCACCGATACGCTCGGCAATCTGCGCATAGCTGGCGGTGCTGCCCGCAGGGATTTCGCGCAACGCCTGCCACACCCGCTCCTGAAAGGCTGTGCCGCGCAGGTCCAAGGGCAAATCCAGGCCCAAGGCAGGGGCCTCGACAAAGCCGACGACGTGGGCCACCAGTTGTTCGAAACCCTGATCCGCGCCGATCAACTCAGCTTTGGGAAACTGGTCTTGCAGGTCGCGCACCAGTTTGTCCGGATCATCACCCAATAAAATCGCACACACGCCACGTTGGCTTTGCGCCACCAGAATCGCCCCCAGCGAGCACTGGCCAACGGCAAAGCGGATGGTGTTATTGGCGCCGCCGCCTTTGTAGTCTCCAGGTCTCATGCCGAGCACTTGGTCGGCGGCTTCATAAAAGCGGCTATTGGAATTAAAGCCCGCGTCATACAGGGTGTCCGTCACCGAATGCTGGCCCTTGAGGCCGTCGCGCACTCTGCGCGAACGCAGGGCGCTGGCGTAACCCTTGGGGGTCAACCCGGTATTGGCTTTGAATACGCGGTGGAAGTGAAAGGGACTCAGCCCGGCGCATCGGGCCAGCATGTCCAGGCTAGGCGGGGTTTCGGCCTGTTCGATTTGCCGGCAGGCCTCGGCCACCAATTGCCCATGGTGAGCGGCCAACTGGGTCTGGTCGCCGGCAGCGCGTTTACTGGGACGATAACCGGCGGCTTCGGCCTGCGCCGGCGTGTCGAAAAACTCGACATTCTCCGGGCGCGGCAAACGCGAAGCGCTGCTGGGGCGGCAATACACGCCGGTGGTTTTCACGCCGTAGACAAACAAGGCGTCGGCCTTGGCATCACGGGCAATAATGGCAGCCCAGCGCGGATCGTGTTCGTTGTTCATGGCCTGCACTCTTGACGGTTCAGGAGCAGATTAAGCCTGCCGCTCGCCATCGACACTCCGAAGCTTGCGGTCAAATTAACCGGCGGTGCGAAAGGTCAGGTTGATGCGCTGCGGGCCCATGACCGGATGCACGCCGTCCTTGATCGGCATCACGCCATGAAAGCGCAGGCGATCAACGCCGCCCCACACCACCACATCACCATGAAACAGCGAGACCTTTTGGGTTTTGTCGCTGCGCGCATGGCCACCGAACAGGAAAATCGCCGGCAGCCCCAGGGACACCGACACCACGGGCGCGCTGTAGCTGCGCTCGTTCTTATCCTGATGCAGGGACATCTTCGCCCCCGGTACGTAACGGTTGATCAAGCAGGCATCGGGTTGAAAACCGCCAAAGCCGGCCTCGATAGCCGCAGCCACCGCCAGTTGGCGCAATGTGTCGGGCATGACGGGCCAAGGTTGCTGGCTGCGCGGGTCGAGTGGGCTGTAGCGATAGCCATGGGCGTCGGTGGTCCAGCCCAGCTCGCCGCAACTGCTCAGCGCCGCAGACATGGTAAAGCCGCCGGGAGTGACCATCTGCCGAAACGGTGATTGAGCCAGGACACGCCGCAGTTCAGGCAATAACCGCTCGATCCAGGGCAGGGCATAGCCCCTTAGTACATAGGACTCTTCGCCAATTTGCTCGCGCCCGGCAGGCTGTTGCAGGGCCTCGTCGGCAAACAAATCGGCGGTAGGGCCAGGCATGGCTTACAGCGCCTTGCTCACGTTGATGTCGGTGATTTCGTCGTTGGCATCATGAATTTTTGCCAAGGCTTGCTTGGCTTCTTCGATGCTGTTGTTGTGCAACTGGGCAAATTCAAAGCGGCGTTCGCCGTTGAGCTTGTACTTGATGACGTATTTGGTTGTGGTGGTCACAGCTTTTTTCCTGTCAGGTGTTCAGGTCAGCTCAGCTTGCTGCTGGTACGACGAACGATACGAATCTTGTGGGACAACGCAGGCTTGCGGGTCACGCTGATGGCGCGACGGGTCACCACATCCAGGGTGATGTTCCAGAAGCCGGTGCTGGGCGCGGTGATCTTGGCCGGGAATTTATCAAATGCGCCGCCGTGGTAGGTATGGCGGCCGCCATTTTTGAAGCTGCGAAAGTTCGCATCGCTCATCAGGCGAATATTGCAGGTCTGCGAGCATTCGATGACGACAATGTCTCCCTCGTTGAGGTGCTCACGCTGGTGGATGAATTTCATGGGGTGTCTCCAGAAGGGCTTTTTCTGAAAAATCAGAACGATACGTAGGTTAAGATGGAGTTTATCAGCCCCAGCGCGTTTATTATCGGGCCGTCGTCGACGACTTCGACAATTTAAAACAGTTATTTACCGAGTTATCACAGATAAATCCTACGTTGGTGGGAGAAAATTACCATCCCCGCTGTCGTAGGGTCTTTATCGGAGGTTTTTGTATGAAGTGGAGTGTGTTGGTGCTGGCCTTGGCAATAGGTGGGTGTGCTTCGGTTGCAGATATCAAGCAGACCCCGCCAACATTGGTGGTCATCTCAGGGAAGAAACCGCAGGAATATGCGGCGTGTGTGGTACGCAAATTGGAGGCGACCCGTCGGCCGCCGCAGATCGAACCCCATAAAGACGGCATTCAGGTGATCGTGCCGCAGAAGTTCTCGGCAGACCCGTCGGCGATCTTTGAAATCGAAGACCGCTCCAGCGGTAGCAGCATCAAGCTTTATGAAAGCATGTCCAATGTGCCGATCCGCCCGGGCGACGTGAAGAAGGCTGGGGAAGAATGCATTTCCGGTTGAGCTCCAGACTCATCCCTCACACCCGATAAAAAAAGCCCTTACCCCGCAGGGACGGTATGCATCCGTTAAACTGTCGGGCATTCACTATAAAGATGCCGCTCAAACCCGGGGTTTGAGCGGCATTTGTTTTTCTGGAAAGCCGGTTATGAAACGAGAACACGTCAAAGCCCGCCATGCCGAAGGGCAGATCTCGGCCACCCATGTCATCCAGAACCCCGCCGATCTGGGCGAGTGGATCGTATTTTTCAAGAAGAGCGGCGGGCGCAGCTACTTCCTGGTGGACGAACAGGATGAGGTCGAATCATTTGCTCGCCTGGATGACCTGATCGAAATCCTGCGGGGCCTGGGGATCAAGTTCGCTGAAGTGCACCTGTAGCAACGTTACTTGCAGACCACCACCACGCTGCGGCCTTTGAAGTTGCCCACGTCCTGGCCCAGGGTCTTGTCGCTTTCCTTGAGTGCCGGCGTGCCATTGGTGCCGACGATGCGGTAACCGATGCCCGCGCAGGAGGCGTCCGCCTTCTCGTAGCAACTGGCCCATGAATTGGCCTCGCCCGAGCAGTCGATGGTCAGGCCTTGCTCGCCATTTTTCAGGAGGGTGTCGGAGGCGGTGGTGCAGCCGGCGATTGCCAGTACCGCGGTCAGTGCCAGGATTTTTTTCATAGAGGGGGTCGTCATCGAGGGTATTGGAAGGGCGCGCTGACACTGTCGTGGCGTTGTTGAAGATTATAGCGAACTGCCATCTAGGTACAGACAAACAAAAAAGCCCCGTTTAACGGGGCTTTCAAAGCAGTGCAAAGAGGCTTACTTGGTTTTCGGCCGCTTGCTCGATGCATGGCCTGCCTCATCCACAAACACTTCGGCGACGGCGATCGCCATGCTTTCGGACTCGAATACGCCGGCAACGCTGTCACCGTGAAAATTGATCAAATGCCAGCCGTCTGCTCGCTTAGTGATCAGGTAGCCGTTTACACCTTTTGGTTCTGACATCTGTTGGCAATCTCGTGGTCTTGGTTCAAGGCGCCCATGATAGCGCCAAATGCCGGGGCAGGGCGCAAGTTGTTGCGGGTCAGTGCCAGGGGTGCAAAAGCGTGCTAAAACCATTGCAGCCCTTTCAAACAAGGGGTCGACGCGAGTTCTGACCAACCGTTGGTGACACCCATTGCAGGATCAGCGGAACTTACGCCGACATTTTTTCTCTATGATGACATCGCAACGCCAGCAGGACCCCATTGTAAGGTGACTGCGGCCTGATTAGACTGCGCCGAATTCCGTACGCACAGCCCTTTGTAAGGACTCATATGATCAAGAAATGCTTGTTCCCAGCAGCCGGTTACGGCACTCGCTTCTTGCCAGCGACCAAAGCCATGCCCAAAGAAATGCTGCCAGTGGTGAACAAGCCACTGATTCAGTACGGTGTGGAAGAGGCTCTGGATGCCGGTTTGAACGAGATCTCCATCGTCACGGGTCGTGGCAAGCGCGCGCTGGAAGACCACTTCGACATCAGCTATGAGCTGGAAAACCAGATCAAGGGCACCGACAAGGAAAAATACCTGGTCGGTATCCGCAAGTTGCTCGACGAGTGCTCGTTCTCCTACACCCGTCAGACTCAGATGAAAGGTCTCGGCCACGCCATCCTTACCGGTCGCCCGCTGATTGGTGACGAACCCTTCGCCGTGGTCCTGGCGGACGACTTGTGCGTCAACCTGGAAGGCGACGGTGTGCTGACCCAGATGGTCAAGCTCTACCAGAAATACCGTTGCACCATCGTTGCGGTGATGGAAGTCAACCCAACCGAAACCAATAAGTACGGTGTTATCGCCGGTGACGATATTGGCGATGGCCTGATCCGCGTACGCGACATGGTCGAGAAACCAGCGCCGGAAGACGCGCCATCGAACCTGGCGATCATCGGTCGTTACATCCTCACGCCGGACATCTTCAAGCTGATCGAAGAAACCGAGCCAGGCAAGGGTGGCGAGATCCAGATCACCGACGCTCTGCTCAAGCAAGCCAAAGACGGCTGCGTGATTGCCTACAAGTTCAAGGGCCAGCGTTTCGACTGCGGCGGCGCTGAGGGCTACATCGAAGCGACCAACTTCTGCTACGAGCATTTCTACAAGACGGGCAAGGCTTACTGATCCACGCTTGCCGGCACGTTTTAAGCGAAAGCCACCTTCGGGTGGCTTTTTCGTTTTTCAGCCCCATGTAAGTCGGTATGCTGGTGTACTGCCGAGGAGAGTGAAATGGCCTACGATTTTGACCTGTATGTAATTGGCGCCGGTTCCGGCGGTGTTCGCGCGGCGCGCTTTGCCGCGGGCTTTGGCGCCAAGGTGGCTGTGGCCGAGAGCCGCTACCTGGGCGGCACCTGTGTGAACGTCGGCTGCGTGCCAAAGAAGCTGTTGGTGTACGGCGCGCATTTTGCCGAAGATTTTGAACAGGCCAGCGGCTTTGGCTGGTCCCTGGGCGAGGCGAACTTTGATTGGGCGACCCTGATCGCCAACAAGGATCGTGAGATCAACCGCCTCAACGGTATCTATCGCAACCTGTTGGTAAACAGCGGCGTGACCCTGCATAAAGGACATGCACGCCTGGTCGATGCCCATCAGGTGGAGATCAACGGTGAGCGTTTCACTGCCAGGCACATCCTGATCGCCACCGGCGGCTGGCCGCAGATCCCTGAGATTCCAGGGCGCGAGCACGCCATTGGCTCGAACGAGGCGTTCTTCCTTAAAGAGCTGCCCAAGCGCGTGCTGGTAGTGGGTGGTGGTTATATCGCCGTTGAGTTCGCGGGCATCTTCCACGGCTTGGGCGCGCAAACCTCATTGCTGTATCGCGGTGACTTGTTCTTGCGCGGTTTTGACGGTTCGGTGCGCAAACACCTGCAAGAAGAGCTGACCAAGCGCGGCCTGGACTTGCAGTTCAATGCAGACATCGAGCGCATCGACAAACAGGCCGACGGCAGCCTCAAGGCCACTTTGAAGGATGGCCGCGTGCTGGAAGCCGATTGCGTGTTCTACGCCACTGGCCGCCGTCCAATGCTGGATAACCTGGGCCTGGAAAATACCGGGGTCAAACTGGACGAACGCGGTTTCGTCGCGGTGGATGATCTCTATCAGACCGCCGAGCCGTCGATCCTGGCGATTGGCGATGTGATTGGTCGTGTGCAACTGACGCCGGTGGCCCTGGCTGAAGGCATGGCCGTGGCGCGGCGGTTGTTCAAGCCCGAGCAATACCGCCCGGTGGATTACGCCAATATCGCGACGGCGGTATTCAGCCTGCCGAATATCGGCACAGTCGGCCTGACAGAAGAGGATGCACGCAAAAATGGCCACAACGTGCAGATCTTTGAAAGCCGGTTCCGGCCGATGAAGCTGACCCTGACCGATTGCCAGGAAAAGACCTTGATGAAGCTGGTGGTCGACGCCGACACCGACAAAGTACTGGGTTGCCACATGGTCGGTCCGGATGCGGGTGAGATCGTGCAAGGGCTGGCGATCGCGCTCAAGGCGGGCGCGACCAAGCAGCATTTCGATGAAACTATCGGCGTGCATCCTACGGCGGCGGAAGAATTCGTCACCATGCGCACGCCTGTAGCGGACTGATCAGGTTGGCTCTGCTGCCTCTGGCGCCGTTGCAACGACGGTCGCCAAGCGCAGGGCTTCGATGCTTGCCTGGGCCTTGACCAGGTCCAGCTCAAGCGCCTTGTTGTGCTGCTGATACTCCAGCAGTGATGCTTGGCGCGATTGGCTGTCCAGCACGGCAACCCGCAGGCGTTCCTGGAGCAGGGTGCGCTCGCTGTCGATCTGGCTGAGCTGCTCCTTGAGTTTCAGCTGTAGCGCCTGGTCCTGGCGAGCTTGCTCCTGCAGCGCTTTCAATTCCTTGGTTGTCACTCGCTGCTCACTCAGCAGGCGCTCGTTGTCGCGATGCAGTTGGGTGATTTCGTCCTGGCGCACCAGTGCGCTTTGCTGCGCCTGACGCAATTCGGCCTGTACCTGTTGCAACTGGCCCTCATGGCGACGCTGTTCCTGCTCGCGCTGCTCCTTGATGGCAGTGCGGTAATGCTCAAGCGCATCGCGGGCGTGCAGGTGTTTTTCTTCCAGTGAGCGAATCTGCTCGTCTTTGTCGTTGAGCCTCAGCTCGTAGTCGCTGCACGCCTGGCTCAACCCGGCGTTACGGGTTTGCTCGGTCTGCAGGCTGGTGCTGGCGGTTTGCAGCGCCGCGCTTTCTTCAGCGAGGGCAGCGGCCTGGATATCAAATTGCTGTTTGAGCTGGGTGTGCGCTTCTTCCAGGGTTTCTACCTGGGCGAGCAGGGCGGCTTTTTGTTGCTCGAATTGCGCCAGGGCCAGGTCGATCGGCTCTTGGGCCTTCTCTTTCAGGCGTTGGGACAGGCGGGCGACTAGCTCGCCCAGCTCATCATCAATCGGTGCTTGGGTGATGGTCTGGCGCGTCTCGCTTTCGTCCAGCTCTTTCAAATAGCGATGAATGGTGGTTTTCGAGCCGGTATTGCCCATTTCGATACGCACCGCATCGATGCTGGGGTTTTCGCCACGGGCGAGGATCGCCAGGCGTGCCGTTTGCACTACTGCTTTGTTTATGCCGCCGCGAGCCATGGGGTCTCCGTCGATTTAGTACTGTGGTACGTGGTATGTATATACATACTATATCATGATTGAAAACTGGTTGAAATTCATGATTTAACAGATGGGATATTGGCGTATTATCTCGTGTCATAAGCATTTTCATCAGCCATCCACCCTTCAGCAGTACGAAAAGACGCCTATGAGCGACCTCGACCGATATCTCAACGCCGCCACTCGCGACAACACGCGCCGCAGCTACCGCGCGGCGATCGAGCATTTCGAAGTCAGTTGGGGAGGGTTCCTGCCGGCCACCAGCGAGAGTGTGGCGCGCTACCTCGTGGCGCATGCCGGGGTATTGGCAGTCAACACCTTGAAATTGCGGCTCTCGGCCTTGGCGCAATGGCATACCAGCCAAGGGTTTGCCGACCCGACGAAGGCGCCGGTGGTACGCAAGGTGCTCAAGGGCATTCGCGCTGTGCACCCGGCGCGGGAGCGGCAGGCCGAGCCTTTGCAGCTCACGCAGTTGGAGCAAGTAATCGCTGCCCTGGACATTGAAGCCAAACAGGCCAGCGAGCGTCACGACCAGCCGCGCTTGCTGCGGGCCAAGCGCGACGCTGCGCTGATTCTGCTGGGCTTCTGGCGCGGCTTTCGCAGTGATGAGCTGTGCCGATTAAGCATTGAGCACGTGCAGGCCGTGCCAGGCGCAGGCATCAGCCTGTACTTGCCCCGCAGCAAAAGTGATCGTGAAAACCTCGGCAAAACCTACCAGACCCCAGCGTTGCTGCGGCTGTGCCCGGTGCAGGCTTATAGCGAGTGGCTCAGCGCCTCGGCTTTGGTTCGCGGCCCGGTGTTTCGCGGCATTGACCGCTGGGGCAACCTGGGTGAGGAGGGCTTGCACCCCAACAGTGTGATCCCGTTATTGCGCCAGGCCCTTGAGCGCGCAGGCATCCCCGCCGATCAATACACCAGCCACTCCCTGCGTCGGGGTTTCGCCACTTGGGCGCATCGAAGTGGTTGGGATTTGAAGTCGCTGATGAGTTACGTCGGCTGGAACGACATGAAATCTGCGATGCGCTATGTTGAAGCGACGCCGTTTCTAGGCATGACCCTGGCAACACAACCGCTGATTTGAGATTTTTTCTATTAATAGCGTCACCTGATAGAGAAACCCAATCGTCAGCATCAGGTTTGCCAATGAGCCATCGACCGAGAGAGCCGGTAGGATTCACCTCATCAACTTCTTAACCCCTGACGGAGAGTCAACGATGCCTATCATCAACAGCCAAGTAAAACCGTTTAAAGCCACCGCTTTCAAAAACGGCAGCTTCGTCGATGTGACCGACGCTGACCTGAAAGGCAAGTGGTCGGTTGTCTTCTTCTACCCAGCCGATTTCACCTTCGTCTGCCCGACCGAACTGGAAGACCTGGCTGACAACTACGCCGAATTCCAGAAGCTGGGCGTCGAAATCTACAGCGTTTCCACCGACACCCACTTCGCCCACGCTGCCTGGCACAACACTTCGCCAGCCATCGGCAAAATCCAGTACACCATGATCGGCGACCCAACCCTGACCATCTCCCGCAACTTCGACGTACTGATCGAAGAAGCTGGCCTGGCAGACCGCGGCACCTTCGTGATCAACCCGGAAGGTCAGATCAAGATCGTTGAACTGAACGACGGTGGTGTAGGCCGTGACGCTTCCGAGCTGCTGCGCAAGATCAAGGCTGCTCAGTACGTTGCCGCCCACCCGGGTGAAGTATGCCCAGCCAAGTGGAAAGAAGGCGAGGCCACTCTGGCGCCGTCTCTGGACCTGGTCGGCAAGATCTAAGTCTGTGAACGCGTATCAAGGGCGGGTATCCGCACTTAAGTAAGCTGCATCCGCCCTCAAAACGCCCGGGCGAGATTCGCTCGGGCGTTTTTTTGTCTGCAATAAACCGAATGAACAGGAAATCGCCCGTATGTTGGACGCCAATCTTAAAGCTCAGTTGAAGTCATACCTGGAACGGGTCACCCAGCCGATCGAGATCGTCGCCTCCCTCGACGACGGTGCGAAATCCCAGGAAATGCTTGCTCTTTTGCAGGACGTAACCAGCCTATCCACGCTGATTACTCTGAACACCGATGGCAATGATGGGCGCAAGCCATCGTTCTCCATCAACCGCCCGGGTGCCGAGATCAGCCTGCGTTTCGCCGGTATCCCCATGGGCCATGAATTTACTTCGCTGGTGCTGGCCCTGCTGCAAGTCGGTGGCCACCCGTCGAAGGCCAGTGTCGAAGTGATTGAACAGATCCGCGCCCTCAAAGGCGAGTTCAGCTTCGAGACTTACTTCTCGCTGTCGTGCCAGAACTGCCCGGACGTGGTCCAGGCGCTGAACCTGATGGCCGTGCTGAACCCGAACATCCGCCACGTTGCGATTGATGGCGCGCTGTTCCAGGCTGAAGTCGATGAGCGCCAGATCATGGCGGTCCCGAGTGTCTACTTGAACGGGGTCAACTTTGGCCAAGGCCGTATGGGCCTGGAAGAAATCCTCGCCAAGCTCGACACCAGCGGTATCGAGAAAGCCGCGGAGAAAATCAGCGCTAAGGATGCCTTCGACGTCCTGGTAGTTGGCGGTGGCCCGGCCGGGTCTTCGGCTGCCATCTATGCGGCACGTAAAGGTATTCGTACCGGTGTGGCGGCTGAACGCTTTGGTGGCCAGGTGCTGGACACCATGTCCATCGAAAACTTTATCTCGGTACAGGAAACCGAAGGGCCGAAACTGGCCAGCGCACTGGAAGCCCATGTGCGTCAGTACGACGTGGATATCATGAACCTGCAACGCGCCAGTAGCTTGATTCCGGCAAAAAATGCCGGTGAGCTGCACGAAATTCGCTTCGAAAGCGGTGCGACCCTCAAGTCCAAGACCGTGATCTTGGCCACAGGCGCGCGCTGGAGAGAGATGGGTGTGCCCGGCGAGCAGGAATACAAGGCCAAGGGCGTGTGCTTCTGCCCGCATTGCGATGGCCCGCTGTTCAAGGGCAAGCGTGTGGCGGTGATCGGCGGCGGTAACTCCGGCGTAGAAGCGGCCATTGACCTGGCCGGTATCGTCAGCCATGTCACCTTGCTTGAATTCGACAGCAAGCTGCGCGCCGATGCCGTGTTGCAACGCAAGCTCTACAGCCTGCCGAACGTGGATGTAATCACCAGCGCGTTGACCAGTGAAGTCAAAGGCGATGGCCAGAAAGTCACCGGCCTTGCCTACAAGGACCGCGACACTGGTGAGTTCAAGACCATCGACCTGGAAGGCATCTTTGTGCAGATTGGCTTGCTGCCCAACACCGACTGGCTCAAAGGCAGCGTAGAGCTGTCGCCGCGTGGCGAGATCATTGTCGATTCCCGTGGCGAGACTTCACTGCCTGGCGTGTTCGCCGCCGGAGACGTAACGACTGTGCCGTACAAGCAGATCGTGATAGCAGTAGGCGAGGGCGCCAAGGCTTCGTTGAGCGCGTTCGATCACTTGATCCGCACCTCTGCTCCGGCGTAATCCTGAGCTGCAAATAAAAAACCCCATGAGCGATCATGGGGTTTTTCTCGTTCCCACGCCCGGCGCGGGATTCTCGTTCCCACGCTCCGCATGGGAATGCATCCGGTGACGCTCCCCGTCACGCAGTGCTTATGACATCGGCGCCGGCTGGATGATCTCCACCCAATAAGCATCCGGGTCTTTGATGAACGCGAGGCTCTTCATACGGCCATCCGTCAGGCGTTTCTGGAAGTCGCAACCCAAGGCTTCGAAACGTTCGCACGCCGCGACAATGTCCGGCACCGAGATGCAGATATGGCCAAAACCACGCGGGTCGGTGTTGCCGTTGTGGTAGGCAAAGTCGGCATCGTTTTCGGTGCCGTGGTTGTGGGTCAGTTCGAGAATGCCCGGAATCGACTTCATCCACTGGGTGCGCTCGGCCGCGTCGGCCGGGATCTGGGCCTTGTCCACCAGGGCCAGGAAGTACAGGCTGAATTCGGCTTCCGGGAAGTCACGTTTCTCGACCAGGGAGAAACCGAGGATGCGCGTGTAGAAGTCCAGCGACTTGGTGATGTCCTTGACCCGCAACATGGTGTGGTTGAACACAAAGTTCGCCGTGGCGTTGTCGGGTTGGGCAGTGACGCCCGGGAAGGTGTTCAATTCGTGCAGGCTCATGGGCCCTCCAGAAAAAATGTGAGATGAGCGGTCCATTGGCTTGCGGCCTGCGTCCATGCAGGCGGGCCATGATACGCAAGCCGCACGGGCTGCGCCAAATGAAAAAGCGCGCCCAACCCTTGCAGTCAGCGCGTGCCGGGCCGCACACTTTGCCGCTGGAACCTTGGGTGTTTTTGCAATGATCGAGTTTCGTAGGCCACTGTTGAGTGCTGTGTGCGTGTTGTTGAACAGCTCGTTTGTGTTGGCAGCCGAGCCGGAAGTCCATTGGCCCAGCGGTTGGCAGGTCGAAGAAGTCGTGCCTGACGGCGAACTCCCTGTCAAACCCCAAGCAGTGTCCCGGCAGCGAGCGATCAAGAATGATGAAAATGGCGCCACGTTGATGGTGATGGAGTTGACCGGAACGCCGATTGAGGCCGGCCATAAAGTTAATCTTCCCGGCGTGTTGCTGGAGATGCGCAAGTCGATCCAGAAAGACTTTGCCCGTGGCGGTTATCAAAGCGTGTGCAGCAAAATGCACCCCACGACATTGAGTCGTCTTGATGCGCTGGAAACTACCTGTGTGATTACCGAGAACGGTCGACACGTATTGTCGCAAACATTAGTCGGTGCGCTGGATGTCGACAAAGCCTATGTTTTTTCATACGCAGGCCAGGCGCAAGCGTACGAGGCGAGCAAGGAGGAAGTCAGTCTGGTGCGCAACAGTCTGAAACTTTGACAGGTTCAAGCTGAGCGAATTTGAACAATACGAACCCTGAGTTAAGTTCGATTCCGAACCGTTAGAGAAAAAAAACCCCGCGTATGCGGGGCTATTTTTTAGTACATGTTTCAGCCGCGAAGCCAGGAGTCTACAGTGGCGGCGCCGTACTGCTCTTTCCAGGCTTTGAGGCCGCGGTGGTTGCCACCTTTGGTCTCGATCAGCTCGCCGGTGTGCGGGTTGTGGTAAACCTTGACCACCCGTGCGCGGCGCTGTTTTGGCGCCGCGGCGGCCGGTGCGCCGCCTTTGCGTGGCGCTGGATCGAGGATGGCGATCACATCGCGCAGGCTTTTGTCGTATTTGCCCATCAGCGTCTTGAGCTTTTCTTCGAATTCGATTTCTTTCTTCAGGCCAGCGTCGTTCTTCAAGGATTCCAGCTGGGCAAGCTGCTCTTGAAGGGCTTTTTCTGCTGCGCGAAATTCGGCGAGTCTGGACAAAATCTATACTCCAATAATGTAGTTGCTGATATCAACTGCAGACAAAGCTATAAGCCAAGAACGTTAAGCCACGTCAACGAAAAAGACCCTTCTGCGAGTTCTGCACAGGCAGAAAAAATTGTAGTAGTTAATTCATCTCGAGTAAATCATGTCTTTTAAAGAAAGACCAATCTTTCATGGTAGGTGGTACACGGCTATTCAACGATACCCAACGACTTAATGAATTCATCGCAGGGTAATGGTCGACCAAACAGGTAACCCTGTAGGAAATCCACGCCCTGGGCAACGAGGTATTCACACTGTTGGGCTGTTTCCACGCCTTCGGCAACAATGCCTAGATCCAGCTTGACCGACAACTCTATGATGCTGTCTAGAATATGCCGCGACAGCGCATCCGCACCGATCATGGCGACAAAGCTTTGATCGATCTTCAAGTAGTCGACATTGAAATTGCGCAAATAGCCCAAGCTGGAGTGGCCGGTGCCGAAGTCATCAATGGCGATCATGACCCCCATTTGATGCAGCGCCTCGAACAGGCGGCGGGTGGTCTCGGTGGGTTCGATCAGTTCCCGCTCGGTCAACTCCAGCACCAGGGTGACCTGGCCGGGTGGGAACGCGGCGAGGAATTCCCGGCAGTCCTGCACCAGCGCCATGTCCTGGCAATGGCGGGCTGTGATGTTCACGCCGATATGAAAGCCAGGGCTGAAGCGTGCGGCATGGGGCGCCAATTGCACGGCGGTCTGGCGCAGCAGGGCACGGGTCATCGGCACGATCAGGCCAGAGTCTTCGGCCAGGGGAATAAACAGGTCCGGGCGCACCAGGCCTTCTTTGGGATGCTTCCAGCGCATCAGGACCTCACAGCCGGCCCATTGGCGTGTGTCACCCCGTACCACCGGTTGGAAATACGGGATGAACTCATTGGCTCCCAAGGCGCGTTGTAACTCGTGGGTCGGCGCGGACGAGCGTTTTTGCAGCCAGTGAGCGAGCAGCCCCGCCAATATCCCGAAGAACACCACCAGGCTGAACAGCGCCGGATACCGCGCCTGCATGTAGCGCCAGACTTCACCCTCGGGCATCCCGGCCTCGACACTGTATTGATAGCGCTCGGAAGCCAGGCGTTGTGGCGCCACGGCAAATACCGGCAGCGCGCCTTGATGCACCTTGCCGTCGGCACCCAGCCAGTTCGGGCCGACGTGCAGTACCAAGTGTGCGTAACGGCTGATCAGGCGCAAGGCGTTGGTGAGGTGGTAACCGTCAACCGAGGCAAACGCGCCTTGATCGCCTTCCACCAGGCGATACACCAATAGCGCGGTATCGGGTGTAACGGGGTTGCCATTCATCAACCACAGGCGCCCATCGACATAGTCGTCCGGGTTGACGGGCGATTGGTAGCGACCGCCAAACAACGAACTGCAATAGATGTTTTTCTGCCAGGACAGCGTCGTGGCCCGCACAAACGGCCGGCGCGTGACTTGTTCACGTAGCGCCAACTTGGCGACGCTGTCACAAGGTTTACCGGCCAGCGGCAGCAAAGCTTGGGCAGCGATGGCGGTATTGTCCAGCATCAGGTCGAACTGGCGCACCGCTTCTTGAGCGGTTTGCGCTGTGCTTTGCTCGAGCGTGCGTTCGGCTTGCCAGTAAAGAATTACCACCCCCAACAGAATGGGCAGCAGCCCGCACAGGGTGCTGATGAAATAGCGTGCGGCTCGGCTTCGTGGGCCTTTGACGGTCAGGGGCATGGGAGCAGTCAATCGTGAAAAAGAGAGTGGGCTCTGCCGATGATAGATGGCATTGCACGGGGCTGCTCACTTGTTTAACGCCTACTGACCTAGCCGTTCGGTCAGTTGTGGCGGGCACTTCAACTTGGCAACATAAACTTCATTGCAAAACGTAAGAGACTCGGTAGCCCTTAATCCCTACAGCCTCTTTCTTAGCCGCTCAGCCCAATTTTGGCGGGAGGGCCGCGTCTCGCCCTTCGATTGATGAGTCATGGCTTGCAACTCTTTCACTGACATTCACGAGGAAGTATCTGTAATGAAAACTATCGCATTGGCCGTTGTATTTCTGGCGGTCACCGGCGTTGCCGCTTTGCCTGTTGTCGCCGCAGACGGCAAGATCACCTTGACCGGTGAAATCACCGGCACCACTTGCAGCATCAGCGGTGGCACGGGCTCTGCGCCCGGCACCAGCCCGGACTTTTCGGTGCCACTCAACAAGGTCCAGGCCAGCGCGCTCAAGGCGCCCGGCCAGACTGCCGGGGCGAAACCCTATTACATCCATGTCGGTTCCTGCCCGAAGGATACGACCGTCGCCGTGATGTATGAGAGCAGCAGCCCCGCGATCAATCCGGCGACCGGTAACCTGGTCAACCAGGCACCCGCCAAGCCGACGCCTGCCACCCTCGTTGAGGTGCAACTTGTGGATGGCGTCACCCACCAGCCCATGGATTTGCGCCTGGGCCAGAACTCCAGCCCCGCGAAAGTCCCGGCAAGCGGCGAGGTGTCGCTGCCCTTTGCTGCTCAATACATTGCCACGGGCACTGCTACGCCAGGCCCGGTCAGTACGCAAGTGCTGTATTCGGTGACGTTCCCCTGATCGAGGCCCCGTTGCCTGGCCG
Organism: Pseudomonas sp. MF6767; assembly: GCF_016405475.1. NCBI lineage: Bacteria > Pseudomonadati > Pseudomonadota > Gammaproteobacteria > Pseudomonadales > Pseudomonadaceae > Pseudomonas > Pseudomonas sp. MF6767. Next base: position 80,488 of record NZ_JAEKCY010000014.1, on the reverse strand, counting down.
TGCGCCAGGCAAGGACAGACGAAATGCTTGCCCGGACATTGCTAGTGACCCCCCTGCTGAGCGCACTGCTGACCAGTGTCGGGTTGGTGTCCGCCGCTCACGCCGGCGTAGTGATCGACGGCACGCGGCACATCTATCCGCAGCAGCGTCGAGAAATCACGCTGCGCCTGACCAATGACGATCAGCGAGCGCCGCGCCTGGTCCAGGTGTGGCTGGACCAGGGCGACCCGGCGCAAGACCCCACCGGCAGCGACGTGCCGTTCAGCCTGTCGCCCCCTGTGTTTCGCATGGACGCGGGCAAAAGCCAGGTAGTGCGACTGGTGTATACCCAGGACCCACTGCCGGATGACCGCGAATCGTTGTTCTGGCTCAACGCCCTGGAGATACCGCCCAAGGTCAACGTGGCACCGGGCAGCCCGCAAGAGGCCCCTTCGAACCACCTGCAGTTCGCTTTTCGTATCCGCACCAAAGTGTTTTTCCGCCCGGCCCAATTGCCGGGCTCCGCGGACGAGGCGCCCACCCACTTACGCTGGACCCTGCACCGGAGTGCCCAGGTACCGCTACTGGAAGTGCACAACCCATCGGCTTATCACGTGACCTTCAATGAGGTTGCCTTGGCCATGGGCTCGGGCCCGGGTGCTCGCCTGTTACCGGCGGGAGAGGGCATGGTGCCCCCCGGCGGCAGCCTGAAGCTGCCCGTCAAGGATGTCGCACAAGCAATACCCGCCGACGCCCAGGTGCATTTCAAATACATCAATGATTACGGCGCATTCTCCGTGCCGCAGCGTGCTCCCCTGAAGTTCTGATCATGTATGCCTTATTGCAAATACCCGTTCACCGCTTTACGGCCTGGCTGTTTGCCAACCCCAACTTACTGCTGTGGCTGGGCCTGCTCAGTACCTTATTGATGTCGGCAGAAGCCGCGCCACTGGTGTTTGACATCGAGGCGTTCGCCAGCGGGCTGTCCTCTTCGGCAGATATCTCACGCTTCAATACCAGCAACGTGTTGGCGCCAGGTGTCTACCGCGTAGATGTGATGCTCAACGGGCAATCGATGGGACGCCGCGAGATCACCTTCGTCCCCCTTGCCGGACAGGACGACGCCCAGCCTTGCCTGAACGCTGCCGAGCTTGGCCAACTGGGGGTTTCTGTGCAGGCGCTGGCGGATAACACCGAGCATGCCTGCCGGGATTTTGCCGAGTGGATACCCATGGCCAGCAGCCGCGTCGATATCGAGACCCTGACCCTGGATGTCAGCATCCCGCAGATCTATATCAACCGTTCCGCGCGCGGCTACATTGACCCGTCTGAATGGGACAATGGCATTGACGCCGCGCTGCTCAACTACAACTTCAGTGCCGCGACGGCGACAGCGGGCGCCGGTGAGGATCGTGGCTACCTGGGCCTCAACGGCGGTCTCAACCTGGGCGACTGGCGGCTGCGCCATCAGGGTGGGCAGGCATGGGCATCCGGTAGCGGCCTGGCGCGTTATCAACACACCGCCACCTACCTGCAACGGTCCCTTGCCGCCTGGCGTTCACAACTGACCGTCGGCGACAGCTTCAGCAGTGGCCAGATCCTCGACGGTGTGCGTGTACGCGGCATCACCCTGGCCACCGATGACCGCATGCTTGCCCAGTCGCAACAAGGCTATGCGCCTCAGGTGCGAGGCATTGCCGACAGCAATGCAACGGTGACAGTGCGCCAGAACGGCTACACCCTCTACGAAACCACAGTGGCCCCGGGGCCGTTTGTCATCGATGACCTGTACCCCACCGGGTACGGCGGCGACCTGCACGTCAGCGTCACCGAGGTCGACGGCCGGCGCAGCAGCTTCGTGGTGCCTTACTCCGTGGTGCCTTACCTGCTGCGTGACGGTGCCAGCCACTACAGCGTGACCTTGGGGCAGTTGCAGCAATACGGCGTCAGCGATGCCAGCCCGCTGATCTTGCAGGGTACGCTGCAGCATGGCCTGGGCGATCGTCTGAGCGCCTATGGTGGCAGTACGCTTTCCCCAGGCTACGGCCAGGCCAAAGCCGGCCTGGCGATGAGTACTCCGATTGGCGCGTTCTCCCTCGACAACACCCACTCGCGCACCCAAGTTCTGGGGCTGGGCGTAGTCGGCGGGCAAAGCTGGGGCCTGGCTTATAACAAGAACCTGCCGTTCTCGGGAACGCACTTTGCGCTGGGCGCCTATCGTTTCTCCACGGACGGGTACCTGAACCTGCCTGATGCGCTCAATGTGCGGGAACTGGCCCGCCAAGGCGGGAGTATCAACAGTTACGCGAGGCAGAAAAGCCGCCTCGACCTGACAATCAGCCAGCAGTTGGGCGCAGGCTCGCTGAGCCTGTATGGCAGCTCCATCGACTACTGGGCGGGCCGCCAAGGGCGCCAGACATCCTTCACCCTCAGTTATGCGGCTAATTGGAAGTCACTCAACTGGAACCTTTCGGCGCAGCGCTCGCGTGTCAGTGAAACCCATCAATTGAACGATCACGAGCGCAGCGACGAAATCTTTTTTGGCCGGTCGGCGCAAGCCGGGCGCGTGGATAATCACCTGGTTCTGACACTGTCCATGCCATTGGGCGCAGGAACGCGTGCGCCAACCCTGAGCAGCAGCCTGTCGCACGATGCTGGCGATTCACGCGGCAGCCAGCATCAGGTGGGAATCAATGGTTTGCTGGGTGACACCGGTGAAGCCAGCTACGGGCTGACTGGCAGCCGTGGCACGGGCCACCAGCAAGGCTCCAGCTTCAATGCCTACGCGGGCTATCGCAGCCGGGCTGCGAGCCTGCGGGCCGGCTATGCCCAGGCCCGCGACAGTTCGCAACTATCCATGAGTGCCGATGGCGGGCTGATAGCCCACGAGGGTGGCGTGACCTTCGCGCAAAACCTCGGTGAAGCCTCGGCACTGGTGTATGCGCCGGATGCACAAGGTGCCCGGCTCGGCAGCAGCGGGGCGCGTATCGATAAGCAGGGTTATGCGGTGCTGCCAGCCCTCAGGGCTTATCAGCGCAATGAAGTAGATATCGATCCCGAGGGCATGCCCATGGATGTCGAACTCAAGGAATCGAGTCACGCCGTGGTGCCGACGCTGGGAGCCGTCTCACTGGTCAGGTTCGAGACCGTCAGTGGCCGTGCCGTGGTGATCAAGGCCACTCATATGGGTGGCAAGCCGTTGCCATTTGCCGCGCAAGTGTTTGACGAGCGCGGCGTCGAAATCGGCGTGATCGGCCAGGCTGGCAAGGCTTTTGTGCGCGGGGTTGCCGACCAGGGGCGGTTGACGGTGCGCTGGAATGCAGGGGCGGCTGACCAGTGCTTCATCCATTACCGTTTGCCGCCGCGCAGGCCCGAGCAACGCCAGGAAAGCGCGGACCAGTTGGTCAGTCAATGTGCCGACCATGGTGATGCGGACGAGGAGCGCAGTTGATGACTCATCGATTGCTCCGCGTGCTGCTTGGCCTGGCCCTGGCGGTGCAGACAGTATTGGCCCATGGGGAAATCGTCATTGACCGCACGCGCATCATTTACCCGGCCAGCGCCGCTGGGGTAACGGTCAACCTGCACAATGAGGCCGACGGCCCGCGATTGGCCCAGGTGTGGATCGATGCGGGCGACCCGCAGGTCGCGCCCGAGTCCAGTGATGTGCCCTTTACGGTGACCCCGCCGATCCTGCGCCTGGATGCCGGCAAGCACCGCGCATTGCGGGTGATGTACCACGCGACCCAAGACAAGGCCATGGCCGTGCCTCAGGAGTTGGTGTACTGGCTGAATGTGCTGGGGATCCGCCCGTCTGTCGATACCGGCAACCAGCTGCAATTTGCCTTTCGCACACGGATCAAGCTCTTCCTGCGCCCGGACGCGTTGCCAGGCCAAGCGCAGCAGGCGGTGGATACGTTGCAGTGGCGCCTGGCAGGCGACGGCCCGGTCCTGCAGGTGCGCAATCCCAGTGCCTTTCATGTGACGCTTTCCAGCGTGTTGCTGACCGTCGATGGCGTCGAGTACCACAGTGAGGCCCCGCCGATGCTGTTGCCGCGCTCGGTTGCCCGCATCGTGCTGGAGGGCAGGGCGCCGTGGGGGCAGGGTACGGTCGCGCTGCGATTTACCACCCTGGATGACCATGGCATGACGCGTACGCACACAGTGTCTTTGGGGCACACGAAGGATTTGGCGATATGAACGGTGTCCGGCAATTTATGATCAGGTTTTTACAGATTGGCGTGTGCTTGAGTATTTGCGCAGTCGCGATGGACGCACAGGCGCATTTCAATGCAGGCGTCTGTACCCCCCAAGCCCCGGTGACGCTGTTCGTCCCGCCCATCACCCTGCCTGACAACCTGCAGGTGGGCGAGGCGATTGGCTACCCAAGTGGCTATGACTTCGCCGGCAATGGCTTTGTCATGCGGTGCCGCTACACCGACTGGCCATTGTCGCAGCCGGTGTCGGCCAACATCAGCGTGGTCAATTCGCCGGCGACCGGCATAACGTTCAACGCAAATGGGCTGACGTTGCCGGTCTATGCGACCAGCTACCCTGGCGTCGGGTTCGTCATGATGGCCGGGGATCCGTCCCAGCATTTGAAGGTCATCACCCACACCGGCGTCACGCTGTTGGACACCAAGCACAACAAACCCAATGGCTGGGGCCTGCAAGGGCGCGTGTATCTGGTGGCGACGGGCCCGATCACCTCGGGCACCATCCCTGGGAACACAGTCGCCAGGTATATGCTGACCAATGTCAATATCGAAAGCCCCGGCGCTGCCTCGGTCAACTTCGCCGATACGGTGATATTGCCGCCGCAAAAGCCAACTTGCCGGGTGACCACGCCGTCGCTTGCAATGCCGCTGGGGCAGGTGCCCAGCCGTGATTTCAAGGGAGTCGGCAGCAGCGCCGGCAGCGTTAGTCGCGACATAACCCTGGACTGTGCCGGCGGCACCGGCGGCATCCTGGATGTATGGATCACCGTGACTGACCAGACGGAACCCGGCAACCGCAGTAACCAGTTGTCCTTGACCCGCAACTCGCACGCCCGCGGCGTCGCCCTGCAATTGCTCAGTGGCGATCGGTTGGTAAGCTATGGGCCCGATTCCTCCGGCGTGGGCAACCCGAACCAATGGCAGGTCGCAAACACGGGCAACGGCGCCCTGACGATTCCCTTGACCGCCCGTTACGTTCAAACCGCGTCGACCATCAAGCCTGGTACCGCCAACGGCCTGGCCTCGTTTACCCTGAGTTACCGGTGAGCCCCGGGATCAGGGTACAGCGTTTGCGCCAGTGCGATAAACGCCAGGGTTGCGGGAGAGGCCTGGCGGCGATCCAGCACCGCCAGGCCTATGCGGCGCGGTACGCCCGGTGACAACGGGCGGGCAACGTAGCGCTGGTCGGCATCGGCCGGCAGTGAGCCCTGGGCCACGATACTCAGGCCGTCGCCGCGGCTTACAGCTTCCAGGGTAGTAAGTAGCTGAGTGCAGCGATAACGCACTTTAGGTTGCAACTGCGCTTCACCAAACAACCGCGTGACCAGCTCTGCTGAGCCTGCCTCGGTCAGGATGAACGGGTCATCGCACAACGCTTTCAAAGGTACCGCCATGCTTGCCGCCAAGGCATGGCCGACCGGTATCAGCGCCACCAGTTGGTCTTCGAGCAGGGCCACGGTGTCGAAGCGTTCCTGCTCCAGTACCACGAAGCCCACATCCACCCGGCGCTGATCCAGCCATTGAACGACCTGCCGGTCCGGCCCTTCGTCTATATGTACCTCGATACCCGGATAGTCCCTTCGAAAGTGGCTGAGAATGGTTGGTAGCAAACGGTTCGAAGCGGTGGGGCCGAACGACCCTATACGCAATGTACCGCGCTTCATCCCGCGGGCATCGGCGGCTTCCTGCTGCAAGGTGTTGGCCAGGCCCAGCATGCCCCGTGCGCGCCCAAGTAACTGCGCGCCGATATCGCTCAGTTCCACCAGGGTCTGGTGCCGGCGAAACAACTCTACCCCCAGTTCCTGCTCCAGGGCCTTGATCGCATGGGACACCGCCGATTGGCTGATGCCCAGGCGATGCGCCGCACTGGTGAAGCCTCGGAGTTCGGCGACCAGGGAGAAGATTTCCAGCTGGGTCAGGGTCATGAGTAAAGCCTTGTTTTACGATGACAAATCATTAGTAAAAGAATAGTCCCATCCTTTCTCACGTTGAGCACATTCTTATGCATGCCCGCGAAGGCCTCACTTACCTGAAGCTGGCCGCTGTCACCATGATCTGGGGCGGGACCTTCGTCGCCGGGCGCTTTCTGGCCGATCACGTGGACCCGCTGCTCGCGGCCTGCCTGCGGTTTATCCTGGCCAGCCTCGCGTTGCTGCTGTTCCTGGCCTGCGCGCGCATCCCACTGGCGCGCCCAACTACAGGGCAAATGGCGCGGCTGGTACTGCTGGGCCTATGCGGCATCTTTTTCTACAACCTGTGTTTTTTCTATGGCCTTCACTACATCAATGCGTCGCGGGCGTCCTTGATCGTGGCATTGAACCCGGCAGTGATCGGCCTGGCGTCCTGGTTGTTGTTCAAGGAGCGCCTGGGCCGGGCCAAGTGGCTGGGTATCGGGCTGTGCCTGGTGGGGGCGGCTGTGGTGATCGTGAGCCGCAATCCCAACCTCATGCAGGGGGCCCGCAACGCTTGGATCGGTGACCTGTTGATCCTGGGCTGCGTAATGGCCTGGGGGGCCTATTCGCTGCTGTCTCGGGAACTCAACCAGACGTTGGGGCCGGTGCAAACCGTCACTTGGTCGGTGCTGTGGGGTACGCTGATGTTGACCCTTGCCACCCTCGCCACCGGTCGGCTGACGCTGCAAGGTTTCAGCGCGCTGCAGCTGGCGCAGTGGTACAGCCTGCTGTACCTGGGTGTGCTGGGTTCGGCCCTGGCCTATATTGGTTACTACGACGGCATCCGGCGAATCGGCGCGACCCGCTCCGGGGTGTTCATCGCCCTCAACCCGCTGACAGCGGTGATATGTGGCGCGTTGCTGCTGGACGAAGCCTTGACGGTGCCGATGCTGGCGGGTGGCGCGGTCATCCTGTTGGGCATCTACCTGTGCAACAAACCCCTTGCGCGGGGCAGGGCAATGGGGATTTGATAAGAGTACGGACAAACCTGGTTACGCTGTGTAGAATCAGTTTACGCATACAAGAATATGGACTTGCGCTCACGCAAGCCTCGGCCGTCAGAGACTGATGACACCATGAAGCTACTTGGCTCCCCCCTCATCTTTGGTGACTTCCTCGCCCGCAGCGTGCGAGGCCTTTCTTGTGCGCCACCCTCCAGCCTCATCCTTGCTTGCAACTAAACAATTGCTACCCACAAGAATGATGAGGCACCGAACATGACCGACCAACTCGACAACCCAATGGGCCTGATGGGCTTTGAATTCATCGAATTTGCATCGCCCACCCCAGGCACCCTGGAGCCGATCTTCGAGATCATGGGTTTCACCAAAGTGGCGACCCACCGTTCCAAGAACGTGCACCTGTATCGCCAGGGCGAGATCAACCTGATCCTCAACAACGAACCCGATAGCCTCGCTTCTTACTTCGCGGCCGAGCATGGCCCGTCGGTGTGCGGCATGGCGTTCCGCGTCAAGGACTCGCAACAGGCCTACAAACGTGCCCTGGAGCTGGGCGCCCAGCCGATCCACATCGACACCGGCCCGATGGAGCTGAACCTGCCGGCGATCAAAGGCATTGGCGGTTCGCCGTTGTACCTGATCGACCGGTTCGGCGAAGGCAACTCGATCTACGACATCGACTTCGTCTACCTCGAAGGTGTTGATCGCAACCCGGTAGGCGCTGGCCTGAAGGTCATCGACCACCTGACCCACAACGTCTATCGCGGGCGCATGATCTATTGGGCCAACTTCTACGAGAAGCTGTTCAACTTCCGCGAAGCGCGTTATTTCGATATCAAGGGCGAGTACACCGGCCTGACCTCCAAGGCCATGAGCGCGCCGGACGGCAAGATCCGTATCCCGTTGAACGAGGAGTCGTCCAAGGGGGCCGGGCAGATCGAAGAGTTCCTGATGCAGTTCAACGGTGAGGGTATCCAGCACGTCGCGTTCCTCACCGACGACCTGGTCAAGACCTGGGATGCACTGAAGAAGATCGGCATGCGCTTCATGACGGCGCCGCCAGACACGTATTACGAAATGCTCGAAGGCCGCCTGCCGAACCACGGTGAACCAGTGGACCAGTTGCAATCGCGCGGCATCCTGCTGGACGGCTCGTCGATTGCCGGTGACAAGCGTCTTCTGTTGCAGATCTTCTCGGAAACCCTGATGGGCCCGGTGTTCTTCGAGTTCATCCAGCGCAAAGGCGACGATGGGTTTGGCGAGGGCAACTTCAAGGCACTGTTCGAGTCGATCGAGCGCGACCAGGTGCGTCGTGGGGTCTTGACCGCCGACTGATCCATGTGAGGCCGGGCAGGCTGTTCCGGCGCTTCACGCACAGGCTCCGTATCGAAAGGTACGGAGCCTTTTTTTGCCTGCCAAACAGGTCTGACCGATCTTGTAACAGACAAATCCTCGGGGCAGGGGAACGGAGTCGACATGGCTTCCACTCAGGAGTGACGCAAGAGCTGATCTTCTCCTGTGTCGCAACCTTGCGTTTCGCGAACCCCAATTGTGAGGAAAGACTGATTATGACAAAACAAACTCTGGCGGCTGCAGTGCTCGCTTTGTGCGGCTTCGCTGCCAGCTCCGCGCATGCGGCAGACGGTACCATCACGATCACCGGCTCGGTCAGTGGCACCACCTGCACCATCAGCGGCGGTACCGGGGCCTCGCCAGGCTCAGGCGCCAACTTTCCGGTAGTGCTTGACCGCGTACAAACCTCGGCTCTCAAGGCAGCAGGCGATACGGCAGGCGCCAAGCGCTACTTTGTGTATGTGGGCGGCTCGGGCGGGTGTCCGGACGGTACCAAGGTCGCCGTACGTTATGAACCGACCAGCCCTGGCATCAACCCGGCAACCGGCAACCTGCGTAACACGGCAACGGCGACACCCGCCTCCCGGGTAGAGGTACAAATTCTCGATGGGGCTTCCAACACGCCAATGGACTTGCGCACAGGTAATAACTCGACCGTTGCCACCGTTACCAGTGGTCTGGCGACCTTGCCGTTTTACGCACGCTACATCGCCAACGGCGGAGCGGCAGGCGCGGGCAATGTCACCAGCAGCGTGCAGTACTCGGTCACCTTTCCTTGATGCAGCCAGGCTGATGACCACTGCGTTTGTTGCCTGAGATCCTCGCTCGACCCAGTGGTCGGGCGCAGGACAACCGTTTTCAAGGATTACCTGATGCAGGATTTACTGATGATCTTGAGTCGTCGTGTGGTGCGGGTCGCGCTGAGCCTGGCCTTGGGGATGGCATCGCACACGGTGCACGCGGGAGTGGTTATCGACGGTACGCGACAGATTTACCCCGAGCCGCGACGTGAGGTCACCGTGCGAGTAACCAATGATGACAAACACGCGCCCCGCCTGGTCCAGGCGTGGCTGGACGCGGGTGACGCGCAGGAAGCGCCGACACTGAGCGATGTGCCTTTCGTCCTGTCTCCTCCGGTATTTCGCCTGGACGCCGGCAAAAGTCAGTCCATGCGCCTGTCCTACACCAAGGCACCGCTGCCGACGGATAGAGAGTCGCTGTTCTGGTTGAACGTACTCGAAGTGCCTGGCGCTGCCAGTGAGTTTGACCCCACGCTTGAAGACAGCCAGCGGAATCACTTCAAGTTCGCGTTTCGTATCCGCACCAAAGTGTTTTTTCGTCCGGCGCAGTTACCTGGAACACCCGAGGAGGCGCCTGGGCTGTTGCGCTGGTCCGTGGAACGGGGCGCCCAAGGCAGCGTGATACAGGTGCATAACCCCTCGGCGTATCACGTCACCTTCAACGACATTGTCCTGCTCATGGGCTCTGGTCCCGAAGCGGAAAAACTGTCCCTGACGGAGGGCATGGTGGAGCCAGGAGGCACGTTGAAGGTGCCGGTGCCGAAAGCCGCGAAGGTAATACCCGCCGATGCGCGGGTGGATTTCACTTACATCAACGATTTCGGCGGCTTTTCATCCGCGCAGCCTGCTGTATTGCACCGCTGAACGCGGCCCCTAAACGTTGCTGATGGCAAGCAAACGTACATTTCTCAGCGTCCACTGAAGTCATAACTATGCCTAGTCACATCCAAGTACGGGTGCATCGCTGCGCCCCGATTTTGCCATTCCAGCATCGCACGATAATGCTGGGCGGTTTGATGAGTGCGGCCGTGATCGCCAGCGATGTCGCGCTTGCGGCTGAGTTGAGCTTTGATCTGAACGCATTCTCCAGTGGCCTGGCGTCGTCGGTTGACACGTCACGGTTCAATACCAGCAACCAGATGAGCCCTGGCGTATACCGCGTAGATATCGTAGTCAACGGCCAGACCCTGGGGCGCAGGGAGGTGGAGTTTGTTGCGGCCCATGCAAAGACCGGGGCGCAGCCGTGCTTGAGTCGTGAAGTATTGGAAAAAATCGGTATCGCGATGGATAAAGTCGATACTGATGCCCATGGGCGCGAACTCTCGAACCCTGCCGCCGCCGGCCAGTACTGCGGCGACCTGGGGCAGTGGATTCCGATGGCATCCAGCACGTTCGATCCGGGTGCACTCGAGTTGGCGGCCAGCGTGCCGCAGGCCTACATGAAGCGTTCCATGCGCGGCTACATTGACCCCGAGTTGTTGGATGAGGGCATTGCCGCCGGGCTGCTCAATTACAACTTCAGTACCAATACGGTCACCGCAGGTGAAGGTGACGGTCGTACTTACCTGGGCCTCAATGCCGGTATCAACCTGGGTGCATGGCGCTTGCGACATCAGGGCGCCCAGGCCTGGGGCAACCGCACTGGCTTTGAGACTTATCAGAACACGTCCACTTATGTACAGCGCAGCATCATCCCCTGGCAGTCACAACTGACCCTCGGAGACACCTTCAGCAACGGACAGATTGTCGACGGGGTGCGCGTGCGGGGCGTCACTCTGGCCACCGACGACCGGATGCGCCCGCAGACGCAGCAAGGTTACGCACCGCAGGTTCGGGGGACGGCCGACAGTAATGCAACGGTCACGGTCAGCCAGAACGGCTACACCATTTATGAGACCACGGTGCCGCCCGGCCCCTTTGTTATCAGTGACCTGCATGCCACCGGCTACGGTGGTGATTTGATCGTCAGCGTGACCGAAGTCGACGGGCGTCGGAACACCTTCGTCGTGCCGTACTCGGTGGCCCCGCAGTTATTGCGCGCCGACGCGACAAAGTACAGCGCCACCTTGGGTAAGGTGCAGCAAAAGGGCGTTGACGCGAAGGGCGCCAACGTCTTTCAAGGCACTTTGCAGCACGGTTTGACCGATGATCTGACGGTCTACGGTGGCGGTAGTGTTTCCAAAGGCTATGAACAGGGAAAGCTCGGTATCGCGTTGAATACGTCCTTCGGTGCGTTCTCTCTGGACACTGCCACCTCCCATACCGAGGTGCCCGATCATGGGCGCCAGTCCGGGCAAAGCCTGGGGCTGGGTTACAACAAAAGCCTGCCGGCCTCGGGTACGCATTTTGCGCTGGGTGCGTATCGGTTCTCCACCGAGGGTTACCTGAACCTGCAGGATGCACTGAATGTGCGCGAAATCGCGAGCCGGGCAGGTGACATCAACAGCTATGCCCGGCAAAAAAGCCGGCTCGACATGACAGTCAGCCAGCAGTTGGGTATCGGCACCTTGAGCTTGTACGGCAGCTCCGTCGACTATTGGGGAGGACAGGAAGGGCGCCAGGTTTCATTCACCGCCAGCTATGGCTCGACCTGGAACAAGGTCAACTGGAACCTGTCGGCACAGCGCTCCAGGGTCCAGGACACGCGACAACTGACCCAAAGCGAGCTCAGCGACGATGTGTTTTTCGGGCGTATCGGCCAACCCGGGCGTATCGATAACCGCTACATGCTCACACTGTCGATGCCGCTGGGGGGCGAATCGCGAGCGCCGACGATCAATACTTCGTTCTCCCGGGACACCGGTGATACACGGGGCAGCCAGCAGCAGGTGGGCATCAACGGGTTCCTGGGCGAGGACACCGCGCTCAACTACGGTGTTTCAGCCAGCCGCGCAACCAGTGAAAGCACGCACTCCGGCCAGTTCAACACCTATGCCGGCTATCGCACGGATGCCACCCAACTGCGTGCCGGATATAGCCAGAGCCGCGATAGCTCGCAGCTTTCGTTTGGCGCCGATGGTGGGGTGGTCGTTCATGCCGAAGGTATCGCGTTCTCGCAAAGCCTAGGCGAAGCCTCGGCGCTGGTGCATGTGCCAGGTGCAGAAGGGGCCAGGCTCGGGGGGAGCAGCGGTGCACGGGTCAACAGCAGCGGGTTCGCTGTCGTGCCCAATCTGACGGCGTTCCAGAATAATACGGTGGAAATCGATCCGGAAGGCATGTCGATGGATGTAGAGCTCCAGGAGTCGACGCGCAACGTCGTACCGACCTCGGGCGCAGTATCGCTGGTCAAGTTCGACACGCTCAGTGGTCGGGCGGTACTGGTCAAGGGCGTCCACGAGAATGGCAGCCCGCTGCCATTTGCAGCACAGGTATTTGATGCGCAAGGGCGTGAGGTAGGCGTGGTGGGGCAGGCCAGTAAAGCCTTCGTCCGAGACATCCCGCAGGAAGGTCGTCTGACCGTCAAGTGGGGCAGCAAAATCGCCGAGCAGTGCGATATCTACTACCACATGCCGCCAATCACCGAGGGCCAACGACAGGCCACTACCGATTACCTTCAGGGGGTGTGCGTGGCAAGCCAAGGGCGCCAGGTTGCGGGGCAGCTATGAGTGAGTGCCGATGGATGACTGTTGCGGCGCATGACTTATTCGATATGACAGAGGTGTTGTTTTCATGACTAGGTTTTCACTTGCCAGCGTGGTGCTGGGAGGATGGATGGTGGCGCTGGAAGCTCAAGCGATCACCTGTGCCCCCGGCCCGGCGGTGAATATTTCCATTCCCCCGATCACGGTTGCGGCCGGGCAGCAAATCGGGCAGGTGGTCGGGTCCGCCAATGGCTATCGCTTCGACAGTCCTCCATCGTCCGCGCTTCGGTGTACCACACGAATTGCTTTAGGGGCACAGGCCAGGCTGGCACTGGTCAATAGCACGCCGACGGGCCGGACATTTTTCGCTAGCGGGCTTTCAATGCCAGTGTATGCCACCAATGTGCCTGGGGTGGGGTTTGCCCTGATGGCGAGGGACCCGAACCGGCCGTTCATGGCCATCAACACGGCAGGTGTCACACTCATTGTTGGAGATGCCAGAGCAAGGCCCATCGTCCTTGGGCTTGATACCCGAATTTATTTTGTCGCCACAGGCGCCATAACGGGTGGCACGATCACCGCCAGAAACATTGCAAGGTATACGATCACCGGCACGCCCATCACCGGCGCTGGCTATTACGCAGTGAACTTCTCCAACGTCACCATCAATGCGCCACGAAAACCCACCTGCAGGGTCTCAACACCTTCGGTCGCCATGCCTATGCCGGCCGTGGCTGCTCGTGATTTTCGCGGCGTGGGCAGTTTCGCCGGCAGCGTGACCCGCAATATCACACTGTCATGTGCGGGTGGCATCGGCGGGGCAACGCGTGACGTATTTGTGACGGTGACAGACCAGACCGTGCCGGCTAATCGCAGCGACGTACTGTCCTTGACCCGTACCTCTATGGCCAGTGGCGTTGCTCTGCAATTACTACGGGGGAACACGCTGGTGCGCTACGGGGCTGACTCCACGACGATTGGGAACCCGAATCAGTGGCTGGTCGGCAGTACTGGCAATGCGACTGTCCAGATCCCTTTGACCGCACGTTATATCCAGACCGCCTCCTCGATCCGTCCCGGCAGCGCGAACGGGTTGGCGTCATTCACAATGAGCTACCGATGAGCAGCGCGCTTTGGCGCGGGGGCCTGGGCGTGCTGATGAGCTTGCAGGCAATCGCCGTGCAGGGCGAAATCGTGATTGACCGCACGCGTGTCATCTACCCGGTTACCGCGCGCACGGTGGTGGTCAATCTGCACAATGAGGCTGACGGTCCGCGCCTAGTGCAAGCGTGGATCGATGATGGCGATGCGATGGCGGCACCCGAGAACAGTGATGTGCCGTTCACGATTACGCCACCCATCGCCCGTATGAACGCGGGTACCGGGCGCGCCTTGCGGATCATGCATGATCAAACGCCAAAACAGGTGGCAGACCGGGAGTCGGTGTACTGGCTGAACGTACTGGCAATCAGACCGAGCGTTGAGGCATCCGATGAAACCAACGCCCTGCAATTTGCCTTTCGTACGCGGATCAAGCTTTTCCTCCGGCCCGCCCAATTGCCGGGAAAGGTACAGGACGTGGTTCATGCGCTTCAATGGTGCCTAAGCCGAGGGGACGACGTGGGGTTGGAGGTGCTCAACCCCACGGCGTATCACGTGACCTTGTCTGGTGTGGTTCTGACACTCGGTGGTGTGGAGCATCACAGCGAAGATCCGCCGATGGTTGCACCTTATGCTACTGCACGGGTTGCGATACCTGAGTTGCCTAGCGGCGACCTATCCGGCCCGCAATTACAGTTCACCACCTTGGATGATGATGGGGCTACTCAACATCATCAAGCACAGTTGCAGTTTGTCGACTGTTCGTCGGTCAAACCCTACGCTGCCGCACCAGATGCTTGAACCCTTCGAACACCAGCACCATGACCGCGATCCAGATCGGGATGTAGGTCAGCCATTGGCCTGCCTTGATCCCTTCACCCAGCAGCAGCGCCACCACCAGCAACAGCACTGGCTCGACATAACTGAGCAGCCCGAACAGGCTGAACGCAAGCAGCCGGCTGGCGATGATATAGCTCACCAACGCCGAAGCGCTGATCAGACCCAGTATCGGGATCAGCGCATACAAATTGGGGTGGGCATCCATCACTGCAAAGCCCTGTTCGCCGCTTTGCACAAACCACCATGCCACCGGCAGCATCAGCGCCATGTCCAGCCACAGGCCGCCCAGGTGGTCGGTCTTGAGGTATTTACGCACGATAAAGTACAGCGGGTAACCGATGATCACCACCAGCGTCGCCCAGGAGAACCCACCGGCCTGGTATAACTCGTTGAGTACCCCGAGCCCGGCAAAAAACACCGCGATCTTTTGCAGGTAGGAAAGCTGTTCGCCCCACACCAGGCGCCCGGTGAGCACCATGGTCAGCGGCAGCAGGAAGTAACCGACCGACACATCCAGGCTGCGCCCGTTCAGTGGCGCCCACATGAACAACCACAGCTGCACGCCGAGCAAGGCCGACGACACCAGCACACCGCCGATCAGCCGTGGCTTGGCCGCGAGCATGCGCAGCAGTTCCCAGACCCGGCGCCACTCGCCGCTGACAAGCATGAACACCGTCATGCAGGGCACGGTGAGCAACATGCGCCAGCCGAAAATCTCCAGGCCACTCAAGGGCGTTAGCAGTGATGTGAAGTAATACATCACGGCAAACAACACCGAAGCCAAGACCGATAACACCACACCTTTAGACACGTTGTCCTCGCGAAAGCCAATTATTGCGCGGGTAGTCTACAGGCGTGCCAATCGACCGGATACAAAATGCCCGACATCGTTGAAGCCGGGCGAGGACGAATGCCCCGGCGTGACCAGCGAATCAATGAACGCCTCGTCTTCAGCGCTGATCTTCACCGCCAGCGCCCCGGTGTAGGCGTCCCACTGCGCCTCGGTCCGTGGCCCGACAATCGCCGAGCTTACCGCCGCATTGTTCAGCACCCAGGCGATTGCGAACTCGACGATCCCCACGCCACGCCCTTGGGTGTATTGCTGGATCTGCTGGGCAATGCGCAGTGATTCAATTCGCCACTCGGTTTCCAGGATGCGTTTATCCTGGCGCGCGGCACGGCTGCCGGCCTCGGGCGTGACATCCGGTGCGTACTTGCCGCTGAGGACCCCTCGGGCCAGTGGACTGTACGGCACCACTCCCAGGCCGTAGGCCGCTGCAGCGGTGATCTGCTCGACCTCGGCCTGGCGATTGACGATGTTATACAGCGGCTGGCTGATGATGGGTTTATCGACGCCCAGGCGTTCGGCCACGCGAATCACTTCAGCGATGCGCCAACCCCGGTAGTTGGACAGGCCCCAATAGCGGACCTTGCCCTGGCGGATCAGGTCACCCATGGCGGACACGGTGACCTCCAACGGCGTGTCGTGGTCTTCGCGGTGCAGGTAGTAGATGTCCAGGTAGTCGGTATCCAGGCGTGCCAGGCTGGCGTCCAGCGCGTTGAACAGACGCTTGCGGCTCAAACCGCTGCGGTTGGGCACGCCGTCGGTAGGGCCGAAGCCGACCTTGGAGGCCACCACCCAGTCCTGGCGGTTGCGTGCAATCGCCTCGCCGACGATTTCCTCGGAGCGCCCGCCTGTATACAGGTCCGCCGTGTCGATGAAATTGATGCCCTGGTCCCAGGCCTTGTCGATGATGCGCAGCGAATCTTCGGTGCTGGTCTGTTCGCCAAACATCATGGTGCCGAGGGTCAGAGCGCTGACCTTTAACCCGGACTGGCCCAATGTGCGGTAATTCATGCAAAGCTCCTCACGCAAATGTAAGTGATGCAATACCAGACCCGAGCGCTCTGGAACAAGCCCTGGGGGCATTTCTTCATGTGCGTAGCAAAGTCAGGCAGCGGGCCTGTAAAAAACGGTGCAGCACTTTCACGCGTTCCGACACTTGCAGGCGGTGCGGGCACATCAGGTTGAACGGCGCGGGTTCGCCTTGCCAGTCGGGTAGCAAGGGCACCAACCGCCCAGCCTGAATATCACGGGCCACATCCAGGTTGGCCTTATAGGCAATGCCATGCCCCGCCAACGCCCAGCGGCGGACAATCTCGCCGTCATCGCTGAGGTAGTCACCGCTCACCTCGACTTCTTGAAGCAACGCCCCCTGGCGGAAATACCAGGTGCTATTGGCCTGGCCCCGGCGCATATAGCGCAGCGTGCTGTGGTGGGCCAAATCTTCGGGCGTATGCGGAGTACCGTGGCGCGCCAGGTAGTCGGGGCTGGCGCAGGCAATGCGATGGTGATCGGGCACCACCGGCAGGGCCACCAGGCTGGAGTCTCTAGGCACGCCAAAGCGCAAGGCGATGTCGACCGTGTCGCGAAACAAGTCGGCATTGCTGTCGTTGAGCAACAGTTGCAGACGGATGGTGGGGTGCTCCAGCTTGAACTCATCCAGCCAGCCCAGCAGCACATTGCGACCAAAGTCCGAGGGCGCGGCCAACTGCAATAAACCACTGAGGCTCTGGCCCTGTTGCTTGATGGCGTGCTCGCCGTCCGACAGCGCCTCCAGTGCCACCCGCACACTGTCCAGGTAACGCCGGCCTTCTTCGGTCAGGCGCATGCTGCGGGTGGAGCGGGCGAGCAGGCGGATGCCGAGGCGGGTTTCAAGGCGCTTGAGGGCAATGCTGGCCGCCGCCGGCGTGAGGCCAAGGCCACGGGCGGCGGCCGTCAGGCTGCCGGTGTCGGCGCTGCGCACGAAGACTTCAAGGTCGAGAATGGAGCTCATTGATAAAAATCCTTTAAAGATCTTGTCGTTTTACCCGGATTTTTCATCGATTGCCAAGCTGGGAAGATGAACGCTCACTTTCTGACCCAGGTAGTTTTCTCATGACCTCTTCTCTGAGCGGTAAAACCATCATCGTCATCGGCGGCAGCAGCGGTATCGGCGCGGCAGTGGCCCAGGCAGCCTTGGCGCGAGGCGCGCATGTGATCGTGGCCGGGCGCCGCTTGGCGCCAGGTTCCGACAGCGGGCTGCGCAGCGAGCCGGTGGACGTCACCGACAGCGCCTCGTTAACGCAACTGTTCGAAACCGTGGGGCGCTTTGACCATCTGGTCTACACCTCGGGGCCTTCGGTGCGGGCCAAGCCTTTGATTGAAACAGACCTGGATGAAGCCCAGGACAACTTCGATGTGAAGCTCTGGGGCGCACTACGCGCCATTCAACACGCGCTGCCCTTTTTGCACGAACAGGGCAGCATCACCCTGACCTCGGGCCAGTTGGGGCGCAAGTTGGCGGCAGGGCAGTTCATCAAGACGGGCATTAACGCTGCGACCGAGGCCTTGGGCAAACAACTGGCCAAAGAACTGGCGCCGCGTCGAGTCAATGTGATCAGCCCTGGGGTGATAGACACACCGGCCTATGCAGGGCTTGGCCAAGAGCAACGCTTGGCAATGTTTGCCAAGGCGGGCCAAGGGTTGCCGGTTGGGCGGGTAGGGCAGGCTGAAGAAGTGGCGGCGGGGTATGTACTGGCCATGGAAAATGGCTTTATGACCGGTGCGGTGGTTGATATCGACGGTGGCGGCCTGTTGTAAATACATGGTCCAAGTGGGAGGGAGCAGATCCCTCCCACGTTGAAGGCGTCAGGCCTTGAGCGTGCGCGTCATCCGCAATGCAAGAACACTGCCGCCCACAATCACCGCCGCCAGCAGGTACAACGCCACATCCGTAGACCCGGTGGCATCCTTCACAAAACCCACGATATACGGGCTGAGAAAACCCGCCATCTGCCCCATGGAGTTGATCAACGCCAAGCCACCCGCCGCCGCACCCGCGCTGAGCATGGCGGTGGGCACCGGCCAGAACATCGGCAGGCCGGTCAGGGCGCCCATGGTGGCGATGGTCAGGCCGAGAATGGCGATAGCGGGCGTAGTGGCGAAGTTAACGGCGATCACCAGGCCGATGGCGCCCATCAACATCGGCACCACCAAATGCCAGCGGCGCTCCTTGCGCAGGTCGGCGGAGCGGCCCACCAGCAACATGAACACCGCCGCCAACAGATACGGGATCGCGCTGAGCCAGCCAATCACCAGGTTGTCGCTGAAGCCCATGTTCTTGATGATCGACGGCAGCCAGAAGTTGATCGCATACACCCCACTCTGGATGCAGAAGTAGATCAGACCGAATGCCCAGATCGCCGGGTTCTTGAACACTTCGGCCAGGGAGTCGCTGGTGGTTTTCGGCTTGTTAGCCAGGTCTGTGGCCTGGTCCGCTTCCAGTACCGCACGCTCATGGGGCTTGAGCCACTTGGCGTTGGCGAAGCTGTCACTGAGCAGGAAGTAGGCGAGGGCGCCGAGGACCACGGTCGGGATGCCTTGCAGCAGGAACATCCACTGCCAGCCCGCCAAGCCACCTTGGCCTGCGGCAAAGTGATTCAGAATCCAGCCGGAAAACGGGCTGCCGAGCAAACCGGACACCGGGATCGCCGACATGAACAGTGCCATGATTCGCCCACGGCGGAAGGTCGGAAACCACTGCGAAAGGTACAACACCACGCCGGGGAAGAAGCCCGCTTCAGCGGCACCGGTAAACAGGCGCAGGGTGTAGAAATGCGTGGGCGTGGTCACAAACAGCAGGCATGTGGAGAGCGTACCCCACACGATCATCATCAATGCGATCCAGCGCCGCGGGCCAAACCGGGTCAGCGCCAGGTTGCTCGGCACGCCGCATAGCACGTAGCCGATAAAGAAAATCCCGGCTCCCAGGCCGTATACAGTTTCACTGAATTTCAACGCGTCGAGCATCTGCAGCTTGGCAAAGCCAACGTTTACCCGGTCGAGGTAATTGAACAGATAGCAGATAAAAATGAAGGGGATCAGGCGCAGGGTAATGCGCTTGTAGATGGCGTTTTTATCGTCATCGCTGGCCAGTGCGGCAGTGGCGCTCTGTGACATGGGATTCTCTCTTTATTATGATTTTTCGCGGTGCGAGGGTAACGTTGACCGCCCTGACAGTCTCGGTGACGTGAAGGGCAACTGTCTTTGTGCCGGCGCACAGTCAAGCCATCTTTGCGCTGTGCTGGTGAACAACCTTTTTCAGGAAATTAGCCCCATGTTCGAGCTGGATCATGCCCTGGCGCAGGAGATTGTCGATCGCACCATGGCAATCCTGCCCCATAACGTCAATGTCATGGACAGCCAGGGCTTGATCCTGGGCAGCGGCGAGCCGGAGCGTATCAATACCCGCCATGAAGGTGCCCAGCTAGTGTTGGCCAATGGGCGGGTGGTGGAAATCGACGGGCAGACCGCCAAGCATCTCAAGGGTGTGCAACCAGGAATCAATCTGCCGCTGCTGCATGATCAGCGCCTGATTGGCGTACTGGGTATCACCGGCGAGCCGGATGGGTTACGCACCTATGCCGAACTGGTGCGCATGACCGCTGAAATGCTGGTCAGCCAACGCCATCAGCAAGCCGAACAACAATGGCGGCGCCAGCGTTGCGATGATCTGCTGGCCCTGCTGTTGGCCGACAGCGGCGACTCCCCGCGCCTGGTGGACGAAGCCCAGCAACTGGGGCTCAAGCCACAACTGGCGCGCACGCCGTACCTGTTTGAACTGGGCCCGGGCCAAACGGCGGAGGCCCTGAGCGCATGGCTCGCCAGCCGCTACCCCGACAGTTGGTGCGTCAGCTCTGCGCAGTTTTCCTTGCTGTGGTGCCGACCTGCTGCGGTGCAGGTCGATAACCCCCGCTTGCTGGAAAAGCTCGACGGCCTGGGTTGGAACGTCCTGCGCGTGGCCATCGGCGGGCAAGCGGAGGGCTTGGCGGGGCTGCGCCGCTGTTACCGCCGGGTAGGGGATCTGCTTGCTTATGGCCGCGACATCCTGCCGCAATCACGCCTGTTGACCCTCAACCGTTATCGCCTGCCGGTAATGCTTTGGCGTCATCGCAACGACGACGCCCTGGACGAATTGCTCAACCCGTTGCGCAAGGTGTTGGCCAAGGACAGCAACGGGCAACTGCTCGCCACGTTGCGCAGTTGGTGCGAGCACGACGGGCAAAGCCAGGCGTGTGCCGACGCCTTGGGCATTCACCGCAACAGCCTGCGCTACCGCATGGAACGCATAGCCGAACTCAGCGGCGTAGACCCGCTGACGCTAGATGGGATGCTTGCCTTGTACCTGGGCGTACAACTGCTGCCCCACCCCCTGTAGGCGCGAGCAAGCTCGCTCCTACAGGGGGCATTGTAGAAATGAACAACAAACCCGCCCCACACTTGTGCATCGGCCCCGCGTCATTGCCCCAGCCAACTGGCAGCATGGGCGTTATAAAAACCGGAGAAAGCCCATGAAAATCGTGATCGCCCCCGACTCGTTCAAAGACAGCCTGAGTGCCGCAGGTGTCGCCCAGGCGATTGCCGAGGGGTGGGCCGAGGTCTGGCCTGATGCGCACGTGCTTCAATGCCCGATGGCCGATGGCGGTGAAGGCACGGTGGATGCGGTGCTCGCAGCATGTAAGGGGCAATTGCGCCGGCAAACGGTCCGAGGCCCGCTGGGCGACAGCGTCGAAGCGCGTTGGGGATGGTTGGCCGACAGCCATACCGCGATGATCGAGATGGCCGAGGCCAGTGGTTTGCAACTCGTCGCGCCGGGGCAGCGCGACGCCTGTTCCAGTACCACCTATGGCACCGGCGAGTTGATCCGCGCCGCGCTGGATGCCGGGGCGCAGCGCATCATCCTGGCGATTGGTGGCAGTGCTACCAACGATGGCGGCGCGGGGGCGATGCAGGCCCTTGGCGTGCAGCTATTGGATAGCGAACGCCAGCCACTGCCGGCGGGTGGGTTGGCGTTGGCTCGCCTGGCCCATATCAGCCTCGAACAACTGGACCCGCGCCTGGCACAGGTGCGTTTTGAAATCGCCGCCGACGTCAACAATCCCCTGTGCGGCCCCCACGGTGCCTCGTCGATTTTCGGCCCGCAAAAAGGCGCGAGCCCCGAGCAGGTGGCACAACTGGACGCGGCCCTTGGGCACTTCGCTGACCATTGCGCCCAGGTGCTGCCCAAGGATGTGCGCGACGAACCCGGCAGTGGTGCCGCCGGTGGACTGGGCTTTGCTGCCAAGGCGTTCCTCGCCGCCCAGTTTCGTCCAGGGGTCGAGGTGGTTGCTGAACTGGTTGGCCTGGATGAAGCGGTGCGTGGTGCCGACCTGGTGATTACCGGCGAGGGCCGCTTCGACGCCCAGACCCTGCGTGGCAAAACCCCGTTTGGCGTGGCTCGCATTGCCCAGCGACAGGGCGTGCCGGTGGTCGTCATTGCGGGGACATTGGGCGAGGGCTACGAGCAGATGTATGCCCAGGGTGTGGACGCAGCATTTGCTTTGCCATCGGGCCCGATGTCACTGGAACAGGCTTGTCACGAGGCGCCGCGCCTGTTGCGTGAGCGGGCCTCGGACGTTGCGCGGGTGTGGCGTTTGGCAGCTACTCGCTGACTCCGCGCGCCAACCGCTCCACCCACTGCGCTTGAAACCCCTGCAGCGCCGCACCGGGTTGCTGCAACTGCACAAACTCAAGCATCGGGTCTAGCACCGCTGTGCGCACGCCGCTCAATTCCTCCAGGGTCGCCAGGCCGCAGAACGGTACATAGGCTTCGCTGTAGCCGCCTTCGTGCACCAGCACCAGGCGGCCCTGACATAAACGATCGGCTGCCAGGCGCAGGGCGCGGGTCAGCAGACGGAACGATTCGCTGTGCAACAACATGCGCGCTAGCGGGTCGACGGCGTTGGCGTCATAACCGCAAGCAACGATGATCAACTCCGGCTCGAAGCGCTCCAGCGCGGGCACTACGATGCGTTCCATGGCGTGTAGATAGGTGGCGTGCCCACTGCCTGGGGGCAACGGAATATTGATGTTGGCCCCCACGCCGGCCCCGCGGCCTCGATCCTGCTCGCCGCTGTAGCCAGGCGGGTAGCAGCCGTCCTGATGCAGGGAAATCGTCAACACATCGGCCCGTTCTTCGAAGATCGACTGCGTGCCGTTGCCGTGGTGCACATCCCAGTCGATCACGGCGACTTTGCCCAGTCCGTTGCGGGCCTTGGCGGCCTCGATGGCAATGGCAATGTTGGCGAGAAAGCAAAAGCCCATGGCGCTGTCTGCCAGGCAGTGATGCCCCGGTGGCCGCGACAGCGAATAGGCATTGTGCGCCTGGCCCTTGAGCACCGCGTCCACGGCGGCCAGGGTCAGTCCGGCGGACAGTTGCGCAATCTCGTAGCTGCCCGGCCCGATCGGTGCCTGGGGGCCAAGCTCACCGCCGCCAGCATCGCTCAGGGCCTTGAAACGCTGCAGATAGGAACGGCTGTGGACGCGCAGCAGATCCTCTTCACTGGCTGGCGGCGCGCTGCGCAGTTGTAGTTGGCGGCTCAATCCGGAGACATCCAACAGGCTTTTCAAGCGGCGCTTGGTCTCCGGTGACTCGGCATGCCCGCTGCCGGCCGGCGGCTGCACCCAGCCGCCCACGGGCAGGGTCAGCGCATGGGCGCCGGCGCTGTGCCACAGGCTAATTTCGTCGAAGAAAAATGCGGTGGTTGGGTTCATACCGGTTCCAGTTCAGTGGGGGAGTGGGGACGGCTGGCGATGATCATCACCAGCGACAGCAAGGTGATAGCGGCTGC
This sequence comes from Pseudomonas sp. MF6767, assembly GCF_016405475.1. NCBI lineage: Bacteria > Pseudomonadati > Pseudomonadota > Gammaproteobacteria > Pseudomonadales > Pseudomonadaceae > Pseudomonas > Pseudomonas sp. MF6767. Next base: position 56,994 of record NZ_JAEKCY010000014.1, on the reverse strand, counting down.
ACCGAGCAGCAACAGGCTGAACCCGCCGCTGGCCTCGATCAGGCGGCCGGCGAGCGCTGGGCCGATGGCCAGGCCGCCGCCGATGACCAGGTTGGAGGCGTTCATCAGCTTGCCGCTGTGATCGAGGTCGGCCAGGCAGGCCAGGATCAGCGGCAGAATGAAGGTCCAGGTGAATTTGAACAGCAGCGCCGCCAAGGCAAATCGCAGCAATGCGGGCTGGCCAAGCAACAAGAGCACCGCTGCCGCCATCAACAGGTAGCCCAGCAGCAACAGCACTCCACGCGGCAAGCGGGCCCCGATCAGTGAAGCGCTCGCTGCCCCGGCAATGCCCATCACGGTGGCGATGGCGAGGATTTCGCCGCCGTGCTGCGCCGAAATCCCGGCACTGGCGCCCAAGGCACCGATAAAGGTCCATACGCCCCCCAGGCTGATGTAAAAGGCCAGCACCGCGCCAACCCCCAGGGCGGCTTTCCAGCGTGAACCGGGCAAGACCGGGGCGCGGTTGGCGGGCAACGCAGGGCTACCGGCGGGAAACGCCCGCGCCAATGGCAGCAGCAGAGCCATCAACCCCGCCAGGATCAAGTAGCAGGCATTCAAGCCAAATCGTTCGAACAAACCAGGCAACACCACCAGGCCGACGGCACCGACGATCAACTGCCCCATCACCCACACACCATAGACCCGGCTGGGGTTGGCGGTGGTGGCCGCACTGGCCAGGCAGAGGATCATCAACGAGCCGCCGGCCAGGGCGCTGGTAGCGCGCAACACCAGCAGTCCGGCGTAGGTGTCGGCCAGCATCGACAGCAGGTTGGCGGCCATGAACAGCAGCGCGGCGACCCGGGCGGCGGTGCGCCAGTCAACCCGCTTGAGCCACCACCAGGCGGGCAAGGTCGCCAGGCTCATGGCGCCCAGCTCCACGGAAAACAAGTCGCCAATACGCGCCGGGCTCAGTTGCCACTGGCTGGTCAACTGCGCGGCCACGGCGGGAGCGGTCATCAGGATGGTCGGGGTGATGGCGGCAAACAGCACGATCGCTGCCAGCCGTGCTGTTATCGCAGGGTTGGAAATGGGCATTTTCAAGCTCCAGGGAAAGGGGTCAGAACACATGCACCAGGCGCAACAGCGCTTCGGTGCCGGCATAGCCATTGGAAGCCGCAACGCTTTGCGAAAGGCTGACCATCAGTTGGTTCTGCCGGTCGAGCCAATGCCCGAGTTCGAAGCCGACTTGGGTGTATCGCTTGTGGGTGTCGTCGAGGCGGCGGTTGTCGAGGCGCAGGGCGCCACCGTCGGCCTGGATCAGGCGCAGTGCACCGTAAGTGGCGGCGCTGAAGTCATACGAGGCAAAAGCCTGCAGGCGATACAGCGGGGCTTGCTTGAGTTCGCTGCCAAAGTAATCGTCATTGCGGCCATAGAGCTGGGCTTCCAGGTTGGCTTCCAGTACCCAGTTTTCGCCGATGCCGTGGGTGTAGTTGTAGACAAAGGTGGCGCCCCAGCGATTGGCACCGGGAGAGACGTCCGGGTTTTGACTGTGATACTCACCCACCGGCACGGTGATCAGGCTCAACAAGCCGCTGTAAGTGCGCGAAGCCGGGTCGTTGACGAAAAACAGCGTGCCGCCCACCTGTGGATCGCCCAGGCCGCGCTCGCGGCTGCGCTGGTTGGCGCCGGGCAGGCGTGCGCTGATGTCGGCAAAGGGCAGGATGAATTGCGGCGTGCACAACGTGCCGCAGGCGTCGGTGAAATACACCTGGCGGTAAGCCACGGCGTTGACCCTGAGGTCGGCCTTGCCGGTGCTGTCGGCGGGGCCATGGAAATCGCTGGCACGGGTGGCGGGCAGGTACAGCACACCCAGGCGGGTGCCCGGTGGGGCGGCGAAAAAGTCCCGGGCGTTGAGGTCGGCAGCCTGGCTGTCGAGGCTGAACAGGCTGGCGCACAGCACTGTCAGGTTACGTAGGCGCGTTGAAGTCATGGCGAAGCGTCTCGTGTCAGAGGAGGCCGGAAAATGGGCAACAGCAGCCCGTGACCGTAAAAAACGACCGTGGCAAAACCGTGGGAGAAGCGGGCAGGGTCAGTCGGGCGGGGCGTGCACCAGGTGCGCTATGCGCGCCTTGTCCTTGACGCCGAGCTTGGCGTAGATGGCGCGGATATGGTGACGCACGGTGTTGGGTGAGAGGCCAAGGTCGCGGGCCACTTCCTTGTAGGTCTTGCCCTCGCCAAACCCTTGGGCTACGTCGTTTTCCCGTGGGCTGAGCTGGGGCAGGGCGCGGTTGAGGCGCGCGGCCAACAGCAATTGGTCGCCCACCGGTGACGCCTGGATATGGATGCGCTTGCCGTCATGCCCGCGCTCATCCAGCAGCACCGGCAGAGTGGAGCCACGCCATTGCGGCCATTCGCTGAGCAGCAGGTCGACAAAACCGCGCTCGGCGCATTGCAACACACCCCGTGGGTCGCACACCGCCAGGGCCAGATTGCGCGGGCTGGCCAGGGTTTCACGCATGGCCACCAAGGTGCGGATCTGGTTTGCCGAGACCGCCGCCACCAGATGCAGCATCAGGTTATTGAGCAACTGGCAATCCTGCGCGTTGAACGTGGGCGCAGTGGGCTGGCGGTAGAGCGTCAGGTGGTGGCTGAGGTGGGTTTGCGGGTCGATATGGATCACACACAGCAATTCACCCAGGCCGTGGCGTTGCCCCAGCCAATTCAAGGCGCTGCCGTTGGCGGGGTCGCGCATATCGATAATCACTGCCTCGCCAGGCGAGGCATGCACCCGTGCAACGGTAACGTCCAGATGGCGGATCGACTGCCAGTCCGCCAGGTAGTCGGGTGGCAACTGATAGAGGTAGCTGTTGTGCTCTTGTGGCAGACCGTTGATGACAGCCGAGCGTCCCCACCAGGCACTGTCGAAGGCCAGCAATTGGCTGACGCGTGCCAGGGCATGGCGCTGGAAGTGTTCGATGTCCTGATGTTGGGCCAGGCGTTGCAGGTCCAGGGTCAGGGTGCTGAAGGCCTGCAACAGGCCCGAGTGATCAAAACGGCTCATGGGTGTTCCTCTGTGGGACTTTTTTTGTTGTTCTCGTCACAGGGTGAAGGCCGAAGCGTCGGGTTGACGGGGCAGGGCCTGGGCAGAGTATCGGCGCTGCGCATATGGATCGCCATCGTTCAGATGCAGGATGGTGCTGGTCGGCCAGTGGGAAAACTCCCGGCTCGTCAGCCAGGCGCTTAGCCTCTACACTGGCCCGCCACTTGTCTTTCAAAGGATGAAATGCAATGCACCCACCTGAACCGTCTATCGTGATCCAGCGTTTTACCGAGGCCCACCTGGAGGGCGTCGCCGCGCTCTACAACGAACCGGCTGTTTGTCGTCAGGTGCTGCAAATGCCTTTTCAGTCTGTTGAGATGTGGCGCAAGCGCCTGGTGATGGATAACGAGCGGCGCCTGCAGCTGGTGGCGGTGAAGGGCACTGAGGTGATTGGCCAATTGGGGCTTGAGCAGTACTTGCGTGTACGCCAGAGCCACGTTGGCTCATTGGGGATGGGCGTGGCGCCCGCGTGGCAGGGCAAGGGCGTCGGTTCGCGGCTGTTGGCGGCCGCGTTGGAGGTAGCCGACAACTGGATGAACCTGCGCCGTGTGGAGCTGACTGTTTACGCGGACAACGAGCCTGCGCACAACCTGTACCGCAAGTTCGGCTTCGAAGTGGAAGGGCGGCTGCGCGATTACGCCCTGCGCGACGGTATGTTTGTCGACACCCTGAGCATGGCGCGCCTGCGCACGTCGGCTTGATCCTGTAAAACTGTGGGAGCTGGCTTGCCCCAATGCCAGTCAGTTAATACAGAATCGGTAACTGTGGCGAGGGAGCTTGCTCCCGCTGGGGCGCGAAGCGGCCCCAAAAATGGGACTGCTACGCAGTCCAGCGGGAGCAAGCTCCCTCGCCACAAGTCACTGGTTGTCTGCTCTAGCTCTTAACTGACTGGCATTAGGGCAAGCGCGCGAAGGCGGAGTGTCAGTCACTGAATCTACAACTGAACCACCGCTATCGCAGGCAAGCCAGCTCCCACACGGGTCATGCATTACCCACAGAATCAGCGTCTGGTACAGATCCCCTGTGGGAGCGGGCTTGCCCGCGAAAGCGGTCTGACCGCCCGCCAGGATGTTGGATCAGACCGAGTACATACCCGTTCAGGCAAGGACCACAAAGTTGTGTAGACACCTAAGCCTCTAAGGCAAACCCCACTGCGGCCTGCGCATGCAACGCGGTGGTGTCCAGCAGCGGCAGGGCGCTGTGTTCGGGCTGGATCAGCAAGCAGATTTCCGTACAGCCGAGGATGATCGCCTGGGCGCCTTGTGCAGCGAGTGCCTGGATCACCCGCTGATACACCTGGCGTGACGCGTCACTGATGATGCCCACGCACAGTTCTTCATAGATGATTCGGTGCACCTCCTGGCGTTCATCCGCGTCTGGCACCAGCACGGTAAGCCCCTGGGCGGCAAGGCGGGACTTGAGGAAGTCCTGCTCCATGGTGAATGCGGTACCCAGCAAGCCTACCGTCAGGGTCCCGGCCTCCAGAGCCGCCGCCGCCGTGGCATCAGCAATATGCAGGAAGGGGATCGATACCGCCGCCTCAATACGCGGTGCCACCAAGTGCATGGTGTTGGTACACAGCACCACACAATCAGCGCCCCCGGCCTGCAAGCGCCGTGCGGCATCTTCCAGGATCAGCGCGGCATCGTCCCAACGCCCGGCATGCTGAGCCTGTTCCACCGGGCCGAAATCTACGCTGTACATCAACACTTGCGCCGAGCGCAGCGGGCCAAGACGGTCGCGCACGCGCTGGTTTATAAGGCGGTAATACTCGGCGCTGGACTCCCAGCTCATGCCGCCGATAAGGCCGATGGTGCGCATAGGGTGCTCCTGAAAAAGGATGAGCCTTCACCTTATCCACTCGAGGCTGATAAGTCATACGCAGTTGCCGACCCATTCACCGGAGCAGTTCAAGAAGCGTGGGTGATCCGTCATTGTTCGGTGCTCGGCGACTCGTCCACATCTGTGAGAAATGACAGTATATTTTGCTGCAAGCCCCATATTTAATCAGCACGAACCACCGAACAGCCCCTGAGCGCTCATGATGGCGACGCTCCGTTTTCCCCTACGCCGAAAGACCGCCATTGCCGGGTGACCTTCGGATACCTCTCACATCCTGCGTTTTTGATTTCAAATAAAGTCAGCCCTACTGAAAGTTTGATTCCAGAGGAGCTTTTCATGGCACCGCAACACTGTGAAGGCGACACCGATACCCGCCACAACAGTCATTCGTCCCCGGCGCCGCTCACTATTCCCGATATCCAGCTACCTTTCGCCGTTGCACCGCCGCGTGCCGACACTGAACGGCTGCGTGCGCATGCGCTTGCTTGGGCGCAGCGATACGGTTTGATCGGCAGGCGTGGCGCGCATCGGTTGACCACCACGGCACTGCTCGACCTGGGAATAGCATTGTGCGGGCGGGCGCCCACGCACCGAGCGCAGACTCTGGTGTGCTGGTACCTGTGGGCGCTTACGCTGGATGACCGTATTGATGACGGACCCTGGGCGGAAAACGGCGCGCTGGAGCATTTCATCGCCGCCGTGCAGGCATTGACCGACAGCGGCGATGCTGTGCCGTCAGGTGAACGCGGCGGGTTCGAGGACCCGATGCTGGCTGTTCTGGTCGACGACTTGTGGCCCGAGACCCAGCGTTGGGGCAGCGGGCCTTGGCGGCAGAGGCTGGCGGGGCACTTAATCCAGCATCTGCGCGCGCAGGCGGCGCAGGTACGCATGCGAGAAACCGATACGGCGCTCGCCCTGGCTGAGTATCTGCCGTTGCGCCGGGATTCCTTCGGCGCCCTGTTCTTTTTTGATCTGATCGATGGTGCCGAAGCCCTGGACCCGCACGAGCATCCTGCGCAGGTGGAAACATGGAGCAGGTTGCGTAAGCACGCTGCCGATATCATTGCGTGGACGAACGATATCCACTCGGTTGCCAAAGATGTGGTGTGTGGCGAGCGCTTCAATCTGGTGTCAATACTCGCGCACACCGCCGGCCTGGACTGGCCTGGCGCGATAGAAGCAGCCCATCAGATGATCAACACGGCAGTTGCTCAATTCACGGCAGCCGCTACCGAGCATGCCCATTACCCGCCGTGCGCTGCGACCGATCCGGACCGGTTGCGTCAGGTTGTCCGGGCGGCGGGGGACTGGCATCGCAGCGTTTCGCGCTATCACCTACAGGCCGATGGCTGCGCGGTACAGCACAGCCGACAAGTGGACCTGGCGCTGACTCCGCCGACCCTCAAGTCCCGCCAGTTCGAAATCGACCCGTACCCCTTGTATGAGCGTTTACGCACCACACTTCCGATCGCGTACGACGAGCCCACCGATGTGTGGCTGGTCAGTCGCTATGTGGATGTCAAAGCCGCGCTGACCCACCCAGGGGCAAGCAATCGCAACTACACCTGGCAGATTGGGCCGCTGCTGGGGCACACCATTGTGACCATGGACGGCTGCGAACACGCCCAGCACCGAGCATTGCTCACCCCGTCGTTTCGCAGCAAGGCGCTGGTGGCGCTCGAAGCGTCTGTCACCGCAGTGACCGCAGACTTGCTGGCGCGTATGCAGGGCCGGCCTCAGGTCGACCTGATTGCCGATTTCACCGCTGCGCTGCCGGTGCGAGTGATGGCTCATGCATTGGGCCTCCCGGCACACACACGAGAGGAGGTGGAGCGGCTCAAGCGTTGGTGTGCCATCGGCTTCGCGTACATGGGCAACTATCGTCAGGACCCAGCACTGTTGACTGGCGGGTTATCCAACCGAGACAGTTTTTACCACTTTATCCAGCCCTACATCGACGCTCGGCGTATAGAACCCAAGGACGACTTGATTTCACAACTCCTGGCGGCACGCATTGACGACCAGCCGTTGTCCGAGTCCTTTGTACGGTCCTATTGCGCGATCCTGATGACGGCAGGCAGCGAGACCAGTCACGGCGCCCTGGCGAATCTGATTGTCAACCTGTTGAGCGAACCTGGCGTGAAAGAGGCGGTGATCGCTGATCCAGCACTGATGGACAACGCCCTCACTGAAACCCTGCGACGCAACCCGCCATTGCAACTTGTGCTGCGGGAGGCGACTGAACCGCTGCAACTGCCCTCGGGAACAATTCCGGGTGGCGCAACCCTGGCCTGCCTGATCGGTTCAGCCAACCGTGATCCGGCCCGGTTCAGCGACCCGGACACCTTCAATATGTTGCGCGCCGAACAGGCGACCAGCCATTTCGCTTTCGGAGCGGGGCGCCACTTCTGCCTGGGCTCCATGCTCGCCCGGATGGAGATCACGATCGGTGCGCGCATGCTGCTGCAGACCTTTCCCAACCTGCGCTGGGCTCCGGGGTTCAAGCCCGAAGAGCGCGGGTTTCTCAATCGCTGCCCTGATCAATTGGAGGTCGTGCTTTGACCACATCTGTTTCCACCGAGCAACCCGGCTACACCCGCAGCTATCTCGCGGACCAACACGCAGGCCAATTGGCGAGGTTGCAAACCCTGGAGCGCGCCTTTGACCCGTTAAGCCATAAGGTTTTTGAACGATTGGATCTGCCGGACGCGCCCGCCATCCTTGATCTGGGCGCCGGTGCCGGATCGCTCGCCGGCTGGTTGAGCCAGCGATATCCCGACGCAACGGTTACCGCCACGGATATCGATACCCGCTTCCTGGTCGATATCCCCGGCATCAAGGTGATGACCCACAATGTCACGACCGATGATTTTCCTGCCGCATCGTTTGACGTGGTGCACGCCCGGGCGTTGCTGTGCCACCTCACTGACCGCGAGGAGATAGTGACGCGAGCCGCCACTTGGTTACGTCCCGGAGGCTGGTTGGTGATCGAAGATGTGAGCCTGCAACCGAGCCTCAGAACGACGAACCCGTTGTTGCGCAAAGTAGCCCAGGCCGGAATCACACTGTTGGAGCAGTCCATCGGGTCTGACATGTTCTGGGCCGATCGACTGCCTGATCGGCTACGTGACCGGGGGCTTGTCAACGTGGGGCATCGCACCCTCGAAGGCCGAATCGGCGACAACAGCCCGGCAGATGCCTTCTGGGCGGCAACCACCGCGCAGGCAGGGCCTGCATTGTTGGAACTTGGGTTACTCACCCAGGCAGAGCTGGATGCCATGGTCATGCTGCGTGCCGATCCAGCGTTCACCGACGCCGCGTTGACCTTGGTCAGTGCCTGGGGACAAATTCTTTAGCTCGATACTGTGTGGCGTGCGCGCCTCATTGCACAAAAGGAGATCCAGCATGATCCACGAGGTAGTGTTAGTCGACGCACAGGATGTACAGATTGGCGTGTGCGATAAACGCGATGCTCACCTGGGAGCTGGGCAGCTTCATCGCGCTTTTTCAGTGCACTTGATTGACAGCCGTGGGCGTCATCTGCTTCAGCGTCGGGCGGCGGATAAAATGCTCTGGGCAGGTTTCTGGTCGAATGCCTGCTGCAGTCATCCGGCACCTGGAGAGACTATTCTGGATGCCGCCTCTCGTCGTCTGCGTGAAGAGCTAGGCGTCTGGGCTTCGTGTCGAGCTCTCTATTACTTTGAGTATCATGCTTTGTTTGGCTCGATCGGCGCCGAGCATGAACTCTGTCATGTGCTGGTTGCTCAATCTGACGCTGAGGTCTCGCCCGTCCCAGAGGAAGTCAGCGATATCAAGTGGCTGACCCGCGCCGAAATAACGGCCCAGCTTGCAGAGCCCCGAGCGCCATTCACGCCCTGGTTTCGGATGCAGTGGCAGCGCCTTCTATCAGAGCATCCTTCGTTCGATGCGCCCAGGGCCGAGGCCACGCTCCCACCGCTGGGTCGCGGAGCATGAGGTAGATAGGCGTCGGCTGCCAGGTGAGTTTTTGGAACTGTTTTGCGTAGGAATACCACTGATACGCAGGTCGCCGGCCTGCCGTCAGGCGAGTAGACAAATGCCAAGTTCCCATAGGACTACCTCATGAATATTGATCCGAACATTGCGTTGGCAAGAGCATGCGCCACCAGCGTTGCACACAGGACTGTCGTTGAAATTGCTCATGCTGACGACCGCGGCGATAAGATTAAACATCGCCAAGTTTCATTGTCCATGGACCAAGTATTAAAAGGGTCAAAAGGTGCAGCCGGATTTGCCGGTTCACTGGGTTCCGGGGACCCTGCGGAGGTGACGTATGAGTTCGCCAATCGTCCCGAAACGGGGGGCACGACCAGCCAGTTCACAGAAGCACAAAAAGGCGTGATCCGTGAGACCCTGAATAATTTCAGCGATACTGCAAATATTCGGTTCAAAGAGTCTGTCAATGCACAATCCCATCATATGCAGATCAAGGTTGATGGCGGTAGCTTCAAGTGGCAGGCCCCCTGGTATACGCCCGTGTCCGATGACGAGCCCGGCAAGGTGCAGGTATCGCTGAACCAGCGCCATGCCGATGAGCTGGTAAAACCCAATAGTTTTGGGCGTCACATCATTGCAAAGGCTGTGGCCTTTAAATTAGGTCTTCCTGACCCAGCGTCTGCAGTATCGAGAAGCAACTACGCGGAAAATACGTCGGCTTACACGGTAAGGAGTCCTTTTCTGGAAACCCGCTCAGACCATCGCTTTAATAAGTTCCATGGTGATAAGACTCAGTATTCAAGTGCGCTGATGATGGATGATATTGCAGTCACGCAAGATAAATTTGGTGCGAACCTCCAAACGCGGACCGGGGATACGACGTATGGCTTTAACTCCAATGCTGATCGTGACGTATTCAAACTGCAGTCGAGCGACGACTTGCCGGTGTTTTGCGTGTGGGACGCCGATGGTAATGACACCTTCGATTTCTCCGCCTTCAGGCAAGATCAGGTTCTCAACTTGAAATCGGGCAGCTTCTCTAATGTTGGGGGAGGCCTAGGCAACGTTTCGATCGCCAATGGCGTCACCATCGAACGGGCTATTGGCGGTGCGGGCAATGACATTTTAATTGGCAATGACGTCGGTAACGAACTGGAGGGCGGCGAGGGCGATGACATTCTTTATGTCAAGGCGAACTCGGGTTTTAACCGGCTGACAGGCGGGCCGGGTAAAAATACCTTCGTTATCGGCGCGAACGACTCATCTGCCAGCTTCGCAAACACCGTAATAATGGATTTCGTCAGCGGCAAGGATAAATTGGATATTTCAGCCCTGCGCGCAGCCCACCCTCGACTCACCTTCACCCACGAATATTATCGCAGCCATAATCTCACCTTTTTGCGTTTCGATTTCGATGGCGACAAAAAAGAAGACTTCATGGTGAACATATATGGGCGAATCGCGGATTCCGATTTCCGCTTCTGACCTGAATGTTTAACGCATGTACTGGCTGGCGCCGAGCGAAATCAGGTGTGCTGCCCAAGTATTGGCTATACCTATAGCTCATTCTTACGATGATGGTCGCCAGGGAGTTCACTAATGAAGCTAAGGCTAATAATCGGCACAGTGTGCGTCGCCTCGCTCGGTTTGGTTGGTTGCGCCAGCAAAGTGGTGCAACCGAATGAATATTCAGGGTTCCTTTCCAACTACAGCCAGCTCAAGGAAGCCAAGTCACCGTCGGGGGCTGAGGTGATGCGCTGGGTTGATCCACAGCTGGACCTGAGCCGCTACACCGCGGTCTACATCGAGCCTACCCAGTTTTACCCCAAGCCCCAGGCCACTTCCCGAATTCCCGAGAGCACGTTGCGGGGCATCAATGACTATTACAACCAGGCGCTCAAGCGCGAGCTGGGTCAGTCACTGCCCGTGGCCAATGCCCCAGGCCCAGGGGTAATTGTTGTGAGAGCGGCGATTACCGCCGTGAGCAGCAAGACCGAGAGTCTCAAGCCATATGAGTTTATTCCCGTCGCCCTGGTGGCTGCGGCAGTGAGCACGGGCACCGGCATTCGCGACCAGGAAACCACCCTGGGCACCGAGGCGCAGTTCATCGATGGCGCCACTCATAAAGTGCTGGCCCAAGTGGTGCGCAAAGGCACCGGCAAGCCGCTGGCTAATGACTCCCAAGTGATGAAGGCCGACGATGTAAAAAGCGTCATCGACGGTTGGGCGTCAGACCTGCACCAGTCCTACGTGAAACTGAAAAAACACTGAGTCAAAAAAAAAGCGCGGCGGGTCATCGCCCGTCGCGCTTTTTTTATTCGCCGAGCTTATTTAAGCGGCGTCAACGCTGGTAGCTTCCACTGGCCGCTGCCAACTTCAGGCTTGGGCAGGTAAATGCGCAAGACCGCGTAAAACGGGCCGGGTGGGGCCGGCAACCAGTTGCTCTGCTCAGCCTTGGGAGGTTCGTGGTGCTGCAGCGCCAGGGTCAAGCCACCATCGGCATCGAGCTTGAGGGTGGGCAGCATCTGCGAGTTGATCAGGTAGCGCTTCTTGTGATTCGGCACCAGCAATTTGGTCTTTGCGTCATACATCGTCAGCGACCAGAACGCATCAGCCGGCGGCAACTGATCCTTGGCAAAATGCACGGTGTAGCTGTGGCGTGCACCATTGGCCGGCTTGCCCTCGCTGTCAATGACGTAGCTCAAGTGCGCGGCTTCATCACTGGAGTTGCCGAACATCCCCAGCTCGGCACCGGCGTAGCGGTACAGGTAGTTGTTTTGCAGGTGATCGCGGCTGCCGTACAGGTCTGCGCCGGTTACTTGGTGGGTGTCGACCTTGGCCTTCTTGAACGCGGCGAATTCTGCGCGGCCATCGGCGATGCCGTCTTCCAGAGCCTTGCGCTGCTCGGCGGTCAACTGGTTGACTTTGAACGGCGCGCCCGGCGCAATACCGATCCTGGCAAAGCGCGCCAGCAGGTCTTTTTCATTGTCCTGGGGCGCGGCGAAGGCCAGCATGAAGTTCAGGTAGCGAAACAGCTGCGGGCCTTCGGTCATCGTCGCCATCGGCTTGGGCCATTGGATCTTCGGCACGTTGGCGGGGGCGGGTTGCTTCACATAACTGCTCAGCGCCTGCACCTTGTAGCCGCTCTGGATCTGCTTGACCTTGCTCAGGTCTTTGTCGTCAAACAGTTGAGTGCGGTAAAGGGCGTAGGCGATGTTGCTTTCGCTGTAGACCACACGGTCGATGTCCACCGGCTGCTGACCTTTCCAGTCTGGCCCGGCGATCATGTAGTGGCCGCCGTTATTGCCGGTACTGCGGGTGCCCAGGTAGGCGAAATTTTGCGTATAGAGGTCGATCAACTGCACCGAGTAATAGCGGTTGTCTTCAATCTTGGGCAGGGTCAGCACCAGCGGCTCTTTGCGCAAGTCCATCCACACGAACGAGTAGGGCGTGTCGACGTTCGGGGTGGTAACTGCGTTGTCCTTGGGGGTGAGCACCTGGGCGCTGTTTTCGATACGGTTGAACGGCGCCTTGAAGTGGGCACCGCCTTTATCAACGGCCTGGGTGTAGAGCGTCTTGTACATCTGCACCACCGGGAAGCCGTACAAGTAGGCTTCCTTGGCAATGGCCCTGGCTTCGCTGGGGCTTGCGGTGAAGTCAGCCCAGGCGCCGGAGCTCATGAGTATCGAGAGGCTCGCCAACAGCAGGCGCGTCGGTTTTCCAATCATGTTGTTGCGTCCTTCCTGAGTGCTATCTGAGAGCGTGGCGTGAAGGCGCTGAGTTTCCTGTTTTATTGGCCGGTCGTCACGTTAATCTCTGCAAAGGACCATGGGGAAGGGGCGTTAGAGCATGGATTTGACTTTGTCACGCAACTGATCGATCGAAAACGGCTTGCCAATCACCTCCATACCCTCGGGTACATCAATGTTTTCGGCATAGCCGCTGGCAAACAGGATAGGCAGGGTCGCGCGCAGTTCGCGGACTTTGTTCGCCAGTTGTTTGCCGTCCATGTCGGGCAGGCCAACGTCGGTCATCATCAGGTCGATGATCTTGTCGGTATTTTGCACTAGCGCCAGTGCTTCCCCAGCATCCGCGGCTTCGAGCACCGTGAACTCCAACTCTTCGAGGACATCGACGATCAGCATGCGCACGATGGCGTCGTCTTCGACTACAAGGATGGTGGAGGTGTGAGACATAGTGGACTTTCCTGAACAGTGAGAGCGCTGGGCTTAAAGGCAACTAGATTGTGAGTAATAACAATGCCAGCAAGTTCCGAAGCAATTGCTGGCATTGTGACCTTAGCGGCGCAAAAAGTCCCGTCCGCTTGCGTGCTGACTCACCAAGGTGCAGGCGCCATGAGCTAGACCGCATCCGCTGCCAATCAACGCACAAACATAGCGTTGAGCGACGTTATTCGGGCAAACTTGCGGTTTTCCCGCATTTGGCCAAGGCATGCCCATGACACCCGCGTCGTCCGTCGATGAAAAAAGCTTTCGTACCTTGCTGAGCCGTAACGTGGCCCTGCCCTTGGGCGTGGGCGTGCTCAGCGCGGTGTTTTTCGTCTGCCTGATTACCTATTTGCTCTCGGTGATCCAGTGGGTGGAGCACACCGACCGCGTCATTAACAACCTCAATGAGACGTCCAAACTGACGGTTGACCTGGAAACGGGTATGCGCGGGTTCCTGATCACCGGTGACGAGCACTTCCTTGATCCGTACGAAGTGGCCAAGCCGCGGATCATTGCCGACCTGCGCAATTTGCAGGATCTTGTGGCCGACAACCCGCAGCAGGTCGACCGACTCAAGCGCTTGGAAACCTTGCAAACCGAATGGAACAACTACGCACAGTCGATGATTGAGCTGCAGCGCAACAGCGGTGATTACCGGGGCGCGGTCAAGGCGGGCCGGGGCAAGCGGCTCACCGATGAAATTCGCAAGGAATATGAGGACGCGGTGGCGATGGAACAACAGTTCCGTATCACCCGTAACGCAGAGGTTACCCGCACGACGGTGATCAGTGTCACGTTGTACCTGGCGTTTGTACTGGGGCTGAGTGGTTTTCTGGCCTACATCGGCAGGAAGAATTTAATTTCACTTTCAAAGAGTTACAGCGCAAACCTCGCGTCACAACAGAAGATTGCACGGCGCCTGGAGCAAACCGCCTGGCTGCGCAATGGCCAGACCGAGCTGGCCGAGCAAGTGCTGGGCCAACTGACCCTGAACATGCTGGGACGCAATATCCTGCAGTTCTTCGCCCAGTACATGGGCTCGGCCGTCGCGGCGCTGTACGTGCGCGAAGAACACGGCGGCCTCAAGCGTGTGGCCACGTATGGCTTCTCCCGCGAGCAGGAACAACAGGAACAGTCGATCTACAGCGACGAAGGCATCGTCGGGCAGGCCGCCCAGCGCGATCGCCTGATTCGCCTGGACGATGTGCCGGTGGATTACTTCAAGGTCAGTTCCGGCCTCGGTGAAGGGGCCGCCCGCAGCGTATTGGTGGCGCCAACCAGCGATGATGACCGTGTCAATGGCGTGGTCGAGCTGGGTTTCCTGCGCCCGCTGGATGAGCGTGATATCGAACTGCTGGAACTGATCGCCGGCAATATCGGCACCTCCATCGAAGCCGCGCGCTATCGCCAGCGCTTGCAGGAAGTGCTGGCCGAGACCCAGCAGCTCAACGAAGAACTGCAAGTACAGCAGGAAGAGCTCAAGACCGCCAACGAAGAGCTGGAAGAACAGTCGCGCATCCTCAAGGAGTCCCAGGCCCACCTGGAAACCCAGCAGGCTGAGCTGGAGCAGACCAACGAGCAACTCGCCGAACAGACCCAGACCCTGGCCGAACAGCGCGACGCCATGGACCGCAAGAACATCGAGCTGAACCAGGCCCAACTGGAGCTGGAAGACCGCGCCGATGAGCTGCAGCGTTCCAGCAAGTACAAGTCCGAATTCCTGGCCAACATGTCTCACGAGCTGCGCACACCGCTGAACAGCTCGCTGATCCTGGCCAAACTGCTGGCAGATAACCCCCAGGAAAACCTCAGCGCCGAGCAGGTCAAGTTTGCCGAATCGATCTATTCAGCCGGCAATGACTTGCTCAACCTGATCAACGACATCCTGGATATTTCCAAGGTCGAAGCCGGCAAGCTGGAAGTGCGCCCGGAAAACGCTAGCGTCGAACGCCTGGTGGATGGCCTGCGCGGCATGTTCGAGCCGCTGGCAATGGACCGCAAACTGGGCTTCCAGGTGGACGTGCAGCAAGGCTCGCCAACCCTGCTGTTTACTGATCGCCAACGCCTGGAGCAGATCCTCAAGAACCTGTTGTCCAACGCCATCAAGTTCACCGAACAGGGCGAGGTCAGCCTGTCGGTGTCACGCGCGCCGGGGGAGGGCATTGCCTTTACCGTGCGCGATTCCGGCATAGGTATCGCCCCGGATCAGCAGGAAAGCATCTTCGAAGCCTTCCGCCAGGCCGACGGAACCACCAATCGCCGTTACGGCGGTACTGGCCTGGGCTTGTCGATTTCCCGTGACCTGGCCACCTTGCTGGGCGGCTATATCAGTGTGACCAGCGAACCGGGCAAAGGCAGTATTTTCACGCTTGTACTGCCTGAACAGTATGTCGAACGCGACGAGGACGCAGCGCCGATCGAGCCACCGCGTCAAGTGGTGGTCGCGCCGGCACCGGCGCCCGTCAAGGTGTCGCCATTGCCGGTGGCCGACGCCAAGCTGATCCCACGCTTTGCCGACGACCGAGAAAAAGCACCGTTCAGCACCCGCTGCATCCTGGTGGTGGAAGACGAGCCGAATTTTGCGCGAATCCTGTTCGACCTCGCTCACGAACTGGGTTACCACTGCCTGGTCGCCCACGGTGCCGACGAGGGCTATAGCCTTGCCGAGCAGTACATCCCCGACGCGATCCTGCTGGACATGCGCCTGCCAGACCATTCCGGGCTGACCGTGCTGCAACGCCTCAAGGAACACGCCAACACGCGCCATATCCCCGTGCATGTGATTTCCGTGGAAGATCGCGTCGAAGCTGCCATGCACATGGGCGCCATCGGTTATGCCGTCAAGCCCACTACCCGCGAAGAGCTCAAGGACGTGTTTGCGCGCCTGGAAGCCAAATTGACCCAGAAGGTCAAACGCATCCTGCTGGTGGAAGACGATGACCTGCAGCGCGACAGCATTGCCCGCCTGATCGGTGACGATGACATCGAGATCACCGCCGTAGGCTTTGCCCAGGAAGCCCTCGACCTGCTGCGCACCACCATCTACGACTGCATGATCATCGACCTCAAGCTGCCGGACATGCTCGGCAACGAGCTGCTCAAGCGCATGGCCACCGAGGACATCTGCTCGTTCCCGCCAGTAATCGTCTACACCGGGCGTAACCTGACCCGGGATGAAGAGGCCGAACTGCGCAAGTATTCACGCTCGATCATCATCAAGGGCGCGCGCTCGCCCGAGCGTCTGCTGGATGAAGTCACGCTGTTTCTGCACAAAGTCGAATCCCAGTTGTCCCATGACCGCCAGAAGATGCTCAAGACTGCCCGCAGCCGCGATAAGGTCTTCGAGGGGCGCAAGATCCTGCTGGTGGACGACGACGTACGCAATATCTTCGCCCTGACCAGCGCCCTGGAGCACAAAGGCGCTGTGGTGGTGATCGGGCGTAACGGCCAGGAAGCCATCGACAAGCTCAATGAAGTGGACGATATCGACCTGGTGCTGATGGATGTGATGATGCCGGAGATGGACGGTTACGAGGCCACTGCCTTGATCCGCCAGGACCCACGCTGGAAAAAACTGCCAATCATTGCCGTGACGGCCAAGGCCATGAAGGACGATCAGGAACGTTGCCTGGCAGCAGGCTCAAACGATTACCTGGCCAAGCCGATTGACCTGGACCGCCTGTTCTCACTGATTCGCGTATGGCTACCGAAGATGGAACGCATTTAAGTGGAGCAGTGTTTCTTGGATAAGAGCAGCGATATTGAGCTGCGCCTGTTGATCGAGGCGATTTACCTCAAGTACAGCTATGACTTTCGCGACTACTCGGGCGCGTCGGTCAAACGCCGTGTGGCCCATGCCTTGCGTCAGTTCGACTGCGCGACCATTTCCGCACTGCAAGAGCGCGTGTTGCACGACCCGGCCGCGTTCATGCAGTTGCTGCAGTTCTTGACCATTCCGGTGAGCGAGATGTTTCGCGACCCGTCGCACTTCCTCGCGATTCGCCAGGAAGTCGTGCCGCTGCTCAAGACCTACCCGTCGATCAAGATCTGGATTGCCGGCTGCAGCACGGGCGAGGAGGTGTACTCCATGGCCATCCTGCTTCGTGAAGAAGGCTTGCTGGAACGCACCATCATCTACGCCACGGACATCAACCCCGCGTCGCTGGACAAAGCCAAGCAGGGCATCTTTTCCCTGGAGAACGTGCGCGCCTACACCGCCAATTATCAGCAGGCCGGCGGGCAACGGTCATTTGCCGACTACTACACAGCGGCTTACGATTACGCGATCTTCGACAAGACATTGCGCGAGAACGTGACCTTTGCCGACCACAGCCTTGCGACCGACAGCGTATTCTCAGAAACTCAATTAATTTCATGTCGTAACGTATTGATTTATTTCAATAAAAAATTGCAAGATCGAGCGTTTGGCTTGTTTCATGAGTCGCTGTGTCATCGCGGCTTTTTGGTGCTGGGCAGCAAGGAAACCCTGGATTTTTCCGCCTACAGCAAGCAATTCGAGCCCTTGGTCAAGCAGGAACGGATTTACCGAAAATCATGAGCGACGCGCCAGACACCCCGATTTCGGGGATCGAAGCCATCGTCGTCGGCGCTTCCGCCGGCGGCGTTGAGGCGTTGCTGAGTATTTTCGGCCAGTTGCCGAGCACCTTCGCGCTGCCGATCATTGCCGTGCTGCACCTGCCGGACGAGCGCCGCAGCCAACTGGCAGAAGTCTTTGCCCGGCGCCTGAACATCCCGGTCAAGGAGGCCAGGGACAAAGAAGCGCTGGAGGCGGGCACCTTGTACTTTGCCGGGCCCGGTTATCACCTCTCGGTAGAGCAGGACCGCAGCCTGTCCCTGAGCCAGGAAGACCGGGTGCACCATTCCAGACCCGCCATCGACTACCTGTTTTCCTCGGCGGCCGATGTGTATGGGCCTCGCCTGCTCGCCATTTTGTTGACTGGCGCCAACCAGGACGGCGCAAGCGGGCTGGCCCACGTCAAGCAATCGGGTGGCATTACCATCGTGCAGGACCCACAAGAGGCACGCATTGCCGTCATGCCCCTGGCGGCCCTGGCCTTGCACACACCTGACCATATTCTTTCCTTGAGCCGAATCGGCTCATTGCTGGCTTCCCTGGAACCCTTCCCATGTTAAGTACTGTCCAGGCCAAACTGCTGATCGTCGACGATCTGCCGGAAAACCTGCTGGCCCTCGAGGCGCTGATCAAGCGTGAGGATCGCCAGGTCTTCAAGGCATTGAGTGCCGACGAGGCGTTGTCCCTGTTGCTGGAACATGAATTCGCCATGGCGATCCTCGACGTGCAGATGCCTGGCATGAACGGTTTCGAACTGGCCGAACTGATGCGCGGCACCGAAAAGACCAAGAACATCCCCATCGTGTTCGTCAGCGCCGCTGGCCGCGAACTCAACTACGCCTTCAAGGGATATGAAAGCGGCGCGGTGGACTTCCTGCACAAGCCGCTGGATATCCATGCGGTCAAGAGCAAGGTCAATGTGTTCGTCGACCTGTATCGGCAGAGCAAGGCGATGAAGCTGCAAGTTGAAGAACTGGAGCGCAGCCGCCGTGAGCAGGAGCTGTTGCTCACGCGCCTGCAGGCCACCCAGGCCGAGCTGGAACAGGCGGTGCGCATGCGTGACGACTTCATGTCGATTGTCGCCCACGAAGTGCGTACGCCCCTCAACGGGCTGATTCTGGAGACCCAACTGCGCAAGATGCACCTGGCCCGGGACAACGCCGCGGCGTTTACCCTGGACAAGATGCGCGCCATGGTTGACCGCGATGAGCGCCAGATCCAGAGCTTGATCCGCCTGATCGAGGACATGCTCGACGTGTCGCGTATCCGTACCGGCAAGCTGTCGATTCGCCCGGCACGCATCGACCTTGCGCAACTGGTACGCAACCTGGTGGATAACTTCGCGCCGCAAGTGGCAGCCGCCGAGTCGTCCATGCAATTGCAGGCCGAAAGCCCGGTGCAAGGCTGCTGGGATGAGTTCCGTATCGAGCAGGTGATCACCAACCTGCTGACCAACGCCCTGCGCTACGGAGCCAAGAGCCCGGTGCAGGTGCGGGTGTATACCGAGCATGGCGAAGCGCGGGTAGAGGTACGCGACCATGGCATTGGTATCAGCGAGGAGAACCAGAAGCGTATTTTCCAACAGTTCGAACGGGTTTCGGCCAACCATTCCGCAGCCGGCCTGGGCCTGGGCCTGTTTATTTCCGAGCAGATCGTGGCGGCCCATGGCGGCACGATTGAGGTCGAGAGTCAGATAGGTGAGGGCGCCCTGTTCCGGGTATGCCTGCCTTTGGAAGTGGCCGAGTGAAATCAATCGTCACCCCGACGCAACCTCTGCGTGACCCCATGGTCGTAACTGCAGCAATTGACCGGACAAAGGCTTCCCATGAGTGAAGATGCACAAGATGTCGTACTGATCGTCGAGGACGACGAATCTATTATGTTTGTGCTGGGCGAGTACCTGGCAGGCTTGGGCTACCGGGTCTTGAAGGCGATCGACGGGGAGCAGGCCTTCGAAATCCTTGCGACCAAACCGCACCTGGACTTGATGGTGACCGATTACCGCCTGCCGGGTGGGATCTCGGGCGTGCAAATTGCCGAGCCGGCAATCAAATTGCGTCCGGAGCTGAAGGTGATCTTTATCAGCGGGTACCCGCAGGAAATTCTGGACTGCCACAGCCCCATCACGCGCAATGCGCCGATCCTGGCAAAGCCGTTCGATCTGGGTACGCTGCAGGAGCATATCCAGCGGTTATTGGCGTAATACCGCACAACTTGAGACTCTGCGCATCTCGACGCTCTTCTTTTTAGGTGGCGTGACCGCCTCAGGCCCTGATCATTTCTCGGACCTTGGCGGTCAATAAATCGAAGGTAAACGGCTTGGTGATCAACTGCATGCCCGGATCCAGGAATCCCCCTCGCACGGCGGCATGCTCGGCATAGCCGGTGATGAACAATACCTTGAGTTGAGGACGAATCTGCCGGCCGATTTCCGCCAGTTGCCGGCCGTTCATACCGGGTAGGCCGACATCGCTGATCATCAGGTCAATGCGCTGTTCGGATTCAATAATCGGCACCGCCGTATTCGCATCCCCAGCCTCGATAAACCCATACCCCAGTTCTTTGAGCACAGCGCTGACCAGCACCCGAACCGCGGGGTCATCCTCGACAATCAACACCGTTTCCCCAGCATTGGCAAACGGCAGCAGTGTCGGGTTGAGCGGCGCCTGTGCCTGGGGCTCACCGATGAAGCGCGGCAGAAACAGGCTGACCGTCGTGCCTTGGTTGACTTCGCTGTGGATGGTCACATGCCCACGAGACTGACGAGCGAAGCCGTAGATCATCGACAACCCAAGACCGGTGCCTTGGCCGATGGGTTTGGTGGTAAAAAACGGATCGAACACGCGGCCCATCAGATGTTGCGGTATGCCGCAACCGTTGTCGCTGACACTCAGCTCTACGTAGTCGCCCGGGGTCAAGGTGCCGTAGGCGGCGGTAAAGACACTGTCGAGGTGGCGATTGGTGGTCTCCACGGTCAGCGTGCCACCCGTGGGCATGGCGTTGCGCGCGTTGATCACCAGGTTGAGCAAGGCGCTTTCGAGCTGGTTCGGGTCGGCTTCGGCGGTCCACAGGGCATCGCTCAGACGCATGTCCAGGCTGATGCTTTCGTTGATGCTGCGTTGCAGCAACTCGCCCATGGCTGCCACCAGTTGATTGATCTGCACGGGCTTGGAGTCAAGCGATTGTCGGCGCGAAAACGCCAGCAACCGGTGTGTGAGGCTGGCCGCGCGATTGGCGGAGGTCACACCCAGGTCGATCAGGCTGTCCAGGTCATCCAGCTTGCCTCGGGATACCCGCCTGCGCAGCAGTTCCAGGCTGCCGATAATGCCCGTGAGCATATTGTTGAAGTCATGGGCGATACCGCCGGTCAACTGGCCGACGGCTTCCATTTTCTGCGACTGGCGCAAAGCCTCTTCGTTATGGCGCAGTTGAGCCGTGCGTTCTTCCACTTGCTGTTCAAGCGTTTCCAGGGTGCGCTGCAGCCGCAGTTCACTCTCGCTCAAGTCAATCAACCGGTCCCGTGCTTCGTATTGGCGACGCCGACCGCGCAGCGCGGCGCTCACCAGGCTGATCAGGGTAATGGGGTGGAAAGGCCGCTCCAGAAACGTCACGTTGCCCAGCAAGCCACTGAGCCGGGTGGAGCCGTTCTGCTCTTTGCCGCCATGATGGGTCATCAGCACGATCGGCAGGTCGGACCACGCCGGCTGCTGGTGCAATTGCTCGAGCAGTGGTTCAAGGTCTACGCCACGCAGCGCCTCGGCGGCAATGATGAGCAGGCCGGCGCCTTGCGCCAGTTCTTCGCACACTTGCCCCAGGTTGCTGGCGACGATCCCGCTGTAGCCGGCTTCGTTAAGCATCATCAGCGCCAATGAACCATCGCGGCCCATGGGCGCCAGCACGATGGCGCGCTCGGAGATGGGGGAGAGGGCCGGCACTAGCCCTCATCCTTGAGCAGAGGGGAGCCGGCGCCCATATAGGTTGGAATGCCGCGCAGCACACCCTGGAAGTTATCCAGGGGAACACCCACGGTCATGCCACGGCTGCCGATGCGATATTCGCGGATAGTCGACTCATGGGAGCCAGTCCTTTTCTTGATGATCGAAATGGCCCGGCGAACTTTGCCCAGAGCCTCGAAGTAACGCAGCAGGATCACGGTGTCAGCCAGGTAGGTGATGTCGACCGGGGTCTGCATATCGCCCACCAGGCCGTGCTGGGCCACCGTCATGAAGGTCGCGGCACCGCGGCGGTTGAGGTACAGCAACAGCTCATGCATATGGAGGATCAACGCGTTTTCTTCAGGCATTGCGGCCTGGTAGCCGTTGATACTGTCGATGACCACCGTCTTGATGCCGCGCTCATCCACGCAGCGACGAACCCGGTGCGAAAATTCGCCGGGGGAGAGTTCAGCGGCGTCTACCTGTTCGATCAGCAGGTTGCCGGTGTCCCGTAGCGCGGCGAGATCAATGCCCATGTTTTTCATGCGCTCGAACAGCAGGCCCAGTTCTTCATCGAAGATAAACAGCGCAGCCTTTTCGCCTCGCGCCACGGCGGCGGCGGCGAAGATCATCGAGATCAGCGACTTGCCGGTGCCCGCCGGGCCGAGAATCAGGCTGCTGGAGCCGGTCTCGATACCACCGCCGAGCAAAGAGTCCAACTCCTCGATGCCACTGCTCAACGTTTGACGGTTATAACCACCGCGATGCTCGGCCGCTACGAGGCGCGGGAACACGTGAATGCCGTCGCCCATGATGGTGAAATCATGAAAGCCGCCACGGTATTTCTGGCCACGGTATTTCACTACGCGGATACGCCGACGCTCGGCACCGTAGGTGGGGGTCAGTTCTTCCAGGCGAATCACGCCGTGGGCCACGCTGTGCACGGTTTTATCCAGGGACTCGGTGGTCAGGTCGTCCAGCAGCAGTACGGTGGCGTCATAGCGTACGAAGTAGTGCTTGATCGCCAGGATCTGCCGGCGATAGCGCAAGGAGCTTTGCGCCAAAAGGCGGATCTCAGACAGGCTGTCGACCACCACGCGGGTCGGCTTGACCCGTTCTACCACTTCAAAGATCTGGCGGGTGGCTTCACCCAGTTCCAGGTCGGAGGAATACAGCAGACTTTGCTGGTGATCGGCGTTGAGCAGGCTTTCCGGTGGGGTCAGCTCGAAGATATGAATATGCTCATCCAAGTCCCAGCCGTGGGATTTGGCACCCTGGCGCAGTTCGTGCTCGGTTTCGGACAGGGTGATATATAAGCAACGTTCGCCGTTCTGCGCACCGGCCCGCAGAAAATGCAGGGCCACGGTGGTTTTACCGGTGCCGGGTTCGCCTTCGAGCAAAAACACGTGGCTTCGCGATAGCCCCCCGGCAAGAATGTCATCAAGACCTTCGACGCCGGTGGCCGCCTTTTCACTCAACAGCTGTTTGGATGTACTCAAGAAGTGCCCTCAGGTCACGTACAAGTAGAGGGGCACGCCGAATGGGACGCGCCATATTCACTTGACCGTAGTGGCACGTAGCGGTTCAACGTTTTGTAAGAAATGCAGCCGTGTAGGAGCGAGCTTGCTCGCGAAGATCTGAAGGGCGCCACGGTGAACCAGGCAGTCCGCGTTATCGTTAACGATCTTCGCGAGCAAGCTCGCTCCTACAGGCCCTGCTGTAGCGCCGGATCATCCGGGTTCTGTTGCTCCAGTTGAGCGAGCAGCACCTGGACGTTCTGCAACTGGCCGGTCTCTTTCCAGTAGGTGACCAGCAGCACGCGGGCTTTGCGGTTGGCGGGGTGACGCTGGACGATTTCTTCCAACTGGCGCTGGGCCGCCTCTACTTCGTCCTGGGCGTGCAGGGTCGTGGCCAGGTCGTAGCGATAATCCGGGTTGTCCGGCGCAAGCTCCACCGCCTTGGACAGGCCGAGCAGGGCGTAGGGCCGCTCGCCATGGTGCAGCAGCCACATGCCCAGAGCATGTTGCAGGTAGGCCGATTCGGGGTGCGCAGCCAATTGTCGGGCCAGCAGTTGACGCGACTCGTCAGTCTTTCCTTGTTTGTCCAGCAGTTCGATTTGCGATACCACCGCTTGCAGGTTGTCCGGCTGCAAGCGCATTGCCTGCTCCAGGGCGTTTTGCGCCTCCGGCAGCAGGGCGCTGTGGATGTACAGGCGCGCCAATTGAATCCAGCCTTCAGCCGTTTCGGGCTGGGCCTTCAGCGTTGTCACGAATTCGTCGAGCACCTGCTGCAGTGGGCCAAAGTACAAACCCAGGGTATCGGGCGACAGGCCGAGCAAGGCGTTGGCGGCCGCAAAGCGCACCGATTGTTCCGGATCGTCCAGCACCGGGCCGAGCAGTAAGGTGCGCTGGCCAGTGGGCACCAAGCCGACGATGCTGTGAATCGCGGCTTCGCGCACCAACGCCGACTTATCGGCGAGGTCTTTATCGGCCAGTTTCAGCGCCTGGGGGCTGGGGTAATTGGGCAGCTCGGCGTGCAAGGCGGCGCGGCGCTCGGGCGACAGGTCCGGCCGGCCGAGCTGTTGGTACAACACACGTGCGGCGCCTGGCTCGCCGTTATGCGCCTGCTTCAAGGCCTTGGAATAGCCATGGGCGATGGCCGGGGGGACGGCCACTGCCGGGGTACGGGAGAAAAACCAGGTGATCAGTACGATCAGCAACAGGGCGCACAGGCCGATGATGGAGTAACGGCGAGACTTTGACATGCAGGCGTCCGAAAGCTTGGGCAGCAAAGTTCCAAGCTTCGGTCAGTGCGAGGCGAGTGTCAAACCCGCGTCAGGTCAGCACGTAGTCCGCTGGCTCCAACGCTGGCGGCAGGTTGACTTCACCCAAGGCGGAGAGCATCTCGCGCTCCAATGTCCGCAGGATAGCGTCACACGGCAAGTCGTTTTCGTCGAAGCCGAAGGGGTCTTCCAATTCATCGCCAATCGCATCCAGGCCAAAGAAGGTGTAGCTGACAATCGCGGTGAACACTGGCGTCAACCAGCCAAGAGGCTCGGCCATGGCGAATGGCAGCAAGATGCAGAACAGGTAAATGGTGCGGTGCAACAGCAGGGTGTAGGGAAAGGGCAGTGGTGTGGTCTTGATGCGCTCGCATGCCGCCTGCACCTGGCTAAGGCTGACCAGCCGGGCTTCCAGTTGGGTGTAGCGCCATTCGCTGATCACGCCCTGTTGTGCCAGGACCGAAAAGCGCGCACCGACTGCTTGCAGCACGCTGTCCGGCAGGTTGGGGTGGCTCGCTGGCACGCTGATCCACGGGTGTATCGCCCGGGCTTGATCTTCATGGCGCAAATGCGCGACCAAGCCATGGGCAAAACCGCACAGGCCGCGCAGCAGGCCAGCACGCTCGGCGGTGTCCCCCAGCACCTGGGTCTCGCGAATCAGCGAGCGCACGTCAATGACCATTTGCCCCAGTTGCTTGCGGCCCTCCCACCAACGGTCGTAGCAGGCGTTGTTGCGAAAACTCATGAAGATCGACAGTGACAGGCCCAACAAGGTGAAGGGCGTAGCGTTGACCTTGGAAAAATAGGCGGGGTGCAGGGTTTCCACCAGCACGATGACCGAGGCCAACAGCGTGACCAGCAGGCTGCGCCAGGCAATGCGCTTGGCAATGGAGCCTTTGAGGGAGAACAGGATACCCAGGACGTTGGGTTTAGGGCGAACGATCATGGAGGGCTTCTGTGGCGGAGCAGGCTGTCAGATTAGAAGCTGCTATGCATCGCGTCCAATCACTTGGATCGACCGTCTGATCAGTCAACTCAATGACTAACGTGTGAACCGGCAGTACATAACCCTGTGGGAGCAGGCTTGCCTGCGAAAGCGGTGGTGCAGTGACAGTCGGGGTGACTGACCCACCGCCTTCGCGGGCAAGCCCGCTCCCACAGAAAAGCGAAAAAGCCCCCGTGTTCACTACGGACTGGCCAAACCAGTCAGCCAAGTTGAAGGCTTTGACCATTGCCGCTGCGCCGCTCTGGAGCGACTATTTCAGCGGTTTATCGAGTTGTAAACGTCCTGAAAATAAAAACACAGAAGGATAGGAAGCGATGCGTGAGTATTTGGCTGCCACTACCGAGTTTGATTACCAGCATACCGCCGACGCCGCACTGGCCGGCAATCTGCAGGCGCTCAATGCCTGTGTTGAATGCTGTGACCGTCACGCGCTGCCGGGGCGCATCGCGTTGTTCTGGGAAGGCAAGGACGGGCGCAGCGCCACCTCTACCTTTACCGAACTGCAGGAGCAGGCCGCACGTTTCGCCAACTTCCTGCTGGCCCAGGGCGTCAAGCGCGGTGACAAAGTGGCGGGCCTGTTGCCTCGCACTGCCGAATTGTTGGTGGTCGTGCTGGCAACGTGGCGCATCGGCGCGGTCTATCAGCCGCTGTTTACCGCGTTCGGACCCAAGGCGATTGAACATCGCTTGAACAGCTCTGGCGTAGCGCTGGTAGTCACCGATGCAGTGAACCGTCCCAAGCTGGCGGAGGTCGCCGACTGCCCGACCATCGTCACAGTCGCCGGGGCCAAAGGCGAAGGTATCGTGCGGGGCGACTACAGCTTCTGGGCCGAACTGCCCAATTACTCTTCTCACTGCGAGCCGGTGCTGCTGGGCGCAGAGGAGCCGTTCCTGCTGATGTTCACCTCCGGCACCACCGGCCCGTCCAAGGCGCTGTCGGTACCGCTCAAGGCCATCGTCGCGTTCCAGGGCTATATGCGCGACGCCGTGGACTTGCGCCCCGAGGACGCGTTCTGGAACGTTGCCGACCCTGGGTGGGCCTATGGCATCTATTTCGGCGTGACCGGGCCGTTGTCCATGGGGCACCCGATTACCTTCTACGATGGCCCGTTCACTTTGGAAAGCACCTGCCGGGTCATCAATAAATACGCGATCACCAACCTGACCGGTTCGCCCACGGCGTATCGGCTGTTGATTGCCGGTGGCGAACAGTTCGCCCGTTCGATCAAGGGCAAGCTGCGCATCGTCAGCAGCGCCGGCGAGCCATTGAACCCGGAGGTGATCCGCTGGTTCGCCGACAACCTGGGCGTGACCATCCACGACCATTACGGCCAGACCGAGCTGGGCATGGTGCTGTGCAATCACCATGGTTTGGCGCATCCGGTGCATGTCGGCTCGGCGGGTTTTGCCTCGCCAGGGCATCGCATCGTGGTGCTGGATGACAACCATCAGGAGCTGCCAGCCGGCCAACCCGGCATCCTTGCCATCGACCGCGAGCAATCGCCTATGTGCTGGTTTGCCGGGTACGACGGCGTGAAAACCAAGGCGTTCGTCGGCAAGTACTACCTCAGCGGCGACACCGTGGAGCTGAACCCGGACGGCAGCATCAGCTTTGTCGGGCGCAGCGACGACGTGATCACTACATCCGGCTACCGCGTGGGCCCTTTCGATGTGGAAAGCGCGTTGGTGGAACACCCTGCAGTGGTCGAGGCTGCCGTGGTCGGCAAGCCTTGCCCGGAGCGCACCGAGCTGGTCAAAGCCTTTGTGGTGATCAGTGAGCAATACCGTGCCACCCCGGAGCTGGCTGAAGAGTTGCGCCTGCATGTGCGTCAGCGCCTGGCCGCCCATGCGTACCCGCGGGAAATCGAATTTGTCAGCGACTTGCCCAAGACCCCGAGCGGCAAGCTGCAACGCTTTATTTTGCGCAATCAGGAAATAGCCAAGGCCCAGGCGGCCGTGGCGTGATCCCTTTAAAAGGAAACAACGATGCAGATTGAAAACAAGGTATTCCTGGTCAGCGGCGGCGCGTCGGGCCTCGGCGCGGCCACGGCTGAAATGCTGGTCGCCGCAGGTGCCAAGGTGATGCTGGTGGACTTGAACGCTGACGCCGTGGCCGCCAAGGCCGAGCAACTGGGCGACAACGCCCGCAGTGCCGTAGCAGACATCAGCCAGGAAGCCGCTGCAGAAGCGGCGGTGAAGGCAGCGGTCGAGGCCTTTGGTGGCTTGCATGGCCTGGTCAACTGCGCGGGTGTGGTGCGCGGCGAGAAGATCCTCGGCAAGAATGGCCCGCACGGCCTGGCAAGCTTTGCCCAGGTGATCAACGTCAACCTGGTCGGCAGCTTCAACCTGTTGCGCCTGGCCGCTGCGGCTATCGCTGAAACCGAGGCGAATGCCGACGGCGAGCGCGGCGTTATCATCAATACCGCCTCGGTGGCGGCATTCGATGGGCAGATCGGCCAGGCTGCGTACGCCGCCTCCAAGGGCGCGATCGCCAGCCTCACCTTGCCTGCCGCACGGGAACTGGCGCGCTTTGGTATCCGCGTGATGACCATTGCACCGGGCATTTTCGAAACCCCGATGATGGCCGGCATGACCGACGAAGTCCGCAACTCCCTGGCTGCCGGCGTGCCGTTCCCGCCACGCTTGGGCAAACCCGCTGAATATGCCGCGCTGGTACGCCACATCATTGAAAACAGCATGCTCAATGGCGAGGTGATCCGTCTCGACGGTGCCTTGCGCATGGCCGCCAAATAAGGAGCAATTGCCATGAACGACCCTATTGTTATTGTCAGCGCCGTGCGCACGCCCATGGGCGGTTTCCAGGGCGACCTCAAAAGCCTGACCGCACCGCAGCTGGGCGCAGCCGCCATTCGTGCGGCGGTCGAGCGTGCCGGTATCGCCACCGATGCTGTTGACGAAGTGCTGTTTGGCTGTGTGCTGCCCGCCGGGCTTGGACAGGCGCCTGCCCGCCAGGCTGCCCTGGGCGCCGGGTTGGACAAGGGCACGCGCTGCACCACCCTCAACAAAATGTGCGGTTCCGGTATGGAAGCGACGATTCTGGCCCACGACTCGCTGCGCGCTGGCAGCGTGGATGTGGTGATCGCAGGCGGCATGGAAAGCATGTCCAACGCCCCGTACCTGCTGGATCGTGCGCGCAGCGGCTACCGCATGGGCCACGGCAAGGTGCTGGACCATATGTTCCTCGACGGCCTCGAAGATGCTTACGACAAGGGGCGCCTGATGGGCACCTTTGCCGAGGACTGCGCCGAGCACAATGGTTTTACCCGGGAAGCCCAGGACGCGTTTGCCATCGCTTCCCTGACCCGCGCACAAGAGGCCATCACCCACGGCAGCTTTGCCAGTGAAATCGTCCCGGTGCAGGTCACCGTGGGCAAGGAACAAAAAACCATCCTTCACGATGAGCAACCGCCGAAAGCCAGGCTGGACAAGATTGCCAGCCTTAAACCGGCGTTCCGTGACGGCGGTACAGTGACGGCAGCCAACTCCAGCTCGATCTCCGATGGCGCCGCGGCGTTGTTGCTGATGCGTGAGTCCGAGGCGCTCAAGCGCGGCCTCAAGCCGTTGGCAGTGATCCACGGGCACGCCGCGTTTGCCGATGAGCCTGGGCTGTTTCCGGTGGCGCCGGTGGGGGCGATTCGCAAACTGATGAGCAAGACCGGCTGGGGCCTCGACGAGGTCGACCTGTTCGAAATCAACGAGGCCTTCGCCGTGGTCAGCCTGGTGACCATGAGCAAGCTGGAGATTCCCCACGACAAGGTCAACGTGCATGGTGGCGCCTGTGCATTGGGCCACCCCATTGGTGCCTCCGGCGCACGCATCCTGGTGACGTTGCTCGCGGCCCTGCGCCAGAAGGGCCTCAAGCGTGGCGTCGCCGCTATCTGCATTGGCGGCGGTGAAGCCACGGCCATGGCCGTTGAATGCCTGTATTGAGGATGACCTATGTTGCCCAATGACGAACAACTGCAGATCAGCGACGCCGCCCGGCAATTTGCCCAGGAACGTTTGAAACCCTTCGCCGCCGAGTGGGACCGCGAGCATCGTTTTCCCAAGGAGGCCATTGGGGAAATGGCCGAACTGGGATTTTTCGGCATGCTGGTCCCGGAACAGTGGGGCGGTTGCGACACCGGCTACCTGGCCTACGCCATGGCCCTGGAAGAAATCGCCGCGGGCGACGGTGCCTGCTCCACGATCATGAGCGTGCACAACTCGGTGGGTTGCGTGCCGATCCTCAAATTTGGCAATGACCAGCAGAAAGAGCAGTTCCTCACGCCCCTGGCCAGCGGCGCCATGCTCGGTGCCTTCGCGCTGACCGAACCCCAGGCCGGCTCCGACGCCAGCAGCCTGAAAACCCGTGCGCGCCTTGAAGGCGACCACTATGTACTCAACGGCTGCAAACAGTTCATCACCTCCGGGCAAAACGCCGGGATCGTGATTGTGTTTGCGGTCACCGACCCCGCCGCAGGCAAGCGTGGAATCAGCGCGTTTATTGTGCCCACCGATTCGCCCGGTTATACCGTGGCCCGGGTGGAAGACAAGCTGGGGCAGCATGCCTCGGACACTTGCCAGATCCTGTTTGAAGACGTGAAAGTACCGGTGGCCAACCGTCTGGGCGAGGAGGGCGAGGGTTACAAAATCGCCTTGGCCAACCTGGAAGGTGGCCGCGTGGGCATCGCCTCCCAGTCGGTGGGCATGGCCCGCGCCGCCTTCGAAGCGGCCCGCGACTATGCCCGTGAGCGTGAAAGCTTTGGCAAGCCGTTGATCGAACACCAGGCCGTGGCCTTTCGCCTGGCCGACATGGCCACCCAGATCGCCGTCGCCCGGCAGATGGTGCATTACGCCGCCGCCCTGCGTGACAGTGGCAAGCCGGCGCTGGTGGAAGCGTCCATGGCCAAGCTGTTTGCGTCCGAAATGGCCGAGAAAGTCTGCTCGGCCGCCTTGCAAACCTTGGGCGGTTACGGTTACCTGAACGACTTCCCTCTTGAGCGGATCTACCGCGACGTGCGGGTCTGCCAGATTTACGAAGGCACCAGCGATATTCAACGCATGGTCATCTCACGCAATCTTTAAGGAGCCGATACATGAGTTACGAAACCATCCTGCTTGACGTCCAGGGCCGTGTCGGGCTGATCACGCTCAACCGTCCCAGCGCACTGAACGCCTTGAATGCACAACTGGTCAGTGAGCTGAACCAGGCGCTGGACAGCCTGGAAGCCAACCCTGAAATTGGCTGCATCGTGCTGACTGGCTCGAAAAAAGCCTTCGCGGCCGGTGCCGACATCAAGGAAATGGCCGAGCTGACCTACCCGCAGATCTATATGGACGACTTGTTCAGCGACAGCGATCGCGTGGCCAATCGCCGCAAGCCGATCATCGCCGCCGTGAATGGCTTCGCCCTGGGCGGTGGCTGCGAACTGGCCCTGATGTGTGACTTTATCCTTGCCGGCGACACCGCCAAGTTCGGCCAGCCGGAAATCAACCTGGGCGTGCTGCCGGGCATGGGCGGCACCCAGCGCCTGACCCGTGCAGTGGGCAAGGCCAAGGCCATGGAGATGTGCCTGACCGGGCGTTTTATTGACGCGGTAGAGGCCGAGCGCTGCGGCATTGTCGCGCGTATTGTGCCCGCCGATGAGTTGCTGGAAGAAGCGCTGAAAGTGGCCGCCCTGATCGCGGGTAAATCCGTACCGATCAGCATGATGGTCAAGGAAAGCGTGAACCGTGCGTTTGAAGTCAGCCTGTCCGAAGGCGTGCGCTTTGAGCGCCGGGTGTTTCATGCGGCGTTCGCGACCCAGGATCAGAAGGAAGGCATGGCCGCATTCGTGGCCAAGCGGGCGCCGGAATTCAAGGATAAGTAACCCCTGCCAAACGCCCCAGAGCAAAGGTGGGAGCTGGCTTGCCTGCGATGGCATCGCCTCGGTTAGCTGATGGACCGAGGTGTCTGCATCGCAGGCAAGCCATAATGCCAGACGGTCAAGGCATTTTTGTAGGAGCGAGATTGCTCGCGAGAAGCTCACAGACGCCGCGGTCAGTCAGCAAGCACGCGTTATCGTTGACGTTTTTCGCGAGCAAGCTCGCTCCTACAGAAGCCGATGGTGTCATGTCCGTCAGAGCTGGTAGTTTTTCAGCTCCCTGGCAATCACCATCCGCTGAATCTCGCTGGTGCCTTCGTAAATCTGCGTGATCCGTGCATCCCGGTAGTAGCGCTCCACCGGGTAATCCTCCAGATACCCATACCCTCCATGAATCTGCATTGCCTTGGAGCAGACCCGCTCGGCCATTTCCGAGGCGAACAGCTTGGCCTGGGAGGCTTCGGACAAGCACGGTTTGCTGGCAGTGCGCAGGCGTGCGGCGTGGAGGATCAGCAGGCGCGCAGCGTTGAGCTGGGTTTGCATGTCGGCCAGCAGGTTGGCCACGCTCTGGTGTTCGATGATTGCCTTGTCGAACTGCACCCGATCACGGGCGTAGGCCAGCGCGGCTTCAAACGCGGCGCGGGCGATGCCCAGGGCCTGGGCGGCGATACCAATGCGGCCGCCTTCCAGGTTGGAGAGGGCGATGGCCAGCCCCTTGCCGCGCTCACCCAACAGATTGGCTTCGGGAACCTTGCATTGGTTGAGGGTGACGGCGCAGGTGTCTGACGCACGAATGCCCATCTTGTGCTCGGTGCGGTCGACCACGAAACCTGGGGTATCGGTGGGCACCAGGAACGCCGAAATACCTTTCTTGCCCAAGTCCGGATCGGTCACGGCGAACACGATGGCCAACTTGGCCCGCTTGCCGTTGCTGACAAACTGCTTGGCGCCATTGATGACCCATTGGCCATCACGCAGCTCGGCACGGGTGCGCAGGTTATGGGCTTCGGAACCGGCCTGGGGTTCGGTCAGGCAGAAGCAACCGATGGCCTGGCCACTGGCGAGTTCGGCCAGCCAGGTGTGTTTCTGTTCGGTTGTGCCGTAGTTGAGGATCGGCCCGCAACCCACTGAATTATGGATGCTCATCAACGCGCCCGTCGCAGCGTCACCGGCGGATATTTCCTCCACGGCCAGGGCATAGGCGACGTAATCGACATAGGTGCCACCCCATTCTTCCGGGACGACCATGCCTAGCAGGCCCAGCTCGCCCATCTTCGCCACCAGGGCGTCGTCGATCCAGCCGGCTTTTTCCCAGGCTTGGGCATGGGGGGCGATTTCGCCTCGGGCAAAATCCCGCGCCATGTCGCGGATCATCACTTGTTCTTCAGTGTATTCAAGATCTTGCATGGCTTATTTCCCAATCTGCACGAAGTCGCGGAAGAAGCTGTCCACATGGCTGGCATCCAGCGCATGGAGGGTGGGCGGGTTCCACTTCGGAGTCTTGTCCTTGTCGATGATCAGTGCGCGAACCCCTTCGATCAGGTCGCCGCGCTCGAACCATTGGCGATCCAGATGCAGTTCGAGGGCAAAGCACTGTTCCAGTGGCAAGTGGCGGCCACGGCGCAGCATCTCCAGGGTCACGGCCATGGCCAGGGGCGAGCGGGTCTGCATGAGGTTGGCGGTGGTCAGCGCCCAGTCATGGCTATCGGCCACGGTGACTTGTTGCAGTTGCTCGACGATGCTGGGCACGTCCGGCAACCCGAAAAAGTGGTCAATGGCCGGGCGCAAGGCCGCCAAGGGGGCGTCGGGCAATTGCTGCACGGCGAGCTTGGCGAGTGCGCCTTGCAGGTCCTTGAGCGGTGAGTCATGCCATTGCAGGCCGTCGAGTTTCTGATCCAGCTCAACCCACTTGGCGCTGTCGATGT
Source organism: Pseudomonas sp. MF6767 (assembly GCF_016405475.1). Lineage (NCBI taxonomy): Bacteria > Pseudomonadati > Pseudomonadota > Gammaproteobacteria > Pseudomonadales > Pseudomonadaceae > Pseudomonas > Pseudomonas sp. MF6767. The sequence continues at coordinate 23,761 of NZ_JAEKCY010000014.1, read as the reverse complement.
ACCAGTCTGCCAATCCGCAGTACAACGCATCGGCCGCACGGATCTGCACGCCAGTCACCCCAAGGTAAGTACCCAACTCACCCGGAATGCGTGAGAGGAAATAGCTGCCGCCGACATCCGGGAAGTAGCCGATGGCCACTTCCGGCATCGCCAGGCGGCTGCGTTCGGTGACTACCCGCAGGTCCGCACCTTGCACCAGGCCCATGCCACCGCCGAGGACGAAGCCGTCCATCAACGCCAGTACGGGTTTGCGGTAGTGGTGAATGGCCAGGTCGAGGGCATATTCCTCGACGAAGAAGTCCTGGTGCAGGGTGTCGCCTTGCTTGAAGCTGTCGTACAGCGAGCGGATGTCGCCGCCGGCGCAAAAGGCTTTCTCACCGGCGCCGCGCAGTACCACGGCATAGACCTCGGCATCGTCGGCCCAGGCCTGCAAATGCGCGGTTAACTGGCGGACCAAGTCCAGGGTGATGGCGTTCAAGCCAGCGGGACGATTGAGGGTGAGGTGGCCGATATGGTTGCGCACGCTTGCCAGGACAGCGTCCTGCTGCACCTCGGCGTGGCTTGCTTGGGATGAAACCTGAGCAGTCATCTCTAACTCCCTGCTTTTATTGTCTTTATCAAGATGTTCGCGGGTGAACTCTCTCGTGATCGTACCAGTGCAAATTTGCCCAGTACAACCCGGAATCCTGCAGGTCGTTGTTGCATTTATGCAGTGCCGGTCAAACCACCCGGCTGGCCAGTACCTCACCGATACTGCGACGTCGGGCATGGCCCTCGGCGGCGTGGATCAGTTGCTCCAACTCTGTCGGTTCGACATCGTAGAACTGCTCCATCTCGGCCAACGCGAGCTTGAGGTCGGCTGCCGTGATGCTCGGCTCGCTCACGGCATTGGCAGAGCCCAGGATAACCGGGGCTGGCTCGGCAAGGCCCTTGGGATAACGCGTGCGCGTGGCATTGTTATAGGCCAGCGCGCAGGCGAGCAGGGCGCCGGCGCCGAGCATCACCGGCGCAAGCTCGTACCAGCCGAGGTTGACCGATGCCGGATCGGCCAGCACCAGGGTCATGGCCAGGCCGCCGGCCGGTGGGTGCAGGCAACGCAGCCAGCAGATGAGAATCACGGTCATGCCCGCCGCCAGGCAGGCGCTGCCCAAGGTGCGCCCCAGGACGCGGGCGACCAACAACGCGACGATGCCTGCACACAGGTAACTGCCCATGATTGACCAGGGTTGGGCCAGCGCCCCCGACGACACGGCAAACAACAGTACGGCCGATGCGCCCAGAGGGCCGAGCAGGTGCAGGGCCACCTCCATGCCGAACACCTGGGCACAGGCCCAGACACTGAACATCGTGCCCAGGGCCATGCCGATGGCTGCACGGCTCCATTCGGCGGGACGGGTGTTGATTGCAGCGGGTAACCAGCGAGCGAGCATTGAGAGACGGTCCATAAACAGCGGGCGAAAAAAAAGGCCTGCCTGGTTTCCCGGAACAGCCCTTTGAAGGTTCCAACATTTGGGGGAAGGAACCTGTGCAGTGTGCAGTGCTTGATAACGCGGCGCCAATGCATATTAATGAGGGTTAAATGCAAAATAAATGCAGCTAAAAGGCCTCGCCGTAGGTAATCGGCCCGGAGTCTGCGGGTGTAGCCGGATTGATCTTGCCCAGCACGCGACTATGGGTTTCTTCATTGAACAGACGCGCTTGCAGGTCTTCGCGCAGCCTTGGATCGTCGGCCAGCGGCCCCTTCAACGCCACCAGTGCGTCACGCAACGCCATCAAGCGATCCAGCCTGGGTAAAGGGAGGGTTAACAGGTTTTCTCGCACGGCATTGTCCTCTCGATGAAGTAAGCCATCGCGCGCGGGCAGCCTACAACGTCCTTGTTGTCATGAAGTGCCCTGGCCCAAGCGTTTCAGGGCAGTCCTGGCGGTCGGGTGGTAGATAGTAAGTGCACGTGGCAGCGAGTCTACAGTTGGGCTCCGAGCACCGGAAGGGAAAGTGCACCAGCCATTACGCAAACAAATGTAGGTGTTTTCTTGGTACCTATGATGAAAGTCGCCCACTCGTGGAGGAGTGGGCGTTCTTTCTTACAGTGCAGCGGGCATAGCACTCAAGGCGTCGTGGCTTTTGCCAAGTGCAGCAACACATACGGATTTTTGTCGAACGCTGCGGTGAGCGTCGGCGTGATTGAGCGCAGGCGCGGATCGTCCAGTGCCTGGAAGTCAGCCTGGCTCATGACCAACCATGCCGGCGCCTGGACCGGTTTCAATTCGGCAGGCAGTTGGGTAAACAGCGGCACCTTGTCGCAATCGAAGTTGACCATGAACTTGATAGCTTTCGCGTCTTTGCCCAGTGCATGCAACACCAGCGGCGCCGGTTGCTGCTGAACGTGCGCCTTGACGGCAAGGCTGAAGGTGCGGGTGTCGTACACCTGACGTTCCAGGGGTTCAACCACCATGATGTAGGTGGTCCAGAGGGCGAGCACGGCGGCCAAGGCGGGGCCGTAGGTGCGCAGCCGCGAGCGGAGCAATGCCAGCAGGGCCAGCACCTGTAGCGTGCCGAGCACGACGAAGATCAGCTCAAGGTCGGCCAGCGGTTCCGGGTAGCGCCGCCGCGCCACCATCAAGCCAATGGCCAACAGCGTTGGCAACAGCGTCCAGATGCCCAGCATCAAGGCGCGTAGCCACGCAAACTGTCGCCCTTGCGTGACCGCGAAGGGGTACGCGGCAATGATCGCGGCCATCGGCAGCATCGGCAGGATGTAGCGCGCTTTCTTGGCTTGAGGTACCGACAGGCCCAGCATCACCAGCACAGCCGCTGCCGCGCAGTAGAGCACCAGCTTCAAGGCCGGGGCCGGTGCGCGTCGACCGTCCATCAGCACCGCCAGCAGCACTAACAATGCCAGTGGATAGGCCAGGGCGTAGTTGCCCAGGGAACTGGTGAAGTAATACAGGACGCCGCCGGAGCCTTCGCTGCCATCCATTCGCCCCAGGAACTGCATGCGAATCACATCATGCATGAAGTCTTCGCCGCCGCTGAGCTTGGCCAGCAGCAACAACAGGCCGACGCACGCCGCCAGCAGCGCCAGTGCCAGCAGGCCGAAGCTGAACAGCTGGCGCCACTGACGGTTGATCAGGTAGTAGCTGCACAACACGCCCGTGGGGATCACCAGGCCAATCGGGCCACGAATGGCAAACCCCAACAGCAGCAGAAAAAACACCCAATGCAGGCGCTTGGCTGCAGCGAAATGGTCATGGGCATAGCCCAGGTAGAACACCGCCAACGCCACGGCGGCGAGCATCTGGTCGAGGGAGACTGCGCGGGTTTCGCTGACGAAGGTACTGCTGAGCAGCAGCATCGCAATGCTCAGCAGGCCCCAGCGCGGCGAGTAGGGCGCGGTGAGGCGATAGACCAGCACCACGATCAGCGCCGACGCGACCGCCGTGGGCAGCCACGCTGTCAGGCTGGTGACCTGACCCAAGGGCAACGACAGCAGCCATGTCAGCAGGGTCGACGTTGCCAGGTAATCGGCATACGGCTGACCATAGGTGGTGGGAAAGAAACTCGGGCCATGGCGCAGCATTTCCTGGGCAAACAGCACAAAGCGCGAATCAAAGCCGATGATCGCCTGGTGCCAGTTGCCGACGATAAACAGCAGCAGCGCCAAGAGCCCAAGCCCCAGGGACTGGCGACGGATCGTTGCACGCTGCCCGGACGGTAAGGCGATGTTCACTTAGCAAGCGTCCTTGACCTGTTCCACCCAGTTTTGCTGGGGGATCGGTAACTCGCAGGAGTCGCCGCGGCCGATGGGGAAGTACTTGAAGCCTTTGCGCGTCAGGCGCTCGCCGTCGTACAGGTTACGGCCGTCGAAGATCACCGGGGTTTTCAGGCGCTGGTGAATCAGGTCAAAGTCCGGCGCCTTGAATTGCTGCCATTCAGTGCACACGATCAACGCATCGGCGCCGCCCAAGGTGGATTCCGGGGTGCCCATCAGCATCAGGCGCGGGTCATCGCCGTAGATGCGTTGGGTTTCCTGCATGGCTTCAGGGTCGAAGGCGCGCACATTGGCCCCGGCAGCCCACAGGGCTTCCATCAGCACGCGGCTGGGGGCGTCACGCATGTCATCGGTGTTGGGCTTGAAGGCCAGGCCCCACAAAGCAAACGTCTTGCCCTTGAGGTTGCCCTGGAAGAACGCGTTGATGCGCTCGAACAGCTTGCTCTTCTGGCGCTGGTTGATGGCTTCCACGGCTTCGAGCAGGTCGCTGGAGCAGTTGGCCTGCTTGGCGCTGTAGATCAGGGCGCGCATGTCTTTGGGGAAGCACGAGCCGCCATAACCGCAGCCAGGGTAGATAAAGTGGTAGCCGATGCGTGAGTCGGCACCGATGCCCAGGCGCACCGACTCAATGTCGGCACCCAGGTGTTCAGCCAACTCGGCGATCTGGTTGATGAAGCTGATCTTGGTGGCCAGCATGCAGTTGGCGGCGTACTTGGTCAGTTCGGCGCTGCGCAGGTCCATGAAGATGATGCGATCGTGGTTGCGGTTGAAGGGCGCGTACAGGTCGCGCATCACGTCGCGCACCTCTTCACGCTCGCAGCCGATGATGATCCGGTCCGGGCGGCGGCAGTCGGCAACGGCTGAGCCTTCCTTGAGGAATTCCGGGTTGGAGACGATATCGAACTGCAGCTCACGGCCGGCGGCGCTCAGGTTGTTGAGGATGTGGTCGCGCAATGTGTCGCCAGTGCCGACCGGTACGGTGGATTTCTCCACCAGGATCACCGGCGCCACGCGATGGCGGGCGACCGCATCACCCACCGACAGCACGTATTTCAGGTCGGCAGAGCCGTCTTCATCCGACGGCGTGCCCACGGCAATAAACAACACTTCACCGTGCTCGACGGCGAGTTTTTCGTCGTGGGTAAAGCGCAGGCGCCCGCTTTCCAGGTTGTCCTTGACCATGGCTGCCAGGCCCGGCTCAAAGATAGTCACGTGACCTTTTTGCAGCGATTCGACCTTGTGCTTGTCAACGTCCATGCAAATGACATCGTGACCGACTTCGGCTAATACAGTGGCCTGGACCAGACCAACGTAACCACTACCAAATACACTGATTTTCATGGGGTATTCCTGGGACTTGAGGTGCTAGCACGACGAGAGTTGATAACCAGCACGCCGAGGATGACCAAGGCCACCCCCAAGGTTTTTGAAAGCGAAAAAGTTTCGTTGAACGCCGGCAGGCTGGCGGCCAGCAAATACACCAGCGCGTAACTGATGCTGAGCAGCGAATAAGCGCGGCCCAGGGGTAAGTGCTTCAGTGCGCCGAGCCAGCACAGCATCGACAGCGCATAGGCGATGGTCGCCAGGATCACCACGCCCAAGGCGCCCAGGTCGATGCTGTTATCCGTGAAGGCAGCCAGCCATTGCGTGGGAAGCGGCAGGCGCGTCATGCTCCAGCGCATGCCCAGTTGGGCACCACTCACCAGGCCGACACTGCCCAAAGCCAGGGCGAAACCCCGCACGCGACTCATACCTGGCGCCCCAGCAAGACCACGCCGGCAATCACCAGCCCCACGCCCAGCCAATGACGAGCATCAATGGGTTCATGAAACACAAAGCGCGCCATCAGCGTGACCAGCACAAAATTCAGGCTGAGCATGGGGTAGGCAATGCCGACTTCCAGGCGCTGCAACACCAGCAGCCACACCAGCAAGCCCAGGCCCAGGCACACCAGCGCCGACCACAACCACGGTGAGCGCAGTTTCGGTGCCCAGCCGTCCGGCACGTCGCGCCAGCTTTCCACGGCGAATTTTTGCGAGACTTGGCCCATGCAGGTCAGCAGGCAGGCCGTGAGCAGTAGCAGCAGGGTGATCATGGCGCGACCTGCGGGAAAATCAGGATCACGATCTTGCCTTGCGCATAACGCTTGCCGTCAGTGGGCAGCAGTGCGAGTTCTTCTTTTTCGCCGGTGCTATTGACGCGCATCACCACGCCCACCGCGCCGGTACGCCGGGTTTCGGCCATCCACGCCTGGATGCGGTTACGGTCGACCAGACGCGGGGCCGTATCCTCGTAAGCCAGGCCGTACTTGACCTCACCCGAGGTGTTGTACAGCGTGATATCGGGACGCTTGAGGCGCCAGGACAGCGCCGAGGCGGCGCCCAGGTCGTTGCTCAGCAGGGCAACGCTGGGTTGCAATTCGTCGATGTGATCAATGATGAACTGGTCCGGGGTCTTGTTGTAAACCACCGAATGAGGCAACGCCGCAGGCACCAGCAGCACCAGCAATCCACTGCCGATCAGCGGCGCGGCCCACAATGCCAAAGGGCGCGCCGCTTGCAGCAGATTGACCACGATCCAACCGAACAAAAAGATGAACACCAGCACCAGGCTGAGGGTTTCTTCTCCCGGTTCGTATACCGGCTTCTTCAACTGGAACCAGCTGAGGGCCAGCAAGACCAGCACGCCGATCACCAGGTTCAACCAGCCATTGATGCGCAGAACGCGGTCGTGGCCTTGAGCCAGTTTGTCGCTCAGGGCCGAGCCCATCAGCAAGGCGAGGGGGAGCATGCACGGCATAATGTAGGAGGGCAGCTTGCCTTTGGCCAAGCTGAAAAAGGCCAGGGGCATCAACAGCCACAGTAGCAGGAACGCGGTTTTCGGCACACGCCGTTGCAGCCAGGCCTGCTTGAACGCGGACGGCAATAGCGCAACCCACGGCAGTGCGAACCCTACCAGCAGCGGCAAGTAATACCAGAAAGGTTCGGCGTGCTGGGCGTCTTCACCGGCAAAGCGTTGGATGTGCTCGTGCCAGAAAAAGAAATGCCAGTAGTCCGGCTCTTGCAGGTGCACAGCCAGGGCCCACGGCACGCTGACCGCAATCGCCACCACCACGGCAACAGGGCCAAATTTGCACAACTCGCCAAAACGTTTTTGCCAGACGGCGTAGGGCAGGGCGACCAGCACCGGCAGCAACCAGGCCAGGAAGCCCTTGGTCATGAAGCCCATGCCGCACGCCAGGCCCAGCAAGGCCCAGGACCACAAGCGCGCACGCCGCGTGGTGCTGTCGAAGCAGAACCACAAGGCCACGCCGGTCAGGTTGACCCAAAAAGTGAACTGCGGGTCCAGGTTGGCATAGCCGCCCAGCGCAGCCACGCTGACGAAACTCATGTAGAGCAACGTGCTGACCAGGCTTTTTTGCGGATCATTCCACAACCGGCGAGAGACCAGATACACCAGCAGAATGCTCAAGCCGGTGCTCAACGCCGAGGCAAACCGTACGCCGAACAGGTTCTGGCCGAAGATCGCCTGGCCCAGCGCGATCATCCAGTAGCCGGCCGCAGGTTTTTCAAAGTAGCGAATCCCCATGAAGTGCGGCGAGGCCCACTTGCCGGTCATCAGCATTTCCTGGCTGATTTGTGCATAGCGGGTTTCATCGGGAATCCACAGGCCATGGGTGGCCAACGGCAGCAGGTAGAACACCGCAAACGCGAGCAGGAGCAGGGGCAAGGCCCAGCGGCGGATCATGCCTGCTGTACTCCAAGCCAGCCCTCGCGGCCGCTCAAGGCGCCGCGTACCAGCTGTTGCTGGGGCAGGGTGGTCACATCCGTGGGCAACAGTTCGCCCAAGGGTTTGAAATCAATGCCGCGCTGCCCTGCCTGGGCGAGCAACTGGCGAAAATCATTGGCCATCAGAATCCCTTCTACTTCTGCGTGGATCGTATAGACGTTCAGCTTCGACGCGCTGAACCTGTCGAGAATGAAACGGTTGAAATCGTTGGCAGCCACCACCGGCCCGACGACTTCGTCGAAGGTCGGCAGGTCTACCGGAATTTGTGGGGTGCCCGCACTGCCATCGGCCAAGGTTGGTCGAAACAGGCTGGTGCCCCGGCAATCGCTGTTGTAGCGAAAGTTGAAGCCTTGCTTGGCTTGCACCACGCGCTCATCGGCACGCCAGCCGGCGGCCGCTGAACAGTCGACGCGCTCGCCGAGGATGTCGCTCAAGGTGTCTACGCCGCGCCGAATCTGCTCGACCAGCTGTGCCTCGCTCCAACGCCCGGTGTTGGCCTGCCAGCCATGGTGGTCCCAGGCGTGCAGGCCGACTTCATGCCCGGCGGCCTTGGCCTGGCGCATCAAATGCCCCAGGTCGCGGCCAATCGGCTTGCCTGGCCAGGCGGTGCCGGCCAGCAAAATATCCCAGCCATACAGGCCGGCAGCGTTGGAACGCAGCATCTTCCACAAAAACTGCGGGCGGATCAGGCGCCACAAGTGGCGCCCCATGTTGTCCGGCCCGACACTGAAGAAGAACGTCGCTTTGACCCCAGCTTCGGCCAGGGAGTCGAGCAACCGTGGCACACCTTCACGGGTGCCGCGGTAGGTGTCGACGTCGATGCGAAGACCTGCCTGCATTACTTTTTATCCGCAATTTCAAGCATGGCTTCACGCAAGAAGAAATCGAGCGTGTTGCCGATGGTTTCGCTCATCTGCACGCTCGGCTCCCAGTTCAGCAGGCGCTTGGCGTTTTCGATGCTCGGCTTGCGGTGCGCCACGTCCTGGTAACCTGTGCCGTAGAACGCCTTGCTCTCGACGTCGCGGAAACCGGCGAACGGCGGGAAATTGTGGCGCAGTGGGTGAGCCTCGAACTGACGCAGCAGTTCTTCGCCCAACTGGCGAATGCTGGCTTCGTTTTCGGGGTTGCCGATGTTGATGATCTGGCCGTCGCAGACGCCATTGTCGTTATCAATGATGCGCGCCAGGGCTTCGATGCCGTCGGCAATGTCGGTGAAGCAACGCTTCTGCTCACCACCGTCGAACAGACGGATCGGCGTGCCTTCCACCAGGTTCAGGATCAGCTGGGTAATGGCGCGGGAGCTGCCGATACGCGCCGAGTCCAGGCGGTCCAGGCGCGGGCCCATCCAGTTGAATGGACGGAACAGGGTGAACTTCAGGCCCTTGTCGCCGTAGGCCCAGATCACGCGGTCCAGCAGTTGCTTGGAGACGGAGTAGATCCAGCGTTGCTTGTTGACCGGGCCCACCACCAGGTTGGAGGTGTCTTCGTCGAAATACTGGTCTTGGCACATGCCATAGACTTCGGAGGTCGACGGGAAAATCACGCGCTTGTTGTACTTGACGCAGTAGCGCACCAGCTTGAGGTTTTCTTCGAAGTCCAGTTCGAACACGCGCAGCGGGTTACGGGTGTATTCGATCGGCGTGGCGATGGCCACCAGCGGCAGCACCACGTCGCATTTCTTGATGTGGTACTCGATCCACTCGGTGTGGATGCTGATGTCGCCTTCCACGTAATGGAAGTTCGGGTGGCTGCGCAGGCGCTCGATGGCGTCGGAGCCGATGTCCAGGCCATAGACTTCGTAGCGGTCGTCACGCAGCAGGCGCTCGGACAGGTGGTTACCGATAAAACCGTTCACGCCCAGGATCAGCACACGGGTACGGCGCGGCTTGCGGCCCGACTCGGCGCCGCGCAGCACGGAACCGTCTACCAGGCCCAGTTCATCGGCCAGGGACGGGCCGGCCAGGTACAGGCCGTTTTCGTTGCGCTGGCCGAACTTGACCACCAGGGAATCTTCACCGCAGGCAATGCGCAGCGGGTTGACGCTGATTACACGGCCAGGCGCCAAACCTTCGTTGCCCTTGACCACGTCGGCTTGCCACACGATCAGCTTGTGCTCGCCCACGGCGCAGAAGGCGCCGGGGTACGGCTGGGTCACTGCGCGTACCAGGTTGAACAGTTGCTCGGCAGGTTTTTTCCAGTCCAGCTTGCCATCGGCGGCGGTGCGACGACCGAAGTAGGTGGCTTTGCTCTCGTCCTGGGCGGTTTCGCTCAGCTTGCCCTGGGCCAGCTGTGGCAGAGCATCGCGCAACAGGGCAGTGGCCGCCTCACGCAGCTTGGCGTGCAGGCTCAGGCCGGTATCGCTGCGCTCGATGGTGACTTTTTGCTGGGCCAGGATGGCGCCGGCATCGGCACGCTTGACCATGCGATGCAGGGTCACGCCGGTTTCGGTTTCGCCGTTGACCAGCACCCAGTTGGCCGGGGCGCGGCCACGGTATTTAGGCAGCAACGAGCCGTGCAGGTTGAACGCGCCTTTGCGGGCGGTGGCCAACAGCGGCTCGCTCAGCAGGTTGCGGTAGTAGAACGAGAAGATGTACTCCGGGTTCAGCTTGGCGATGCGTTCGATCCACAGCGGGTGGTTGGCGTCTTCCGGTGCATGTACCGGGATGCCATTGCGGGCGCAAAGTTGGGCGACGGAACCGTAGAAGTTGTTTTCCTTGGGGTCATCGGCATGGGTGAACACGGCGGCAATGTCGTAACCGGCGCTGAGCAGCGCTTCAATGCCTGCGCAGCCAATATCGTGGTAGGCGAATACAACAGCTTTTGAACTCATGACTGGACCTGATCCGAAGAAGAAGTAGAAGTATGGGAAGACACCAGGCCGTCGACCACGACGACTGGAGCCGGTGCTGCCGGTTGGTTGCGCAGCACTTTTTCAATAAAGAAGCGTGGGCGGGCACGTACATCGCTGTACATGCGGCCCAGGTATTCGCCCAGCAGGCCCATGCCGATGAACTGGCCACCGGTGAACACAAACAACACCGCAAACAGCACGAACAGGCCATCACCGGCCCAGTCGGCGCCGAAGGCCAGGCGCATGACGATCAGGGCAAAGGCAAACAGCACGCCCAGCGCCGCCAGGCTGAAACCGACGATGGACAGCAGGCGCAAGGGCGTGGTGGTCATGCAGGTCAGCAGGTCGAACATCAGGCTGATCAGGCGCATGGTGCTGTATTTGGATTCGCCGTGCTCACGTTCGGCGTGGTGCACCAGGATTTCCGTGGTGTGGCGGGCGAAGCCGTTGGCCAGGATAGGAATGAACGTGCTGCGCTCACGGCAGGCGAGCATGGCGTCGACGATGGTGCGGCGGTAGGCACGCAACATGCAGCCGTAGTCGGTCATGGCCACGCCGGTAGAACGTTGCACGGCGAGGTTGATCAAGCGCGACGGCCAGCGGCGGAAGGCCGAGTCCTGGCGGTTATTCCGCACGGTGGCAACCACGTCGTAGCCCAGGGCAGCTTGCTCGACCAGGCGCGGGATCTCTTCCGGCGGGTTCTGCAGGTCGGCGTCAAGGGTGATCACCACTTCGCCACGGCACTGTTCAAAGCCGGCCATGATCGCCGCGTGCTGGCCGTAGTTGCGGTTAAGGATCACCGCTACCACATTGCTGCCGTCTTCCGCGGCGGCGTCTTCGAGCAGTTGGGCCGAGTTGTCGCGGCTACCGTCATCCACCAGGATGATTTCGTATTCGTAGGCCAGATGCTTGCAGGCTGCCGTGGTGCGACGCAGCAACTCAGGCAGGCTTTCTTGTTCGTTGTAGACCGGGATAACGATCGACACGCAATGAATAGGGTAGGGTTTCAAAGATTCATGACCTCGGGCTAAAGCGACTTCAAGCGTGAAAACGGCAGCGTTCATTGGGCAAAACTACAGCCCGCAGGTTACAAAACGGGGCTAAAGATGATGCGTTTTCAATAGGTTAGTCGATAATCCACGGATTGCTCTCAAGTGTTGCCTACAAGGTTAAGCGCAAAAATGTGCAACGAATATGAAAGGCGGATGAAAAACTCGTTTATTTGACAGGCAGACAGCTTGGGTTCAGCTAAGTAATCAAGGCGTTACATGTAGGTCTCACAGGGCGACATCGGAGCTTCGTACAAGACGCTTGGTTCAATCTGAGCGAGGCGATCAGCCCAATGCTCGCCCTTCAACAATCTTCTCTGCATTAGCGCTCAAGTGCCGGTAAAGTAAGCCCTCTCTTGCCAGGGTACTCGGATGAATAGCGTGCAGCTTTTACGCGGCCAGTTGCGGCCAGCGCTGATGGGATTGTTGATGACGGTGGCCTGTGTCACCAGCGTGCGGGCCGATCAAGGCGTCGCGCTGACCCCACTGGACCAGGTGCCGGACGGGGTGGAAGTGCGCGGCAAGCAGGTCGCGGCTTATACCTGGGATGACCGCCAAGGCAAAAACCTGCTGGTACTCGCCGAGCAAGTCGGTGAGCGCGATGACGATGGTACCCAATCGGCCTTTGTCTACGCGGCGCAATACGTGCTGGGTGGCGAGCGCCCCAAGCGCGTGTGGATGCTGTACGACGATGTACAGCACTGCGAATTCGACGCAGGGCTGCGCTTTGACCGGGCTGCCACCAAGGTCACCGACCTGCTGGGCGACGGCAATACCCAGGCCACGGTCGGTTATTCGCGGGCCTGCACCAGTGATGTCAGCCCCAACGAATTCAAGTTGATCATGCATGCCGGCAAGTCCGAGAAGTATCGTCTGCGTGGCCTTGACCGCGTGGGCGCCAGTTGGTGGGACGAGGACGCTGGTGCCTTGCGCGGCATGCCCCTGCCCACCGACTGCAGCGTCGCGGCGCAGCAAGCGCTGGTCAGCCAATACAAGGAGCAGGGCACCGAACTGCCCCTGCCAGGCTGCTATGGCGACGAGAAGGACTTTGCCAAGGCGCCGGACAGTTACCTCGCTTTTATGCGCCAGCAGTGGTTCGCGCTGATGCAGCAACAGGACGCTGACTGGAGCCAATCCCAGGCCCAACCCCAGGCAGCCAGCGAAGACGACGAATCGGCCCCGTGATTTTGTGCCAGGGCCGGTCCTGGGTTAGACTCGGCCTTCGCCAATCCACTAAATACATCGACTAATCAAATAGTTGGTCGGTGTATTTAATCCAAAGGCTGATCTACCTTGACCGAGTCCATTTGCAACCCACTGACCCTATATCTCACCCGCCTGGCGCCTTCCAGCCAACTGACCATGCGCTACGTGCTGCAGGATGCCGCCGACCGCTTGGGTTTCGAAGACCTCAACCTCGAAGAGATTGACTGGCACCTGCTGCAGCCTGAACACGTCATCGCACTGGTGGCTGCCTTGCGCGAGGACGGCTTAGCGCCGAACACTTCGTCGCTGTATGTGAATGCGGTGCGCGGGGTCATGAATGAAGCGTGGCGCATGAGCTTGATCAGCCAGGACCACCTGTTGAAGATGCGCTCGGTCAAGGCCACACCTGGCACGCGCCTGAGCCAGGGCCGCAACCTGCGTCGCACCTTGATCCGCGAGATGCTCGACGTCTGCGCCGCCGACCCTCGGCCCCAGGGCCTGCGGGATGCAGCGGTGATCGGCCTGTTATATGGCTCGGGCATGCGCAAGTCGGAGTCGGTGAACCTGGACTTGGCACAGGTCAACTTTGACGAGCGCAGCTTGCGCGTGATCGGCAAGGGCAACAAAGAGTTGGTCAAGTACGCGCCGGACTGGGCGTTTGCCAAGCTGCAAGCCTGGCTGGCGTTTCGTCGCGAGCACCTCAAGGAAGGCGAGCAGGACGACAGCTTCCTGTTCAACCGCATCCGGCGAGGCAGCCATATCACCCGAGAGCGGATCACCAAGCATGCGATTTACTACATCGCGCGCCAGCGCGGCGATCAAGTGGGGGTCAAGATCATGCCCCATGATTTCCGTCGTTCGTTTATCACCCGGGTGATCGAGGAGCATGATTTGTCGATTGCGCAGAAACTGGCGCATCACACCAACATCCAGACCACTGCCAGCTATGACGTGCGTGACGACAATGAGCGCCGGCGGGCGGTGGACCGATTTGATTTGTAGGCTTGTGGATACGCCACGATTCAAATGTGGGAGCTGGGTTGCCTGCGAAGAGGGCCTCACAGGCAACCAGAATGTTGAATCTGCCTGCTCCTGTGCTCAAGAGGAAGGCGGGACGCTTGAGGTCAAGTGAGCCGGTAAGCGCCGCAACGTCCACAAGGTGGTCAGCATCGCGGCAAGCGCACACAGCGCAATACCGATCAACATCGGCGCCGGTGTATGGTCGGCAAAGATACCCACCAAGGTCATCGCCACAGCCGCTGTGACCATCTGGATCGCACCCAGCAGTGCAGACGCAGAACCTGCCACCGCACCATGATCCTCCAGCGACAGTACCCCGGCCGCCGGCAATAGCAGGCCAAGAAAGCCGAAACCGATAAACAACAGCCCCATCATCAAGCCCAGGCTGTCACCCCACAGTGTGGTGCCCGCCAGCAAGCTCATGACCGCCGCCACGCCCACCACCGACCAGCGAATCAACGGCGCCAGGCCAAAGCGGGCGCTGAGGCGGGCGGTCAATTGGCTCATGGCGAAAAACGAGGCCGCGTTGAGCGCAAAGCACAGGCTGAACTGGGTCGGTGTCAGGCCAAAAAACTCGATGTACACGAAGGGCGCGCTGCCGATGAACACGAAGAAGGTGGCCAGACCAAACCCGCACACCACCGACAAGCCCGTAAAGACCGGGTCGCGGAGGAGGGCGCCATAACTGCCGAACGCCTGGCCCAGTGTCTTGCCCAGGCGGCGCTCGGCCGGGTGGGTTTCTGGCAGTTGTACTGCGGTCATCACCAGACACAGAACGGCCACCACCGCCAACACGGCAAACACTTCGCGCCAGCTCCAGATCGAAATCACCACGCTACCGGCCAGTGGCGCGAGGATCGGCGAAACACTCATCACCAGCATCAACAAAGCCATCAGACGCGCCGCTTCATGGCCGGTGTACAGGTCACGGACAATCGCCCGTGGAATCACCATCCCCGCACAGGCACCGAACGCCTGCACCGCACGAAAGCCAATCAACACTTCGATGGTCGGTGCCAGCGCGCAGCCGACACTGCCAATGGCAAAGATCACCAGGCCCGCATAAATCGGCGGTTTACGCCCGAACACATCGCTGAGGGGGCCGTAGAACAACTGGCACACGCCGATAATCATAAAGAACACCGTCAAACTCATCTGCACGGCCGCCGGCGAGGCCTGGAGGCTGGCGCCCAGGGTGGGCAGCGCCGGCAGGTAGATGTCGATTGCAAACGGGCCGACGGCGGTGATCAAGCCCAGCAACAGGGCGAGACGGGCGATACGTTGAGGCATTTGGCAGATCCAGGTAGAGCAACGGACGGTCAGCTTAAGGGAACCGCGCAGATCCGCAAACTTAGGCTTCACTAACAAGCAACAGCTGCCGATACAGCTAGCAGCGACATTGAAACGGTTGGGTTCCCAACCGGCGTTCCTGGCACGGGGTACCACTATGACGATCAAATTACGCTTGGTGCTGTTGATTGCGACCGGGTTGCTCACGGCTTTGATCATGAGCCTGGCTGGCTACCTGGGCAATACGCGGATGGCCGATGCGGTACAGGACAACGACGTCAGCATGACGGTACTGCGCAACCACATGGAAGCCGACATGATGCACGACGCCCTGCGTGCGGATGTACTGTCGGCGATGTTGGTCGGGCTGAGCAAAAGCACCAGTACGCCGGCCGAGGTCAACAGCTCGATCAAGGAGCATGCCGAGCACTTTCGCGAGGTGCTGGCGGACAATCTCAAGCTGCCGTTGGACGCCTCGATCAAGGCCAGCCTGGAAAAAATCAAACCCAGCCTGGACACCTACATCAGTGCCGGCGAGCGCATCGTCGCGCTGGCCCTGGAGAATCCAGAGGCCGCACGAGGGGAACTGCAGACCTTCAATGCCGCGTTCAGCCAGTTGGAAGAACAAATGGCGGCGTTGAGCGAACTGATCGAAAACAATACCCAACTCACCAGCACCGGTACCCGGCAAACCATCAGTAACGCTAACTGGACCTTGATTATTGTATTGGGGGCGAGCCTGCTGTTGCTGCTGGCACAAGGACGTTGGGTGACCCTGAGCATCATGGGGCCGTTGCGCACCGCCAGCCGTATTGCCCAGAGCATTGCCCATGGCAACCTGAGCGAGCCGATTGCCGAACCCAAGAACCAGGACGAAGCCAGTGCACTGATTCGCAGCCTGGCGACGATGCAGCGGGATTTGCGCGGCATGATCGAAGTGGTTCGCAGCAATGCCCATGGCGTGAATGGCATGAGCGAGCGCCTCAGCCAGGGTTGCCATGAAGTGGCAGGCAGCAGCCAGCAACAAAGCGTCGCCGCCAGCACCATGGCCGCCGCCGCGAGCGAAATGACCGCCAGTATCGAAGAAATCACCCGTCACGCCCAACGTGCCCTGGACATGGCCAGTCAGGCTGAAACCCTGGCCAAGGACGGCGGCCGGGTTATCCACCAGGTGGTCAGCGACATGGACGGCATCGCCCGTTCTGCCCAACAGTCGGCGCAAGTGATCCGCACGCTGGACAAGGAGTCCGAGGCGATCTACAGCATTATCCAGGTGATCAAAGGGATTGCCGACCAGACCAACCTGCTGGCCCTGAACGCCGCCATCGAAGCCGCCCGCGCCGGTGAACAAGGGCGCGGCTTTGCAGTCGTGGCCGACGAAGTGCGCAGCCTGGCCGGACGCACCAGCGCCTCCACCCAGGAAATCGCCAGCATGGTCGGCAGTATCCAGCAAAACACCCGTGAAGCGGTGATCAGCATGGAGGAGGGTGTTGCCCAAGTGGACAAGGGCATGGCGGTGACTGCCGAAGTGGAACGCGCCATTCGCGAGATCCTCCAGGCCACGTTGAGCACTACTGAATTGGTCAATGATATTTCTCGCACCATCAGTGAACAGAGCTTGGCCAGTAATGAGATTGCTCATCAGGTGGAGAGGATTGCGGGGATGTCGGAAAGTAACAGTCGGGTGATTGGCGAGACGGCGTCGACGACGGATGAATTGTCGAGTTTGGCGGGGAAGCTATCGCAGTCGGTGGATCGGTTTAGGCTTTGATGGATAACGATCAGATATAACTAAACTAAATAGTCATTTAGTTTAGTTATAATGCATATGAATATGTACGGAGGCGAAGGGACCAGAATTCATGGCCCTCCATCTAATTTACGCGTGTATCACCAGGTTCGTCGGGTAACACTGCCCTGAGTCTGGTCGAATTCGCCTTGGCTCACCGTAATCGGTGCACCAATGCTCAAATCATCCGAATCTCGCTGCCAAAGCCTGAAAATCGGTTTGCCGGCCAGCTCCAAAACTACTAGGTCATCTTGGGTAGGTGGACTGACAATACTGTATTCCTCAGTGATTCCTGGGTATCCAAAGCTAACTGAAGCTGTGCCTTGATCAAAATCAGCGATTCGTTTTGGCTCAACATGAGCATCGACTTCAAGTGTGAAAATGTCCATTTCCATTGAGTCTGATTTGTTCTTGCGCGTGAAGGACAACTTGAATTTCATCCATGACCTCAATTATCGGTAGCTGTAGTTTGAGCGTGTAGATTCTCATGACGTGCTCGGATAAGCCAACCGTGACGGAGTTGTCGTCAGGTGTCGCGAGCCTGTTTGACTTACGCTTTACTGATATCCAGGTACGGGTTGCTGCCAAGTGATCGAAGCCTGTGCCAGGCTCGAAATCTGACCACCAGAGCCCCCCAGCTCCGCATAGGACGGTTCGCATAATGTATATTATGTTAAATAATGTATTATGTCGGATATGTTCATAAGCGACGTAAGTCACTGATTCGACGAATTCGTTATTACGCCTACTCTCCCAATGATGTGAGCGTTGAAACCAAAGCGGAACCTTGTCGTATCGCCGGAAACAATCTCCTCTCAACACGTTGCCCGCGACAGCTTAGGTGAAGCCTGAACTACAGCCAGGCACTGTCGAACCCAAAACGGAATGCCCCAACGGCGTAAGCTCGTTTTTTTGCATCCTGACACCTGCCGGAACCAAAACGGAAAAATGATGCAGCCTCCGTCTCTGGCGAACCTAACCAACTGAAATCTGTGTATTTCTCTTGGCTTAATTTCGAACGCCTGGTCATCGACGTTGGAACCAAAACGGAATAATGATGGGTTGCCCCATTCGTTTATCTTGAAGGATTGCTAAACCTCGAGACTTGGCTACATTGGGCCGAAGCATCGCCGTAATCGGCCCCATCAAGGACGTCAAGGTGATCCCAAGATCAATTCTCACAGACTGCGGTGAAACCGCATGTTGTACCAAAGCCAACGTCAACGACAGCGCCGAAGCCGATGGGCGCTCCGCGTCCCAATCGGCCCTGATTTACAGTTATCTGGCCTTGTTCCCAGCAAACATCGCCGCAGTCGAAACCTACGAGCATTTTTGCCGCTACGCTCAGAGCCTTTCGTCCGGTCTAAGAAGCAAATCTCGCATCGTGGCGTTCCTCGAAAAGTTTGTCCTCTGGGCGATCTGTATTGCGAGGAAGCCATTGGACGAGTTCACGGCATCCGATATCAGGGACTTCAGCGCCTTCTGCGCAGAGCCGCCAGAGTCATGGATTGGTACTCGGAAAGCGCGATTCGTTACCAACGCAGGCGCCGAGTGCCATGGCGGAGACTGGAAACCATTTGGGCAGTCGATAACAGACCCTGAACTGGGGTACGTGATTAATCGGTTTTTCAAATTTTTGAGCCCAGAATTGGGTACGCAACCCAGGCTGTCGAGATCCGATCTGTTCAGAGCACCGCGAGCGCCGTTCAGCGAACTTGACGATTCTCGGGCCCTGAAGTATCTCCAATACCTCGCCAACCTGCTGCCATGCACTAAAGTATCTGAGCGTAGTTTGTTCGTTTTCTCGGTTTGCTATCACCTTCGCCTGAGTTTCAAGGAATGGCGCTCAGAGCGCAGCCTCCTTTCGATGGCGTGTTTCTCATCAATAGACTCCAGCAATCCATGCTTTATCATGCGAGGTCATCTACGGGACTATCAAATCCCCGTCCACCAAGCCCTCGTAGATGAGATTTACAGATATAGGCGCAGCCTGGGCCTGACCGCCGTTCCATCCCCGGAGGAAATCGATCCAATACTCACTCAAGCCTTGCTAAACAAGGTGATGTGTAGGCTTCCCATAATGTCTGGCTTGGATTGTTCTCCAAGTGTTTTGCTTGATCGAGCCTTGGGTTTTCATCGCAGCGGGGTCGATCCGTCAGCCCCTGCTACCTCAAAGAGCGAGAGTTCGCGCCAGTATCGATTGGGCTGGAAGCGTAAGCAGCTTTCGATGCCGCGTAAGGACGTTCATCAACAAGCCCATGCGGATCAGGATGTCGGCTATCACTTACAGGAGTGCCCGCCTCCATTGTTTGGGATGCGACATAGGGAAGTATTCGTTCTTTCAAAGCCCCAAGCACAGGCTTATGCTAAAAACTGTTTTCCAAAAAGTTTATTCAATATTGCGGTGGAGTCGTTTGAGATCCTTCGGATTTATCGATCATGCAGTGCCGATCGGTTAAAGCTGGTGGCGCTTGAGAAGCTACTACTGTGGTCAATTTATGTAAAAGGTAAGAGCCTTTATTCACTAACCGCGTTTGATGCGTATGAGTTTTACGCGTTTTGTCTTGCTCCACCGGCGAGTTGGATAGGTAGTTATGCACGAGCAAGGCTGGACGCGGGAGCTATGGGTGTGCAGCCAAATCCCAGTTGGACTCCATTTGTCCACATTCCGGGCGGCGATCAAGAAAGGGGCTTGCGCGCGGCTCGAATCATGGACTGGTGTGATAACGTCTGTAACTCACTACTGGTTATGGAGTCGATCAATATTAATATTTTTTCTGGGCTGACGGATTAGGAATTTAGATATGCCACAAGATACATCTCGCTAGTCAAGTCGCAGAATACGACCACCCTCCTCGGCTCATCAAAAAATCCTATACCCAGACGTGTTAGCCGTGCTGACATAGTTAGTCAGTGAAGGACTGGCTATAGAGTCCAGCGTAATTCAGCGCATTGATGCGGCGTGAAATACGTTTGGTGTGCCACAGTTCTAGCGATACATTGGCCATACCGCTACTACAAGCCAAGGTCTCGAGCCAATAGCTTGGAGCGAAGGGCGCCTGTTAC
This sequence comes from Pseudomonas sp. MF6767, assembly GCF_016405475.1. NCBI lineage: Bacteria > Pseudomonadati > Pseudomonadota > Gammaproteobacteria > Pseudomonadales > Pseudomonadaceae > Pseudomonas > Pseudomonas sp. MF6767. The sequence continues at coordinate 3,931 of NZ_JAEKCY010000014.1, read as the reverse complement.
AAGCTCATCCTTAACCAAATGTTCTAGTAGTGCATATGTAAAGCCGGCCCATGAAGCTCCTAGGTAATCCTCGCCGGCATCAATAATCCATGCATATACCGGTCGCTGATTTTGATTTTTCATATGCGCCAGTGTTCTGAAGGCAACGGAGCCTGGCCCCTGAAGAATATCCATAGGTGGCGACGGGGAACGTTCAAAGCCCATATTTCCAAAGCTTGACAGCTGAAAGTAGGACTTCCTGAGATCGAGGTTGTTGAAGGGTTTTTCGAGTATTAAGGTTATCAGGCCGACAGAGTACTCCAGGCTCGCAGTTCGGAATACTTCATGTACCTGGTACGCGTCGAAACCCTCCCTTGTCGAAGCCCGCAGTACGGTGGAGTAGATATCGAGGATGGCCAGTGGTATCCTTTTATCCTTAGACCTGAAGGCAATTTCTCTCTGGTTTTTGTACGAACCGCTAATGCTTCGTTTACTGAAGCCAGCCACGCTCTCAGAGATACTTTGAAAGACTCCTTTGGTGTTCGTTTTATTATAGATCACTTGTCCTCCTTCAGTTCAATACTGTTATCAAACGGTAGAGGGTAGCGTAGAGCATCATGGTGCCTTGTCAAAGGTAGAGGTTGCATCGGGCATTAAGGTTTTACATTCATCTCTGTCGAGATAGTCCGCAGAAGTCAGGCTGTTAAACGCTCTCCTGCAAGTTATTATAGGCGCATAATCTATATATTGAAGTTATCCACTCAGCGAAGCTAGTGTCTCTAGCTCGGCGCTTACAGTTCAGTCCTAGGTAGATTTTCCTATAGGTCGAATTCTGAAGAATGAATTTTTAAACAGCGCTTATACATTGTATTGTTGTGTCTAACATCGTCCGGTCAGCGTCAATTTAATACTTAATGAGCGGCAAGATTTTCGCGTATTCACCGACGAGCGGTAGTCGGCTGCCTGGCCAGTGCGCAGACTGCGAACCGCAGGGCCCTGCAAGTGGTGAGCGCGGCGCTACAGCTGTCGAGGCTTACTTGAAGCGCCTCAAATTTTCAGGCGACACGCCTCTAGAGCGCTATTCGCGGCCAATCAGGCGATAAACCCATGCTCCAAGCGCCTGATAAACTCGATAACCGTTTCAGTCTCTAACCTGGTAGTGACCATAGCGGCAGGAGCTTTGCCGCCAAATGCTTTTACCGGACGTGACATCCAGTGCATGGCTGCGTCGATATCGCCGCTATACAAACGCTTCGCGGCGTCGAGAACTTCCAAATAACGGGCCTGTTGATCGGGGGGCAAAGTGCTCATGAGTACGCTCCTGCTGAGGTCTGATCCTAGACTACACCATCGCCATCCGTTCACTGTCTCCCCCCTTATAGGCGAGCCTGGTGCCAGTTTCAGGCGTGCCTATTACTAAGATCCCGGCAGGTGGTTATGTTGGCCTGAGGCTGGCGTCTCAGGAAAATGTGTAAACCAGTTTTTTGACGTGTAAAGCTGGGTGGTTTACACATCAAAAAATTGGTTTACACACCGGGTCGAGGGCGGTTTCAAGCGAGATCTCACTTCTCTCCCGGATTCCCTCCCCGTATCCCACTGCGTATCAGCACGCGTTGACTCAAGTCCACAACACCATGTTCGTCATTCGCATGCTCGCTGCAATTGCTCAGCAAACAGAGGCATATAAAGCTCAGACTCGGCTATTTGCCACCAAACCTTATTCTCGTCCTTGTCGGTGAAGGCCAGTAGATCGTGCGCCAGGAAGGTCTCAAAGCCCGCCCTCGCGACCTTATCTTGGGCGGTGAACTCGTAAAGCCCTGCTTGGACAAGTAGCTTTTTGACGATCAGCGGCAGCAACCAGGCGGAGAAAATGAGGTGGTTATGGCGAGGCCAGATGCTTCCCTTCTCACCATTTGCGGGGCCATGAGCTGCCGCGTTACGAGCGGCACAGAAATCGTGACCCCAGGCGTCGAGCGGGCGATTTACGTGCTTGTCCCAGTGCTTGCACCACCACTGTTCGTCCAGGCTCCCTTTATGCCAGATGGGCGGGTTCGGTAGCTCGTCGAAGTGTTCGTTGATGGCTCTGCGGAAGGCAGCTTTGTCATGCGGAACGTCAAGCAGCGTGTCTATGGCGACCCGCATCAGGATCAGTTCGGATCGTTCATCTATGGATGACGCATCGGTGTTGGCTCTGAGGAAGGAAACGACCGCTTCGTCGATACGTTCCTTAAGCTCCCCAACAGGTAGCTTGAGTAGTGCTTCAAGCAGTGGGATGTCGAGCGTAATTCGCGAGCTGTTGTCGACGTGGTAGGGGCGAATGAACTTGAGCCCTCCCCTGCCCGCCAGCATGTTTTGTGTTCCACCGTCACGCCGGCGCGTGGTCACACAGGAATGAGCAGGTGACGCGACATCAAACCGCTGCGCAACGACCTGGAGTGTGTCGGCGTTGCAGTAGTCGAGAGTGGAGCACAGCGACCGACCTACCAAGGCAGAGAATGCGAGATACGAACACTGAACCAGTCGCTGCTGGATCTGGGCATCCGAGGCTTCAAGGCCCGGTGTGTCTTCGTCCCAAATGATGACCGCGGCTTGCTGGATTGGCTGTGAAGGTTGAGAGCCGAACCCTCGATCGCCGTAGTTGCCTAGTACGCCGTCGAAAGCTTCCTGCGGTATGCCCAGCAACTCACCCGGAAGTCGACCTCGCTCGTAAGGGATCAAACGAAGATCTGCTATTCGCACCTCTTTGGTAGCAGATACCCACGGTAGAAAGAACACAACTGCCATAGCCCCTCGCTTCACTTGGTCATAAGATTGAAGAATCTTAGCTCAGCGATGAGTGATCAAATGGGACTGATTTCTTCCGCAGGGCTGAGTGACTAATCCCATGTCGAAGGCGAAGAATTCTAAAACGAAAAAGCCCCGAAAGGAGCTTTTGTGTGCGTGCAAAAATCATCTTGATAGTTACACTAGTCCGAGAAGGCACGTCAGAGAGTCAGTACCACACCTATTAGATTGGAGCACTGCTCGGACTTTCAGGCTGCATGCAAACACAGTATGAAAGTCAACCTCCGTTACAAGCCACGACCGACCCTACTCACGAGGCGGATCAATATAAGTGGCAAACTTCTTCTGCACACTCTCCAGCTTTCGCGTGAACGTAATGAGGGGAGCGGAACACGACCAGGGCGGCATCTTGAAATACCAAGACGCCTGCTTTACCGCGGGAAACCGTGATACAAGGTCTGCTGCCAACCTTACCAGGACACGCTAATCATGAAAGAGCTACGGACAGCCGCTGAAGTCCTTGAGCGCCTCAGCCATAACCAGGATGCGTTACGCGCCGCCGTCGAAGAGCTAGCCAAATGGGTGGGTGATCGAGGAGCATGCAGTGTGGTAGAAAATGTGAATGGTGCTCTGACGACTCTCGACGACAACATCGATGCCGTGCGACAAGGCATCGCGGAACTAGTAGCGGCGAGCGTCAAGCAATAGGTGGTCTCAAAATCTGTGCCTTTACGCGCATGATCGCTACGGCTCGGGCAGTGAGCGGTACCACTCAGCATAGGGCGTGTTAACAGCCTTGTGGCGGTTGTAGTCCGGGCTGCCGTCGCTCCACCATACCGGGCCCCTCTCCCCTAGTGCCCTTTTCGCCTGATCTACTTCTGCTCGAGCGGTGCGCATCTGATCTGCATGATTTGTTGCCTTCGCTACTTGACGGCTCTCCGCGCCTCCATCAGCACCTGCACCAGTTGCTGGCGCTGGTCATCAGATAGCGCGGGATTGCTTCAGCGCCATAGCTGACCTTTGACTACGAAGTAGCGACCGTGAATCGCCCCGGGTTTCCTAGACACTCTCCAGGCTCGCTGCGTAACGCTTTTCAAACTCTACCGGTGACAGCTGATTGTTGAAACTGTGGCGTCGTTTTGGGTTGTAAAACATCTCGATGTAATCG